>NZ_ASZV01000006.1:0-40434 GCF_000442475.1 Ralstonia sp. AU12-08 | reverse complement strand
GTCTGGTTCGGAACATATAATGCAAACCAGACAATTTAACGCATCGAAAGCGACAAAGCGCGCCAACATGTACACCGCCTACCGTGAAGCCGACCTGCGGGTGCCCAAGGGCGCCCCGTTCTACTTCCGCTACGACCATTTCGAGCCCGAGACCGCTATCGAGCCGCACACGCACCCGTGGGGCCAGATCAACCGCATCAACCTCGGCTTAATGGAGGTCGTGGTCGATGGGCGCCGGCTGACGGCGCCGGCCGAATACCTGATCTGGGTGCCGGCCAACCAGCCGCATTCGGCGTCGATCCGGCAGGCGACGGATTTCCTCTCCGTGTACTTGGCCGAGCCGCTCGCGCAACGGCTGCCGCCCATGGCTTGCCTGATCCCGCAAACGCCGCTGGTGCGCGCGCTGTTCGAAGACTTTGCCGCGCGCCGCGTCACCGCCATGGCGGACGACTGGGACTTGCGCCAGTTCGAGCTGCTGGTCGAAACCCTCGTTCGCGCCGGGCATACCGACAGCTACCTCCCGGACAGCACCGATCGCCATCTCGAGCCCATCCTGCAGGCCATCCGCCTGGACCCGACCGACAACACCACGCTGCAGCAGTGGGCCGAACGCGTGCACAGCACCGAGCGCACGCTCGCACGCCGTTTCCAGAGCGAACTCGGCATGAGCTTCGTGCAATGGCGCAACCGCGTGCGGCTGCTGCGCGCACTGGTATGGCTCAAGGAGGATTGCTCGATCCAGGACATCGCCCTGGCACTCGGCTACAGCACGCCATCGGCGTTCATCACGATGTTCCGCAAGCAGCTCGGTTTCTCGCCGGAGCGCTACCGGCGGCAGATGTGCGGCGAGACCTAGGGTCTCAACAAACCCTGGCCCCGCCGCATAGCCCACCACATCAAGCCACCGAGTACCCGCCATCCGCCACGAGCGCATGGCCCGACACAAAGCTCGCGTCATCCGAGGCGAGGAAGGCCACGATCGTCGCCATCTCCTGCGCACTGCCGACGCGGCCCGCTGGCGTGCCGGCGGCAAAGTCGTACATCGCCTCGGCCGACGGCCAGATACCGCGATGGTGGAACGGCGTCTCGATCAGCCCCGGCGCCAGCGCGTTGACGCGAATGCCACGGCGGAACCATTCGATCGACGCGGTCTTCGTCATGCCGATCACCGCGTGCTTGGTACCGATGTACAGGCCCGCGTTCTCAAAACCGATCACGCCGCCCATCGATGCGTTGTTGATGATGCTGCCCGAGCCTTGGCGGAGCATCACCTCGGCCTCGTACTTCATCGAGTGAAAAACGCCGCGCACGTTCGGGTCGAACACCTTGTCGTAGGTAGCGTCCGTCTGCTCGGTGAGCGGTGCGAACACGCCCTCGGTGCCTGCGTTGTTGAAGGCAATGTCGAGGCGCCCGTACGTGCTGACGGTGAAGTCGACCATCTTGCGGATGTCGTCTTCGCGCGTGACGTCGGCTTCGACGGCGGCCGCTTCGCCGCCTTGCGCGCGGATCGTCTGCACCAGCGCGTCGAGTTCTGCCTTGCGCCGAGCAGCCACGACCACCTTGGCACCGCGCTTGGCCAGTTCAATGGCAGAAGCGTGCCCGATACCCGAGCTGGCGCCCGTCACGAGAGCGATCTTGTCCTTCAGTTGTTGCGTTGCTGCGTTCATGTTCGGCTCCTTGCCGTAGATGGAGAAATCTGGCGTCCGGCGGTTGGTTGGGGCTCGGTACCGCCAGGCTTGGAGCCAAGTATGGGTAGGCTGATGCGGCAAATAAATGGAATAATCCGGCAAACAAAATTCCCATTTCTGGAATTCAAGGGGTTGCCATGCAAGACCGGCTTGAACTGCTGCGCATCTTCACTGCGGCCGCCAGCGCGACGACGTTTCGAGAAGCGGCAGCACGGCTTGGCGTGTCGCCACAGGCCGTCACGCGGGCGGTGCGCGAGTTGGAAGACACGCTGGGCGAGACGCTCTTCCACCGCAACACGCGCAGCGTGCAGATCACGCGCTACGGGCAGGATTTCGCCGCACAGGCGCAGACCGCGCTGCAGACCGTCGATGGCCTGTTCGATGCCTCGTCGGCCAAGGCGGCAGAGATGGGCGGCATCGTGCGTGTCACGGCGCCTTCGCATGTGGGGCGCACCTATGTCATGCCTGTGCTGACGGCACTGATGCAACAGCACCCGGGCCTGGTCGCAGACCTTCGCCTGTCGGACACCCCTTCCGCCGTGGTGGATGAGCAGATCGACGTGGGCGTGCGCGTCGGCTTCATCGGTGACAACCGCTTCGTGGCGCGCTCGATCGGCACCGTGCCGTTGTGGGTGGTGGGCGCACCCGCGCTGCTCGCCCGCGTGGGCGAACCCAAGACACCCGATGCACTGCTGGCGCTGCCGGTCACCACGCTCATCAACCGCACGGATGGCCGTGCCTGGTCGTGGGCCTTCCGTAGTGACACCCAGATCCAACCCCGCCACACGGCCTTCGTGACCGATGACCCGGAGACCGAGGTGCAAGCCGCCTGCGCGGGCCTGGGCTTCACGCAAACCTCCGAGTACCTGCTGCGCCCGCACGTCGAGCGCGGGGAACTGGTGCGCGTGTTGCGGCGGTTCGAGCCTCCTTCATGGACGCTTCACGTCTATCGCCCGCAGCGGGGGCCCGTACCAACGCGCGTGCGGGTGGTGTTCGATGCGCTGGTCGCGCACCTGAAGGCGCTCTGCCGTACGTGAAAGCGGGCAACGCGGCTGCCCCACTGCACAAACACTGCAGCACAATGGCGTGTCGACCGCCCGGAGGCCAACCCGTGCAAACGCAGATGGCGCGCCCGCATCCCGCACTGCGCCCGTACATCGACCGCTACTGGAGCTGGGAAGCCGCGCCGGGCGAGCGCATTGCGCTGCCGCGGCTCCTGCCTGGCACCGGCACCGAAGTGTTTCTCCATCACCGCCAGCCGTTTCGTAGCGAGAACGGAGCCGCACTGCCCGCCGCCCACATGCTGTGCGTGCGATTGCAGCCTTATGCACTGGCATCGACCGACGACATCGGCTTCACAGCGATACGGATTCGCGCGGGCCGATGGGGGGCGTTGGTCCGCGAATCCATCGGCCGGTTGCTGGATACACAGGCACCGATCGACGCACTGTGGGGCCGCGAAGCGCTCGGTTGGCACGAGCAGGTGGCGCAGGCCGCCGATTTCTCACAGCGCGTTGCGTTGATCGATGCATTCCTGCTGGCACGGCTAGCACCTGTGCGCGCCGACGCCCAGGTGACTGCAGCGGTTGCCGCGCTCTATGCCGCGCCACACACCACCTCCATCGATGCGCTGGCCGCACGCTTGCAGCTCGGCCGGCGGCAACTGGAGCGTCGTTTCCTGGCGGTAGAAGGCTTAGCGCCGGTCGCATTCCGGCGGCTGGTGCGGTTCCAGCACACCGTGCGCGCATTGCATCTGCAACCGCAATTGCCGTTGCTCGATACCGCACTCGCTCATGGCTACTACGACCAGCCGCAGTTCAACCGTGAGTTTCGATCGCTCACCGGGCAATCGCCATTGCGCTATCGGCGGGACGCGCAAACGAAGACGCATTTCTACAAGACCTCGCTCGCCTGACCATTAAAGATGGCAACCCATCTTCCTAGTTCTGAGGTGAAGCATGTATCTGCTGATCGTTCGACTGCGGGCGCGGCCCGAAACCGTTGATGCGCTCTGCGGGCAGCTCTCGACGCTGGTGGCACTGGCGCGCGAGGAGCCCGGCACGCTGGCGTATTCCTTCTATCGCGCGCATGACGAGTCGGACGTCTTTCTCCTGCACGAGGTGTATCGGGACCGGGCCGCGTGGGAGGCGCACATGGCCTCCGAACCCGTGCAGCGCGCGCTGTCGACGTTCGACACGCTGCTCACAGCACCTCCAGAAATCACCAGCGGAACGCTGATGGAAGCGCATGGTTTGACACTGGGCGAAGCAGTATAGGTGACCCGCGCGAACTGAAAACAATTGTGGGAATCCGCGCCACATAACCGTTTCCGGGCAGCGACATCCCTTAGAATCAAGCGCGTTGCAGATTTGGAAGCCCCCCATGCGCACACCTTGGTTCACATCCGCACGGATGCTGGGCTGTGCCCTCGCCCTGAGCGCGCCCGTCCTCAGCGGCTGCAGTTCTTTCATGTCGGAAGGTACGACGGCCGCGGCCGGCATTGGTGGCGCGGCCCTTGCCGCCAAGGTGACCGACAACGCGGCAGTGGCCACCGGCATCGGCCTGGGCGTGCAGGCCGGCGCCCGCGCGGCGCTGCAGCACACCCAACGCGTCGTGCACACCGAGACACAGGATCAGATTGCCCAGATCGCAGGCGCACTGCCTGACAACACTGTCGGCAACTGGCAGATCAAACACCGCATTCCCCTTGAGCCCGATGAACGCGGGCGTGTCGTCGTCACCCGTTCGATCAACGGGCCGCTCGTCAGCTGCAAGGAAATTCTCTTCACCGTGGACGGCGAGGCCACACAGGTCGACTTCTTCATCGCGTCGATCTGCAACGACGGCAAGCAGTGGAAATGGGCGACCGCCGAGCCGGCCACCGCGCGCTGGGGCTCGCTGCAATGAGGGCGTTGCGCTGGCTTCTGTTGGGCTGCGCTGGCCTGGTTGCCGGATGCTCCTCGGTCGGGCCGCTGACGGGCGCGGCGGCAGGTGTGGCCAGCGGCGCGGTGACGGCCAATCCGGCAGTGGCCTATGGCGTGGCGGTCACGGTCAACGCGGCTACCGATGCATCGATCAAGTACGCCACACGCAAATGGGCCGCCAGTGAGCAAGACGCGCTGGCCACAGCAGTGGGCCGCCTGAGTGACGGCGCCCCTTCGCTCAACTGGTCGTTGGAACGCCTGATGGGCATCACCAAGGCACACGGCAAGGTGGTGCTGGTACGCACCTTCACCACGCCGCTGGCAACGTGCCGCGAGGCCATCCTCACCGTGCAGGACGGCGATGCCCCCAAGACCGCACCCGGCTACACCATCTACGCCTGCCAGAACGGCAACGCCTGGCAATGGGCCAATGCAGAACCCGCCGTGCCGCGCTGGGGCAATCTGCAGTAATTACGGCTGAGCCTTGGCGGCCAGACGCATCACAGCGTCCTGCAAGAACCGCTTGCTCGCTTCGATGACGACCTGCTGCATGGCCTCGTCCGGCATGGCCCGGGCGATATGGATGGCGCCTACCAACTGCGCGATCATCGCCCACGCCGCATCGTCATCGCCCAGGCGCTGCGCGAGAACCGCGTGGCCCTTGCGCATCTCTTCCTGATAGAGCGCACGCACGCTGTTGTCTGCGCGTGCAATCTCTGCCGCCAAACCAGGCACCGCACAGCCTGCTTCGGGATGCTTTACGTGCGCGAGATTCAGGTAGCGGTCCAGTTCAAAGCGCAGCCAGTCTTGCGCAGTGTCGTGCGGATTGCCGGCCCACATCTCGCGGCTGGCGGCCAGTTCGGACTCGATCAACGCCTTGAGCCAATCCGACTTGGAACCAAAGTGGCTGTAGAACGCGCCGCTGGTCATGCCGGCAGCCTGCGCAAGGGCATCCACGCCCGTCGCCGCAAACCCACTGATCTTGACCTTGCGGGCGGTTGCCTTGAGCAGCTCCTTGCGCTTTTCTTCTTTGTGACCCGGCTGGTATCGCATCTTTACCTCCGTACTTCGACTCGCTTGACACTATGCAACCAGTAGCATAACGTTTGTTATGGTAACGATCGTTATTCTATAAACGAGGTGGATATGGAGACAAGCAACAAGCAGGCGGCACTCGTCATCGGCGCAGGAGATGCCACGGGCGGCGCCATCGCCAAACGCTTTGCGCGCGAGGGCCTGGTTGCCTGCGTCACGCGCCGCTCGGCCGACAAGCTGCAGCCGCTGGTCGAAGCGATCCGTGCGGAAGGCGGTCAGGCGCTCGGCTTCGCGTCGGATGCGCGCAAGGAGGAAGACGTCATCAAGCTCGTCGACGACATCGAGCGCGACGTCGGCCCGATCGAGGTGATGGTCTTCAACATCGGCGCCAACGTGCCGAGCAGCATCCTGGAAGAGACCGCCCGCAAGTACTTCAAGATCTGGGAGATGGCGTGCTTCTCCGGCTTCCTGGCCGGGCGTGAAGTGGCCAAGCGCATGGTCACGCGCGGGCGCGGCACGATTCTCTTCACCGGCGCAACGGCAGGGATGCGCGGATCGGCCAATTTTGCGGCATTCGCGGGCGCCAAGCATGCGCTGCGGGCGCTCGCGCAAAGCATGGCGCGCGAACTGGGCCCCAAGGGCATCCACGTGGCGCATGTGGTGGTCGATGGCGCCATCGATACCGAGTTCATCCGCGAGAACTTTCCCGAGCGCTATGCCCTGAAAGACCAGGACGGCATCCTCAACCCCGAGCACATCGCCGAGAATTACTGGTACCTGCACACGCAACCGCGCGACGCCTGGACGCACGAGCTGGATCTGCGCCCGTGGATCGAGCGCTGGTAACACCATTACAACACCAGGAGACACACGCATGAAGCAGGTCGAATTCTTCTTCGATGTGGGCAGCCCGTACAGCTACCTCGCGTATCACCAACTGCCGAAGATTGCGCAAGCCAAGGGCGCGGAGATCGTCTGGCGGCCGATGCTGCTGGGCGGCGTGTTCCAGGCCACGGGCAACAGCAGCCCGGCCACCATTCCGGCCAAGGGCCGGTACTCCAACATCGACCTGGAACGCTGGGCGACATACTTTGGCGTGCCGATCCAGCAGAACCCGCACTTCCCGATCAACACGCTGCAGCTGATGCGCGGTGCCGTGGGGATGCAACTGCGCAGTGATGCCGAGTTCCACAACTACCTCGGTGCCATCTTCAGCGCGATGTTCGAGCACCCGCGCAACCTGGGTGACCTGAACGAGCTGGCGGCCGTACTGGAAGCCGCCGGTATCTCGCCCGCGCTGATGATGGAGTTGGTGCAGGATAACCACGTCAAGCAGACGCTGCGCAAAACCACCGAAGAAGCCGTGGCGCGCGGCGTGTTCGGCGCGCCCACGTTCTTTGTCGGCGATGAGATGTTCTGGGGGCAGGATCGTCTGCATTTTGTCGAGGCAGCGCTCAGCTAAGCCAGCGCAAACCCGCTCCCAGCCTGGAATTAAAGATCAATCAGACGAGACCTTAGAAAGTTTCACTTCAATTTGGCGGAAACACGACGCTTAAGGGGATGCGCTTTCCGCGCACCCTCTCTACGATGCGGGCGCGCATGCGATGCGGGGGCAGCGAACTCGCGGTTCACGCTGTGGCATCGAAGCGGCTTTCCATACTCCAACCAATAAGAAGGACTTTCATGTTTCGTATTCTTGTATCCGGTCTCGCCCTCTCATTTGCCCTGTCCGGCTGCGCCGTGAGCGTCGGTGGTGGCACGGGCGTCGACAAAATCTCTGACGCAACGCAGGAATCGCTGCAGAAGCAGTTCGTCCCGGGCGTTGCCAAGCGCGAAGACGTTGCACTGGAACTCGGCGCACCGAGCGACAAGGCAACGGCTGGTGGCCTCGACATCTGGAACTATCGCTATTCGCGCAACGCGGCAATCGGCATCGCGTTCGTCGGGATTCCTGTTGGCTCAAAAAAGGTGGCTTCGTTCTACTTTGATGATTCGGACGGTGTGCTGAAAAAGATCGAATACAAGGTCCTGCAGCAGTAACCCCCGCTTCCCCTACCCGCCAGCCGGCCGCCGACGTGCGGCCGGCATGGCGCGGCCTCGCTCACCCGCCCCCCGCCTCTCCAACCTTACAACGCGACCGGCATTGGCTTGTTTCATTCAATACGAATCATTATCATTTGCGTTCTTGATTCCACTGAACTCTGTCATGCACGGTGTTGCCCTCCTGCTCGGGTTGCTGGCCGCAGGCTGCCTGTACGCGGCGTCGCCTAATCAGGCGCTGCTCGCGCCCGGTTCGCTTGCGCGTGGCCGCGTGCTCTGCGCGGCCGCACTGGTGATGGCGGCAATTGCCGTGGTGCTGTGGAACGACGTGCTCGGCTGGGCCGGCGCGACCATCGGTGTGTTGCTGGTGGTAGCAGGTGGCCTCTCGCTGTGGCCAATGGCCGGTGCGTGGGTACAGCAACGTCGCCAGGCGGCGGAGGTACGGCCGTGACCGGCATGGGCACCAAGTGGCTGGCCGGTGTGGTACTCGGCCTGCCGTTGTCGATTGCGCTGTGCACGCTGGCGATCCTGTGGCTGCCGGGCGGCTGGGAGAGCGGCCTGATCGGCGCGCTGCTCGTCTGCCTGCCGCTGTGGGTGGTCTTCATCAGCGCAAGCGTGCTGTTCTCGACCAGCGTTCACGCGTGGGTCGTGTTCGGCACGGCCAATCTCCTGTCATTTGGCGTGCTCTGGCTGCCGCGCCTGCTGCACCCCTGACCATGAAATCCGCCACTCTCCGTCTGTATCAGACGCTGCATACCTGGGTCGGCCTGATGGCTGGCTGGGCACTGTTCATTGCGTTCTTTGCCGGTGCGCTCACGGTATTCCATGAGGAGCTGCACGCGTGGCAAAACCCGCTGCGGGCCGAACACGCTGCCGTTGCCACCACGCCTGCCGACGTCGACCACTTCGTGAACACGCTCGTGCGCACGCACCCGGCAGCGGCCGCCAGCGCCTACGTGATCCTCCCCAACGAAGGCGAGCCCGAGTTTTCCGCCTATTGGCAGAACAGCAAGGGCGATTGGCAGACCACCACCGGCAGCAAGCTCACCGCCGGCAAGACCACGCCAAAGGACCTGTCGCTCGAACCCTCCAAGGGGGAGCTGGCCAACTTCCTGAACCGGCTGCACTACTCGCTGGGGCTGGAAGATATGGGCATGTACTTCATGGGCGCGATCTCGGTGCTGTATGGCGTGGCGCTCATCTCGGGCGTGCTGCTGCACCTGCCGCGCCTGAAGAAAGACCTGCTGGCCGTGCGCCCGGGGCGCAATCTCAAGCGCTTCTGGATGGACGTGCACAACGTGCTCGGCCTGTTCAGCCTGCCGTTCCACCTGATCTTTGCGATGACCGCGCCGGTGCTGTGCCTGAGCGTGGTGCTGATGACGGTGTTCAACAGCGTGACGCTCAACGGCAAACTGTTTGATGCCGTGCCGCGCGTGACCACCGCGGCCGGTACGGTGGTGGCTGCCAATCGCTCGGCCTCGATGTTGTCAGCCGAGGCACTGCTGGCCCGCGCACGTGAAACCGCCGGACCCAATTTCACCGTCAAGTCGATCCACTACCAGCACATTGGAGATGCCAACGCCGTGGCAGAAGTGCGCGGCAGCAGCACGCGCGCGGTGGGCGACTACGGTTCCGTCGCCATTCACGCCGCCGCTGGCCAACCCAACAGCGGCCAGTTGGTCAGCAACCAGACGCCCGATGCGCGCGACACCAACCACGCCATCTTCAGCCTCGTCTACGGCCTGCACTTCGGCACCTACGGCGACATCGTCCTGCGCCTGGCTTACTTGGTGATGGGTATTGCCGGCGCGTTCGTCTTCTATTCGGGCAACCTGCTGTGGATCGAATCGCGCCGCAAGCAGCGCAAACTCGATCAGCCACGCGTGCACCAGTTGCTGGCGCGCGCCACGGTGGGCGTGTGCATTGGCTGTTGCGTGGGTGTGATGGCGATGTTCCCAGCGGCGCTGCTGTGGCCGGAGCGCTCGACGGGCGTGACGTACTACACGGTGTTCTTTGGGGCGATTGCGTGGGCATTGATACGACCGCCCGCACGCGGTGCAGTGGAACTGCTGAGCGCCGCGGCCATTGCAGCGGTGCTGGTGCCCATCACCAATGCCGTCGTGACTGGCGACCACCTGCTGCGCACGATCGCGCGTGGCGAATGGAACGTGGCCGGTTTCGACCTCGGCGCGCTGGTGCTTGCGTGCGGCTTTGTCGCTCTCGCACGTGCCACGCTGCGCCGGGCGCGCCAGGGTGCGCCTGATTCTGTTTGGGCGATGCCTGCACGCGAGGCCGACAACGCACCCGCCGGCAACGGCCTGCATCCGAGCGTGGCCAAAGAGCCCTAACGCCCAAAAAAAAAAGCAGCACAAACCACACCACCCGCACGTTCCCGCGCCTGCCGTTCAACGGCATGCGTGGGCACGTGCACGCCGCATTTCACTGACAACGCTGTCCAGGGGAGCACCAGATGCCAGCCGCCGTTTCACGCCGATCCACCCTTCGCCGCCGCACGCGCGCCGCACGTCCACGCGTCACGCCTTTGGCGCGGCAACTCGCGTGGATGCTCGCGGCCATGAGTGCGGGCGCACCCGCCTGGGCGCAGCAGACCTCGGCCCAGGTCGACCTGCCCGCCACGCAGGTCTCCGCCGGCAAAGCGGCTGCGTACGGTGCCAAGCAGGCCGCCACCGGTGCCCTGGGTGACAAGCCCCTGCTCGACACGCCGTTCTCCATCAACGTCGTCACGCAGGAGTTGATCCAGAACCGCCAGGCACAGACGATTGGCGAGGTGTTCAAGGGTGACCCGTCCGTGACCGCCAACAACGACGGCTACATTGGTGAGGCATCGAATATCACCATCCGCGGCCTGCAACTCGACTTGCTGGAGGGCTACAAGATCGACGGCATGGCCGTGCCCAACTGGGGCAGCGATGTGCCGCTGGAACACTTCGAGCGCGTGGAGCTGCTCAAGGGCCTGTCGGGTTTCATGTACGGCTTCGGCACGCCGGGCGGCATTGCCAACTTCGTCACCAAGCGCCCGACCAACACCTTTGGCGGCAGCGCCACGTTCGGCTATACCAGCGGCGGCACGCTCAAGGAATCGATTGACCTGGGCGGCCGCTTTGGCCCCACCAAGGCGCTGGGTGCACGGCTTGGCGTGGTGCATGAAGAAGGCGACACCTTTGTCGACGGCGGCCATATCAAGCGTGACTCCGCATCACTCGCGCTCGATGCCCGCATCACGCCGAATCTGCAATGGTCGTTCGATGGCTTGTACATGCAGCGCAACGTGCAGGGCGCGTACTACGGCATCATCCCCGGGCAAGATTTTGGCGTGCCGGTCAGCGAGTTCGTGCGCACACCGCGCGCCATTGACGGCAGCCAGCGCGTGGCCTCGCGCGGCTCGTACTACGAGACCGAAATCAAGACCGTCGGCACCGAACTGAACTGGGCAGCCGCACCCGACTGGAACGTGCGCGCGTCATACCGCTACACGCAGCAGAACCGCGGCAACGCCGACAGCGCCATCCAGCTGACCGACAACGCCGGCACCTTCAGCGAGTTGCAGTACGGCTCGTACCAGCGCTATGCGTACAGCCAAGCGCAGGTGATGGCAAATGGCCGCGTGCGCACCGGGTCGATCGAGCATGAACTGGTGTTCGGCACATCGTGGCAAAGCCTGACGCAGGCCAATACCGGCTTCGCCTCCACCTTCCTGGGCACGGGCAATCTGTACAACCCATCGGCGTTTGTGTCGTCGGGTGCGCCGTTGATGCGGGTGCCGTCATCCGAGGGGATGTACCGCACTTCGAAGATCGACCAGACCTCGGTCTTCGCCAGCGATACAGTCAAGTTCAACCAACAGTGGTCGGTGTTGGGCGGCCTGCGCTACACGCGCTTTAGCCAGACCGGCTACACCCCGAGCGGTGACGTGTCGGCCAAGTACGACCGCGAGCCGATCACGCCCACGGTGGCGCTGATGTTCAAACCCGTGCAGCCGATGACGCTGTATGCGAGCTATGTGGAATCGCTCGAAGCCGGCGCCAGCGCACCCATCACAGCAGCCAATGCGGGTACCGTGTTCGGCCCGCTCAAGAGCAAGCAAGTCGAGGTGGGCGCCAAGGCGGAGTTGCACGACTGGAGCCTGGGTGCGGCGCTGTTCCAGGTGCAACGTGGCCTGGCATACCTGCGCCCGGACAACGTCTATACGCAGGACGGCATGACGCGCTACCGCGGCCTGGAGTTGAGCGCACGCGGCAAGATCGCACGGGACTGGACGCTGCTTGGTGGAGTGTTGTTCATGAACTCGGAGAACACGGAATCCGATGCCTCGGTGCTTGGCAAGCGCGCCTACGGATCGCCGCGGTACAAGGCCACGGCGTATGTCGAATACGCGGTGCCGGCCATGCCCGGGCTGGTGCTGTCAGCCGGTGGCCAGTACGTCGGCAACTCGGCGCTGGAGGCCAACAACAGCAATATCGTGCCGGGGTACCACACGTTTGATGCGGGTGCACGCTACAGCACCAAGGTGGGCGGCAAGGCCGTCACGTTCCGCTTCAACATCGACAACCTGACCAACGAGAAATACTGGCTGCCGAGCTGGGGGTTCATCCTCGCGCAAGGGGCGCCGCGCACGTTCCGGGCCAGTGCCACGATCAACTTTTGAGCATAGCGGCCTCCACCGGGGGAGATTTCGCTCTCCCGGGGCCTATATCTTTGGCCCCGGGTGCCGATACAGACGAAGTCCACCGGCCGCGATATGGCCGGCGCTCCTCATCGCTCGTCCGTTGATCTCGTGAAACTCCCTCGTACGTTTGCACTCCTTGCCCCACTGGCCCTGGGCGCAACCCCCACCGTGCCGGTGGCCGCAACCCGCACCAGCCTGACCATCAACCTTGCGGTGGCCGATAGCTGCATGATCAACAGCCAACCACCCGCCGCTGTCAGCGTGCAATGCCTGGGCGCGTCACCCAGCCGCATATCGCGCGGCGCTGCCATACCGGCTCTACCGGCGCAAGTCGAAGATGCGGCGATCTCAGCACACCAACAGATTGTGACTGTGGAATTTTGATAATCAGTGGGAAGCGGACCTCTCTTTGACTATGTTGAAACGATCACCTTTCAACAACAAGCAGAGCCCGCGACGTCACTGTCGATGCATGTGCTGCCGCACGCATCATCGGGCCATCTTCCGAGGAGAGCCCGATGCGTGGCAACCGCTCATCAACATCCCGTCTGTTCCGCCTCCACCCCCGGTTGATCGTGCTGGCCGGCCTGCTGGCTGCCCCCGGGTGGCTGAGCGCCGCTACCCAAACGACCACCTTCACGGTCACGCTCACGCTGCAGAACAACTGCCTGATCAGCGCCAACCCGCTGAACTTCGGCACCCAGGGCGTGCTCAGCGCCAACGTGGACCAAACCACCAGCCTGAGTGTCACATGCAGCACCGCTGCACCTTATAACGTGGGGCTGGATGCAGGCACCACCACAGGTTCAACCGTCGCCGCACGCCTGCTGGCGGGCAGCGGTGGTGCCACCGTGGGTTTCCAGCTCTACAGTGACAGCGCCCACACCCAGGTCTGGGGCAACACCATCGGCACCAACACGGTCACCGGCACCGGTACCGGCACTGCGCAAACCCTGACGGTCTACGGCCGTGTGCCACAGCAGAGCACGCCAGCTGCCGGCACCTATACCTCCACCGTCACCGCCACCATCACGTTCTGAGTTTGCTCGGCCTTGGGGTTGCCTCGCATGCGGCGCATCGCAACGTCACGGCGTTGCGATGCCGACACGTGCGCTGGGTCTGGGTAGCGAGCCTTGCCGTGCTGATTGCAGCGCTCGCGCCATTCGCCGCGCACGCGGCTGCGCTGCAGATCTCACCCATCCGTCTTGACCTGCCGCCAGGCCAGATGGCGGCCGTCATCATGCTGCACAACCGCGGCACGCAACCACTCAACGCGCAGGTACGCGTGTTCCGATGGACGCAGGATGCCGATGGCGATCACCTTGAGCCTGCCACGACACTGGTCGCCAGCCCGCCCATCGTGCAGATTCCGGCCAGCGGCGAACAGGTTGTGCGTGTGGTGTTGACGCAGCCGCCTGTTGCCGGCGCGGGTGAACAGGCCTACCGCCTGCTGATCGACGAACTACCGGATCGTCGCCCGCAAACGCTGACCGGCGTGACGATGCAGTTGCGTTACTCGGTGCCAGTGTTCGTCAATGCAACTGCGGATGCGCCGCCCAAGCTGACGGCCACATTGCGCCAAGACGGCGGCAAGGCCGTGCTGGTGGTGCGCAACATCGACAGGTACCACGCACAACTCTCGGCCGTCTCCATCGAATGGAGCGACGGCACGCGCAACGAGATCACCCCAGGCCTACTCGGCTATGCGTTGGCCGGCGCCACACGCACGTGGCCCATCGCGGATGCCCGCACAACGGGTGTCGTGCCACAGCGGCTGCGCGCGCAGATCAATGGCGTTGCGGTTGAGATTCCGCTTGCCCGTGCCGACTGATGTGCAACGCGGGCACGACCTGCCGCCGCGTACTTGCCTTGGGTTGCGGCTTGGTGTTGGCCGCGTCCGCCGCCGCGCAGGAGCATCTCAGCGCTGGCACCGATGCACCCGCCCTGCTCGCTGCCACACGCCCTGACGGCCCACTGCCCGCCGCCGGCCTGGGCGACATCTATCTGGAGGCCATCATCAACGGCACGTCCACGCAGATCATCGCGCGCTTCCGCCTGCATGATGGACGGCTGTCCACCACCGCCGATGAACTGCGCGCGATCGGCATCCGCGTCGATGATCTGCAACCCAACGCGAACGGTCTGATCGCGCTCGACGGTATCCCCGGTCTGCGCTATGTGTACGACGTGCGCACCCAGCAGGCGCAATTCGCGTTGGACGACACCCGCCGCGTGCCCAACGTGCTCAGCTATCAGACGCAACGCCGCGTGGCCGCCACCAGCGGCACGGGCCTCGTGCTCAACTACGACGCCTACCTGCAACCCACCACGCTCGGCCCCGGCGGCCCGAGCCTGGGCCTGTTCAGCGAGCAGCGTGTCTTCCACCCGGGCGGCGTGTTCGCCAACAGCGGCGTTGCCGTGTTCGGCTCCAGCGCACACCGTTACACCCGGCTCGACACGAGTTGGTCGCACTCCGATGCCGACAGGCTTACGACGCTCGCCGTGGGCGACACCGTGACGTCATCACTCAGTTGGAGCCGTGCCGTCCGGCTGGGCGGCATGCAGTGGCGACGCAACTTCGCACTGCGCCCCGACTTGGTGACGTACCCGCTGCCCGCGCTTGGCGGCAGCGCAGCCGTGCCCACGGCGGTCGATCTCTATGTGAACAACGTGCGGCAGTTCACTGGGCAAGTGGGCAGCGGGCCGTTCGTGCTGAATAACGCGCCGGCCATCACGGGCGCCGGGCAGGCGGTGATCGTGGTCAAGGATGCGCTCGGGCGTGACGTGGTGACATCGGTGCCGCTGTACATCGACACGCGGCTGCTTGCTGCAGGGCTGCTCGACTACGCCGTTGAAATGGGCTTCCTGCGCAACAACTATGGCGTGCGCTCGTTCGACTATGCATCGAGCCCCGCGCTGAGCACATCCATGCGCTATGGCCTCACCAGCAGCCTCACGCTTGAAGGTCATGCAGAAGCCACGCGCAGCGTCGCCAATGCCGGCGGAGGTACGCTAGTGCGACTGGGCCAGGGCGGCGTGCTGTCTGGCGCGGCCGCGTACTCGCAAGGCGACGGCCAGAACGGCGCACAGGGCACCATCGGCTATCAATACCGCACGCCCATCTTCAACGTTGACGTGCAAGGCATGCGCAGCTTCGGCACGTACCGCGACTTGGCAAGCGCTGCAGGTGCGCCGTTTCTACGCTCGCTGTTGCGCACCACGGTGTCGGTGCCGGCAGGCCGCTCGGGCAGCGTTGCGGCCAGCTATATCGGTGTGTCCGACCCAGTGACGGGCAAGTCGCGTATCGTCTCGCTGTCGTACAGCACGCAGGTCGGGCGCGATTTCTCGCTCAGCGCCAGTGCCTATCAAGATCTCGCAGACAGCCGCGCGCGCGGTGTGCTGATGGCGCTCACCATGGCACTGGGCAACGACACCAGCACGGCCGTTGGCGTGGGTACCGACCGCGGCCACACCTCGGCCACCGTCAGCGCCATCCGCACGCCGGAATACGGCGGTGGCTTCGGTTGGCAGCTGCAAGCGAACCAGACCGGGTCGGACCGCCGATCCCTGGCGCAGCTGAACTACCGCAGCCGTTACGGCGATGCCTTTGTCGCCGCGCAGGAGGTCAACGGCCAGACCAGCACAGCAGTGGACCTGACCGGCTCGGTTGTTGTCATGGATGGCGACGTGCTGCCGGGCAGACGCATCAACGACGGATTTGCGCTGGTCTCAACCGAAGGCATCCCCAACGTGCCGGTGACCTTCGAGAACCGCCTGATGGGCCGCACGAATGCGGGTGGCCACTTGCTCGTACCGGACCTCGTCTCATACGAGAACAACCGCGTGGCGATCGACCCGCTCGTGCTGCCCATCAACGCCAAGCTCGATACCAGCACCATGACGATTGCCCCGGCTGACCGCTCGGGTGTGCTGGCACGCTTTCGCATCGAAACCTTTCGCGGCGCGCAACTTCGCCTGGTCGATGCGCACGACCAACCACTGCCGGCCGGCAGTACCGCCACACTCGTGCGAAATGGCCAGCGCTATCCGATCGGCTATGACGGCCTTGCCTTCATCGATACGCTGGACACAGAGAACACCGTACGCGTGGATGACGTGAGCCCGCCTTGCGTGGTGCAGTTCACCTACCCCGCTGATGCTGGCGCGCTGCCGACGTTCGGCCCGCTGCGCTGCGTGCCTCAACCACAGCGTGGTGCGCCATGAGCCGGCGCTGGCTGCGCACCTGTCTGCTGATGCTGGCCGTGCTGCTGCCGGCGTATGCGCACGCACAGTCGTGCTCCGTGACCACGGCCAGCATCAACTTCGGCAACATCAGCCCCGTGCAGGGCAGCAACACCGATGTCACCACCACGCTCACCGTCAACTGCAACGGCTTTCCGCTGCTCCAGGGCTCCGCACGCGCGTGCCTGAATCTGGGCACGGGCAGTGGCGGAACAAGCATCACGCCACGCGTATTGAGTTTCGGCAGCAACCAACTGCAGTACAACGTGTACACAGACAGCGGGCGCAGCACCGTCTGGGGTGGGCGCACGACCCCTTCCACACCGGCGCTGACAGTGGATGTACCGCTGGGCCTGCTCGGCGCAGGCTCCGCCACCGTCACGGTGTATGGCCGCGTCACTGGCGGTCAAACCACGCTGCCCGCCGGCACCTACACGCAGAGCTTCTCTGGCGCCAGCGCGACCACCTATTCGCTGTTCAACCCCGGCACCACGACGTGCGCGAGCATCACCACCAACCCGACCACGTTTTCGTTCTCTGCCACCGCCAGCCTGATCAACGACTGCATCATCAGCGCAACGAATCTGAACTTCGGCACAGCCGGGCTACTCAACGCGGCCGTCACCGCCAGCAGCGCCATCACACTCAACTGCACGAACCAGTCGCCGTGGACGTTGTCGCTGTCCGCCGGCGGGGGCAGCGGCGCGACGGTCGCCAACCGGTTGCTGACACGCACGGGCGGCACCCAAACCGTGGGCTACGGACTCTACACAACCAGTGCGTTCGCCGCCGTGTGGGGGGATGGCACGGCCGGAACCTCAACGGTGGCCGGCATCGGAAGCGGGGCATCGCAGGTATCGACGGTGTATGGGCGCGTACCCGTACAGGTGACGCCGCAGGCCGGGGTTTATAACGACACAATCATCGTGACGGTGACGTACTGAGCCAGGCACGGTGCATGGATCCAGTTGGACTAAGCCCGCACCACACAACAAGAATAAGTTGCATATCTAACTATAACCGCCTACCATCCAACTCACCATGTTTGACCACTGCCTCTACTTCAACACCTCCGCGCTGGCCCGCAAGCTCGAACGCGTCTGGGCAGATGCCTTCGCGCCCTTCGACCTGACGCCTCCGCAAGGCTTCATGTTGAGAGCGATCGTCGACCGTCCCGGCATGCTGCAAAGCGAGCTGTCGGAAGCGATGTCCGTCACGCGCCCCACGGCCACGCGCGCGCTGGACGGCCTGGAAGCCAAAGGCCTGATCGAGCGCCGCAAGACAGAAGCCGACGGCCGCGAGACCGCGATCTTCCCGACGCCAGAGGCCATGAAGATTGGTGCGGCTCTGAATGATGCGAGTGGCGCCGTCACCGCCCGCCTCAAACGCGTGCTGGGCAGTGCGGAGTTCACCGATACGGTGTCGAAAATCCGGGGTGTGCGCTCGACCCTGAGCTGAGCGTTTTTTTTGGCTCTTATAGTTGCATTGCTAACTAATAAAGGAAGCTATCATGCCGATCCTCAACGTCAAAGTCAGTGCCCAGCGTTCTGCGGAAATGACGCAGAAGATTTCCACCACGCTGCTGGAACTCACCTCCCGCATCCTCGGCAAAGACCCCAAGGTCACGGCCATCGCCATCGACTACGTCGACCCGGCGGATTGGATCGTTGGCGGGCAAACGCTCGCGGCGCAAGGCAGGCACAGCGTCTATTTCGACATCAAGGTGACGGACGAAACCAACACCAAGGCGGAGAAGGCGCAGTACATCGCCGAGGCGTTCGAGGCATTTGCAGCGCTGCTCGGCAATCTGCACGAAGAGTCCTATATCTATGTACAGGACGTTCGCGCCGCAACGTATGGCTATGGCGGCAAGACCCAGGAGTATCGCTTCCAGCACGCGTGATGCGCACGATGTGCTGGCAGCGCCGCTCCAACCACAAAACAACCAGGTGTGATCATGAACCGCATGAGTGCTTTTTTCGCGGCCAGTTGGGTGGCCGCTGCGTTGCTGTATTTCGGCCAACATTCGCTGGCGCTCACGGCGTTGGCTGGCGTGGTGCTGCTGGCCGGCTACGATCTGTTCCGTCCATGACCGCCCTTGATGTATGCACGCGGGCACTTACGCCGGGCCGCCCCGCTGGTGTGCCCGGTAACGCAGCGGGCTGCTGCCGTAGCCCGCTGCAAATGCGCGGCTGAGTGCACTGACGCTGCCAAAGCCGCACTCGTCCGCAATGTGATCCAGCGGCTGCCTGCCGGTGCGCAACAGGAACGCCGCCAACTCCAGCCTTAACGCCGCCACATAGCGCCGCAGGTTGCTGCCGGTGGCAGCGGCAAAACGGCGTGTCAGGGTCCGCTCACTCATTGCCGCCTGCGCGGCCAGCTCCGCCAGCGCCGGGGGCGCTGCCAACTCCCGTTCCACGATCTCCTGAATGGCCAGCACGGCCGCATCGCCGTGGCGCTTGAACTGCGCTGTCCACACGGCCATGTGCTCGTAAGACGGCAGCGACTGTGTGAGCGCCGTGCGCAGCAGGCGCCGCGAGGCACCTGCTCCTCGGCAGTGATCGATCACATAGGCGCACGCATCCACCGCCGGGTTGATGCCGCTCACCGTGATGAGGCGGCCGTCCACCACGAGCGGCTTGTCCGGCGTGTACTGCACCTCGGGAAAGTGTCGAGCAAACCACGCCCGCTCACTCGCCAGCCCAGTCGCGCGGCGACCATCGAGCAAGCCTGCCTTGGCGAACAGCGGCGCGGCATTCAAGCCCACGACCAGCGCGCCCGCGTCGTATTGCGCGCGCAACCAATCGGCAAATAGCGACTCCTCCGCCTCCAGCATGGCCTGCGGCGCGAACTGGCCAGGCACGATCACCACGTCGTGCAGGCCGGCCGTGCGCAACGCACCACTCGCCGGCACGGCCATGTCGGCAAAGCTGATGGCGGGTTGCCCGTCTGCTGAGAGCAGATCGATCTCGAACAGCCGGCTGCCCATCACGTCCACGCTGCGCGCCTGCATGGTGCCGGCAATCAGCAGCATCTCGTGCGTGAGGAACACGTAGCCGGCAAATAGGCGCGGCGGCAGCAGGATGGCGATGCGAGCGCGGTCCGGACGATGGGGCCGATCAGGACGTTTGGAGGCAGATTTCGACTGTCTGCTCATATCAAGAACGTGGCTATTCAGATCAACCGGAATTGTCGCGGCCTTGCTGAAATACGGCAACCCACCCGCGCATCCGGAGCCACCATGATTTCCCGCACGCTGTTCGATGCTGAACACGACACCTTTCGCGAATCCGTCCGCCGCTTTATCGACGCAGAAGTAATGCCCCACCACGAGCGCTGGGAAGACCAGGGCTACGTCGACCGCGCCATCTGGGAGCAAGCCGCTGCCGCGGGCTACCACTGCGCCAGCATGCCCGAGGCCTACGGTGGCGCCGGTGCGGACATCCGCTACAGCACAGTGCTGATGGAGGAGATCGCCCGCGCGGGTGCCACGGGCCTGGGCTTTGGCCTGCACTCGGAAATCGTCGCGCCCTACCTGCTGCACTACGGCAGCGAGGCGCTCAAGCAGCACTACCTACCCAAACTGGCGAGCGCGGAGATGATCGGCGCGATTGCCATGACTGAGCCCGGCGCCGGCTCCGACCTGCAAGGCGTGCGCACCACCGCGACACGTAGCAGCGATGGCGACCACTACGTGCTCAACGGCTCGAAGATCTTCATCACCAACGGCTGGCATGCCGACGTGGTGATCGTCGTGGCGCGCACCACGCCCGAGGGCGGCGCCAAGGGCACGAGCCTGTTCGTGGTGGATACGTCCATGGACGGCTTCAGCAAGGGCAAGCGCCTGAAAAAAGTCGGCATGAAGGCGCAGGACACGGCCGAGCTGTTCTTCGACAACGTGCGTGTGCCCGCCGCCAACCTGCTGGGCGAAGAGCACTGCGGCTTTGGCTACCTGATGCAGGAGTTGCCGTGGGAGCGGCTGCAGATTGCCATCGGTGCCATCGCTTCGGCCGAAGGTGCGCTCGACTGGACGCTGCGCTACGTGCGCGAGCGCCAGGCCTTCGGCAAATCCATCCTCGACTTCCAGACCGCCCGCCATGCGCTGGCGGAGTTGAAAACCGAAGTGCAGATCGGCCGCGTGTTTGTGGACCAGTGCATCGCGTTGAAGCTCGACGGCAAGCTCGATGCCGCCACCGCGTCGATGGCCAAGTACTGGACCACCGACCTGCAATTCAAAGTGATGGACCGCTGCGTACAACTGCACGGCGGCTACGGCTACATGTGGGAATACCCCATCGCCCGCGCGTGGGCCGACTCGCGCGTGCAGCAGATCTACGGCGGCACCAACGAGATCATGAAAGAGCTGATCGCCCGCACCCTTTGACGCGTACAACACCAAGGACCGAACCCGATGGAAGCCTATATCTACGACGCCGTACGCACGCCGCGCGGCAAAGGCAAGAAGGATGGCAGCCTGCACGGCGTGACGCCGCTGCGCCTGGCCGCAACCGCACTGCGCGCCATCCGTGACCGCAATCAGCTCGACACCGCGTTGGTGGATGACGTGGTGCTCGGCTGCGTCGAGCCCGTAGGCGAACAAGGCGCCTGCATCGGCCGCGTGGCGGTGCTTGCCGCCGGCTATGCCGAAACGACGGCCGGCGTGCAAATCAACCGCTTCTGCGCCTCTGGCCTGGAGGCCTGCAACATGGCCGCCGCGCAGGTGATGGCCGGGCAGAGCGACTTCGCCATCGGCGGCGGCGTGGAGAGCATGTCGCGCGTGCCGATGGGTGCCAGCGGCGGTGCGTGGCCGGTCGATCCGGCCGCCGCCATTCCGCTGTACTTCGTGCCCCAGGGCGTGTCAGCCGACACCATCGCCACCCAGTCTGGCTACAGCCGCCGCGATGTCGACGCCTACGCTGCCGAGAGCCATCGCCGCGCGCATGCTGCCGCCACGGCAGGCCGGTTCACAGGTTCCATCGTGCCGGTGCGCGACCAGAACGGTCTCACCATCCTCGACCGCGACGAGATGATCCGCCCGCAAACCACGGTGGATACGCTCGCACAACTCAAACCGTCGTTTGCGGAACTCGGCGAGCAATACGGCTTTGACGCCGTGATCCGCCAGCGTTATCCGGAGCTGGAGCGCATCGAACACGTGCACCACGCCGGCAACAGCTCAGGCATCGTCGATGGCGCCGCCGCTGTGCTCATCGGCAGCCGTGAGGCGGGCCAGCGTGCCGGCCTCAAACCGCGGGCACGCATCCGCAGCTTTGCGAGCATCGGCTCGGAGCCGTCGATCATGCTGACCGGCCCGTCCTACGCCGCCGAGAAAGCGCTCAAGCGCGCCGGTATGCGCGCATCCGACATCGACCTGTACGAACTCAACGAAGCGTTCGCCTCCGTGGTGCTGCGCTTCATGGAGGTCATGGCCGTGCCGCACGACAAGATCAACGTGAACGGCGGCGCGATTGCGATGGGCCATCCGCTGGGCGCAACGGGCGCCATGATCCTCGGCACGCTGCTCGACGAGTTGGAGCGCCGTGGCGCCAGCACGGGCCTCGCCACGCTGTGCGTGGGTGCGGGCATGGGCACCGCCACCATCATCGAACGCATCTAAGGGAGCGCCGACATGATCGACATCACCATCGACGCCGACGGCATCGCCACGCTCTCGTGGAACCAGCCGGGCCGCGCACAGAACGTACTCAACGGCGAGACTTGCGCCGCCTTCTTCGCCGCCATCGACCAGGTGGTGGCGGATGCCAACGTCAAGGGCATCCTCATCACCTCCGCCAAGCCGGATTTCATTGCGGGCGGCGATCTGGAATGGCTGCAGGCCAGCGACGACGCGGCCACACTGTTCGATCGCACGTGCGAACTGCACCGCGCGTTGCGCAAGCTGGAAACCTGCGGCAAACCCGTCGCCGCCGCGCTGCCCGGCTCTACGCTGGGAGGTGGGTTGGAGATTGCACTCGCCTGCCACTACCGCGTGGCCGCCGACAACGCACGTGCGCGTTTCGGCTTGCCGGAAGTCACGCTGGGCCTGCTGCCGGGCGGTGGCGGCACGCAACGGCTGCCGCGTTTAATTGGCGTGCAGAAAGCGCTGCCGATGCTGCTGGAAGGCAAGCGCATCAAGGCTGCCGAGGCGCTCAAGCTCGGCATCGTCGATGCGGTGGTCAATGCCGGTGAGGAAGCCGACGCCGCACGCGCGTGGCTGCTTGGCGAAGGCCAAACCCACGCACAGCAACCGTGGGATATCAAAGGCTACAAGGTGCCCGGTGGCGGCATCTCCAGCCCCGCCGTGCAGCAGATCTTCACGGCGGCCAACGCCATGCTGCGGCAGAAGACCTACGGCAACTACCCGGCGGCGGCCAGCATCCTGTCATGCGTGTACGAAGGGCTCATCACCGATCTGGATACGGGCCTGAAGACGGAGGCGCGCTACTTCGTGCAGGCCGTGCTCTCGCCCGAGGCACGCGCGATGATCCGCACCCTCTTCTTCAGCCTGAACGCCGCCAACAAGCTAGCCGCACGCCCTACCGATGTGCCGGTGCGCCGCTACGCCAAGGTGGGTGTGCTGGGCGCCGGCATGATGGGTGCCGGCATCGCATACGTCACGGCCAAGGCAGGGCTGCCGGTCGTACTGCTCGACAGCACGCAGGAAGCCGCCGAACGCGGCAAGGACTACTCGCGCAAGCTGGTCGAGAAACAGGTACAGCGCGGCCGTCTGCATGCGGAGCAGGCCGAAGCGCTGCTCGCACGCATCAAGCCCACTACGCGCTATGCCGATCTGGACGGCGCCGAACTCGTCATCGAAGCCGTGTTCGAACAGCGCGACATCAAGGCCGATGTCACACGCCAGGCCGAAGCCGTGCTGTCGCCGGATGCCATCTTCGCGTCCAACACGTCCACGCTGCCGATCACCGGGCTGGCGGAGGCCAGCAGCCGGCCGGGCAACTTCATCGGGCTGCACTTCTTCTCGCCGGTCGACAAGATGCCGCTGGTGGAGGTGATCGTCGGGCGCCAGACCTCGCAGACCACGCTGGCGCAGGCGCTCGACTACGTGCGCGCCATCGGCATGACGCCCATCGTCGTCAACGACAGCCGCGGCTTTTATACGAGCCGCGTGTTCTCAACCTACGTGCTCGAAGGGCTGGCGATGCTGGCCGAGGGCGTGGCCCCTGCCCTCATCGAAAACGCCGGGGTACAAGCGGGCATGCCGGTCGGGCCGCTGGCGCTCATCGACGAGGTGTCGAGCGAGCTGATCCATAAGGTCAACCAGCAGACCCGCGCCGACCTGGGCGTCGCCTACATCGAGCGCCCCGGTGAAGCCGTGGCCGAGCGCATGGTGGCGCTGGGCCGCATCGGCCGCAAGGCGGGGCAGGGCTTCTACGACTATCAGGAGGGTGGCAAGAAGACGCTGTGGCCGGGGCTGGCGACGGAATACCCGAAGGCCGCCACGCAGCCCGACGTGCAGACGCTGGTCGATCGGCTCGTCACCGTGCAGGCGGTGGAAACTGCCCGCTGCCTGGACGAACGCGTGGTGACCGACCCGCGCGATGCCGATGTGGGTGCATTGCTCGGCTGGGGCTTCCCGGCATTCCGGGGCGGGCCGGTATCGCACATCCACCGCGTGGGTGTAGGCGCGTTCGTCGCACTGTGCGACCAGTTGACCGACAAGCATGGCCGCCGTTTTACGCCGCCCGCGTTGTTGCGCGACATGGCCGCGCGGCAGGCTGCGTTCTACGATCGCTGATCCACACACACAAACAGGAGCCGCACGATGTCCGTCCTGCACGTGATCGACAAGGCCGAGCTGAAGGCGTTGACCACGCCATCAGACTGGCGCGCATGGTGGGTCACGGCGGTCAACTTTGCGTTGATTGCCGCGGCATTTGCATTGCCCGCTGTGTGGCCGCATCCGCTTGCGTGGGGGGTGGCGTCCATCGTGCTGGCAGGGCGCGCGCTGGGGCTGGGCATCCTCACGCATGACACGGCGCATCTGGCGTTCTTCCGTTCGCGGCGCATGAACGAATGGGCGGGGACGTGGCTGTTCGGCGGCCTGCCCAACGTGCCGTACCGGGCGTATCGCAAAGGGCATCTGGAACATCACCGCACTGCCGGCACGGCCAATGACCCCGATCTGGCCTTCGTGCACGGCTACCCGGCCACGCGGGCGAGCCTTGCGCGCAAGCTGCTGCGGGACGTGTCGGGCATCAACGGCGTGAAGAACCTCGTCTATCAGGTGCAGACGTTCCATTGGAAGACGACCGTCCCCTTCCTCATCTCGCATGGCGTGCTGTTCGGCACGCTGTGGGCGCTGGGCGTGCCGCAGGTCTACGCCTGCTGGTGGATCGGCATGGTGTTCGTGTTTCCGCTGCTGGTGCGCGTGCGGGTGATGAGCGAGCACGGCGGCGTGCCCGACCACCTCTCGCGCGACCCACGCGAGAACACCGGCACCACGCTGGCTGGGCCGCTCGGGCGGTTGCTGATCGGCCCGAACCGGGTGAACTTTCACGTTGAACATCACCTGGCTGCGAGCGTGCCGTCTTACCAGCTGCCTGCCCTGCACCGGCTGCTGACACAGCGCGGCTACTACGCACATGCCCGCTGTGTCGCGCCCTCGTACTGGGCTGTGATTCGCAGGTGCATGGCGGCCTATACCTCAGACAGGGTAGACCCCACACCCGCGGCCAACCTCCCCCGCGCCCGGGCGCGCGGCATGCTCGACAACATGCGCTGAACCGCCAGCGCACCGCGTTGCACCCAAACACCAATCTCAAGGCGCGCATGCACTGGCAAACGATTGCGCTGTTCTAGCCCCCCTCCTACCGTTTGGCTTAAGACACAGATGATCTGCTCCGATATAGAGTGATGTGCATGGAGTTGCCGAAACCCCGGGCCGCAAAACGTCCCCCAGAGACGACTGGCCCCGGAGACAAATGGATGAGCTCACCCTGGAGTGGGGATGGCCGCGGCGCAATCGAAGGCTTCAGATGGCACGACGTCAGAACGGCGAAGGCGGCCGGGGAGACCCTCTGGGCTGCGCTGGCTGCTGTCGCCGCTCAACCTCGGCGTGGCGGCATGCCTGGTCTTCATCTGGTGGTTCACGTTCCACCAGCTCACGAAGGAGCATGACCGGCTGATCCGCGACGCAGAAGCGCGCACCGAAGTCGAAGCGCAGGCCTTTGGCGAGTACTCGCTCGGCAGCACGCGACGCGTGTCGGAATTCCTGCTTGACCTGCGCGCCAGCTGGCTGGCTGGCCGCGAGGTGTTCGAACAGGTCATCCACGAACGGCAGGAAGTCGTGCGCGACCTGACCTTCCAGGTGGCCGTCATCGATGAGAACGGCATGCTGGTCTACTCCAGCATCGGCCCCGTCACCGACCGCGTTGACCTGAGCCAGCGCGAGCACTTTCGCGTGCACAAGGCATCGGGCGGACGCGACACGCTGTTCATCAGTGACCCGGTCCAGGGCAAGGTCTCGAAAAAGTGGTCCATCCAGTTCACGCGGCCCATCCTCAAGGCTGGGCGCTTTGCGGGCGTGGTGGTGGTGTCGGTCAGCCCGGAGCAGTTTGCCGGCTTTGCCAACACGCTCACCGTGGGCAAGGACGGCGTGGCCACCATCATCAAGGACTCGGGCCTGATCATCGCCCGGGTACCCAACCCGACCGTCGGCATGGAAAAGCCGCCGCGCAAGCGCCAGTTCAACCAACCGGGTGCGCCGGAAACGGGCAGCTACCGCGTGGTCTCGGGCACCGACGGCATCGAACGCATCATCGGCTATCACCATGTGCCCGAGATCGGGCTCTACTTCCTGGTAGGCGAGTCAGTGGCATCGGTGCTGGAGCCGTTCGAGACGTACCGGCACACCGCGGTGGTGGGGGGCATTGCCTCGACCTTGCTGATGGGGCTGCTGTATCTCACCCTGCGTCGGCAAATGGCTGAGCGCAAGCGACACCTGGAAGAGATGCGCATGGCCTCGCTCGTCTATGCGTCCAGCAGCGAAGCGATGATGGTGACGACGCTCGACGGCGAGGTGGTCGACATCAACCCGGCCTTTACCGTCACGACGGGCTACAGCGCGCAGGAGTTCAAGGGCCAGCCCAGCGATGCCATCCGCTCCGAATGCAACGAAGGCGCCGTCGTCGATGCCATGCGCTCGGCCGTTGCCGACAAGGGCACGTGGAGTGGTGAATACCTGATCCGCCGCAAGGACGGCAGCGAGTTCCCCGCCTTGCTGACCATCGACACGTTTGCCGGCAGCGCGCTGGGCGAACCGCGCCGCGTTGCGCTCATTCACGACATGACCGAGAAGAAGCGCGCGGAAGAGGTCATCTGGCGGCAGGCCAACTTCGACGCGCTCACCGATCTGCCCAACCGGCACCTGTTCTATGACCGTCTGCGCCAGGAGATTGCACGGGCCCGCCAGTCGCACTCGCAAGTCGCGCTGCTGTTCATTGATCTGGACCGCTTCAAGGAGGTCAATGACACCCTTGGCCACGACCAGGGCGACATCCTGCTCAAGGAGATCGCGCGCCGCATCTCGGCCATCGTGCGCGGTACCGATACGGTCGCGCGGCTGGGCGGCGACGAGTTCACCATCATCCTGCCGGACCTGTCCGATGCCGGCGCCGCGGCGCCCATCATCCGGGCCCTGCTGGCGCGGATCGCGTCACCGCTGCGGCTTGGCCAGGAAAGCGTGGAGGTGTCGGCCAGCATTGGGCTGGCGCTGTACCCGCGCGATGCGGACAGCGCAGAAACGTTGCTGGTGCGCGCCGATCAGGCGATGTTCGCCGCCAAGAGCGCCGGGCGCAATCAATGGGCCGTCTTCACACCGGCATTGCAGCGGGCGGAACAGGAGCGATTGCGCATCACGAGCGACCTGCGCGTGGCGCTCCAGCAAGACCAGCTCGCGGTGCACTACCAGCCCATCGTCGACATGCAGACCGGCAAGGTACGCAAGGCGGAGGCGCTGATCCGCTGGACGCACCCCGCGCGCGGCGAGATCGATCCGGCAGATTTCATTCCGGTGGCGGAGGACTCGGGCCTGATCGTCGAGATCGGCAAGTGGGTGTTGAACCAGGCGCTGGACCAGCTCATGCACTGGCACGCCACGCTCGACAACGCGCTGCAGGTGTCCGTCAACAAATCGCCGATAGAGTTTCGCGTCAACGCCACGGGAGATCAGTCCTGGCCCAAGGTGGTGATGCGCAGGGGCATTCCACCGCACAGCCTGGTTGTCGAGATCACGGAAGGTTCTTTGATGGCCGACAACGCCGATGTGGTCGAGCACCTCAATGACTTCCGTCGCGCCGGCATTGACATTGCGCTCGACGACTTCGGCACCGGATACTCCTCGCTGTCGTACCTCAAGCGCTTCGATATCGACTACATCAAGATTGACCAGTCATTCGTGCGCAGCCTGGCGCATGACGCGAAAGACATCGCGCTGTGCAGCGCCATCGTCAGCATGGCACACGCACTGCGTATCAAAGTCATTGCCGAAGGCATCGAGACCGAGGAGCAGCGCGCCATCCTCATGGCCGCCGGATGCGACTACGGGCAAGGCCACCTCTTCTGCCCGCCAGTGCCGCCGGCAGCGTTCGAGGCCTTTGTGCTCGAACGGCAGCTCGCCGAAACCTAGACGCTGCGGCCGGCACCCGCGCCGGTGCCGATCACCGTGCGGTTCTTGCCTTCGTGCTTGGCTTGGTACAGCGCCAGGTCGGCGGCTTCGATCAGCGTGGTGGTCGGCACATCGTGCACCGGGTTGACCATCGCGCCACCCACGCTCACGGTCACGTATGCACCCGTGGACGAATGCACGTGCGGCACCTGCAGCGCCTCGATTGCGCTCCGGATTTTTTCAGCCAGTACCGTCAGCCCCTCTGCGCTGGTGCCGGGCAACACGACGGCAAACTCCTCGCCGCCAAAACGCGCGGCCAGATCACCGGGTCGGCCCAGACACGTTTCCACCGTGCTGCCGATGCGCTTGAGCACCTCGTCACCCGCAACGTGGCCGTAGGTGTCGTTGTAGAGCTTGAAGTTGTCGACGTCGATCATCAGGAACGACAGCGTCGTGCCTTCGCGTGCACCGCGTCGCCACTCGGCGCCCAGATACTCGTCGAGATAGCGGCGGTTGGCCAGGCCCGTCAGGCCGTCGGAGTTGGTCAGGCGGCGCAGCTCCAGGTTGGCTTCCAGCAACTGCTGCTGCGACTGGCGCAGCGCGCGGTAGGCCTCATCGCGCTGCAGCAGGTTGACGTACGAACGCGAGTGGTAACGGATGCGCGCGAGCAACTCGATGCGGTCCGGCAGCTTGACGAGATAGTCATTGGCGCCCGCGGCAAACGCGGCACTCTTGATGACCGGCTCTTCCTTGGTGGACAGCACGATGATGGGCACATCGCGCAGTACCGGGTTGGCGCGGTAGTCGCGCACCAGCGTCAGGCCGTCGGTGCCCGGCATCACCAGGTCTTGCAGGATGACGGTGGGCCGCGTCTGAATGGCGGCGATCATTGCCTCGTCCGAACGCGCGCAGTAGTGGAAGTCGAGGCGCTCTTCGCCGGCCAGCGCCTGGCGCACGGCCTCGGCCACGATAGCCTGGTCGTCCACCAGCAGCACCATCACCGGTACGTCGGCAGCCGCCGGCGTATGCAGCAGGGCACGCGCCGCCTCCAGTGTGGCTTCCGCCACAGGAATAGGCTTGTCTTCCGGGCCATCCAAGCTGTCTGGGCCGCCTGGACTGTCGTGTGGTTGGTTGGTCATGTGATGCTCCCCGTTTTTGGTTATGTGTGGTCGATCATGGCCCGTGCCGCGTTCATTTGCGCACGAGCACCGTGAGTTCATCGGCAATGCGGCCGAGCGGCAGGATGGCGCGTGCCGCATCCAAGGCCGCCGCTGCCTTGGGCATGCCGTACACTGCGCTGGTCGCCTCGTCCTGCGCGATGGTGTGATAGCCCTTGGCACGCATCGCCTTCAGGCCGATGGCACCGTCGCGCCCCATGCCCGTGAGCAACACGCCAATGGCGGTGCCCTGCCAGTGTTCGACCAGACTGTGAAAGAACACATCCACAGACGGCCGATAAGGCGTGGCGGCCGGCTCTCGTGTGTAGCCGAAGGTGCCGCCGGGCAGCGCGTGCATGTGGTCATTCGTGGCCGCCAGCAGCACCTCGCCGGCACGCGGGCGATCTCCCTCGACGGCCACGCGCACCTTCAATGCAGTCTGGCCATCCAGCCATTCGGCCATGCCGGCGGCAAACGCCTGGTCCACGTGCTGAACCACGGCAATGCTGGCCGGAAACTCCACCGGCAGCTTGCCCAGCACCGCAGCCAGCGCAGTGGGGCCACCCGCAGAAGCACCGATCGCGACCAAGGGCACCGCACCGCCGCGCACAGGCGCAATGGCGCGCGGCTTGGGCATGACGGGTTTTTCCAGCAGGCGGCCAATCTGGTCGATCTTGGTCAGCAGTGGGTGGTTGCACTCGACATCGGTGCCGCTGGTCAATGTGGGGGTATCAACGGCATCCAGTGCCCCCGCGCCCATTGCTTCGTACACGCGCCAGGCGTTGGCGCCCACGCTGCTGGTGACCACCAGGATCGCGCACGGATGGCTCGATGCCATGATGCGGCGGGTGGCCTCCACGCCGTCAAAGCGCGGCATGATCAGATCCATCAGCACCACGTCGGGCGGCTGCGCGGCGCAAAAATCCACCGCCTGCGCGCCGTCGGTCGCCACCCACAGCACACGGTGCTCGGGCCGGCGCGCAATCGTGCGGCGCATGGCTTCCACCGCCAGCGGCATATCGTTGACGATGCCGATGTTCATGTCCGCGCCTCTCCAATCAGGTCTCGCACTGCGTCGAGCAGTGCTTCATCGTGGAAACTGCCCTTGGCGAGGTAGTAATCGGCGCCGGCTTCCAGCCCGCGGCGGCGATCCTCCTCCCGATCCTTGTAAGACACGACCATCACCGGCAGTGCCTTGAGCACCGCATCGCGCTTGATGAGCGTGACCAGCTCGATGCCGTCCATGCGTGGCATGTCGATGTCGGTGACGACGAGGTCGAACTGAGCGCCACGCAGAGCGTTCCAGCCGTCCATGCCGTCCACGGCCACGGTAACGACGTAGCCGCGCTTCTCCAGCAGCTTGCGCTCCAGCTCGCGCACCGTGAGCGAATCATCCACCACCAGCACATGCTTGCGATGCTGCACGACCACACCCTGCCCGCGCTGCACCTTGTCGAGCTGGCCACCACGCACGAGCTTGTCGACCGAGCGCAGCAGATCATCCACGTCGACGATCAGCACGGCGTCGCCGTTCTCCATCAGCGCCCCGGCGGCAATGTCGCGCACCTTGCCCAGCCGTGCATCCAGCGGCTGCACGACCAGCATGCGCTCGCCCAGGAAGCGGTCGACGGCAATGCCGTAGGTCTCTGCCCCTTCGCCAATGACGACCACTGGCACACTGTCGCGCGCCTCACCCGGTGGCTGCGTGCCGAGCAACTGGTGCGCGGTCACCAACCCCACCGGGCGGCCATCGAAGCGGAAATGCTGCTGCCCTTCGAGCATGTCGATCTCGGTACGGGCCAGCTCCAGCGTGCGCCGCACGTAGGCCAGCGGAAACGCATACGCCTCGCCGCCCACATCCACCAGCAGGCTGCGGATGACCGACAGCGTGAGCGGCAACTGCAGCATGAAGCGCGTGCCGCGACCGGGCTCGGTCTGAATGCGCACCGTGCCGCGCACCGCCTTGACCATCTCGTGCACGGCATCGAGCCCGACACCACGGCCAGACAAGTCCGTCACCTGCTCGCGCATCGAGAAGCCCGGCAGCAGCAGGAAGTCGAGCAGTTCATGGTCCGACAGGCGGCTGGCGGTATCGGCATCGGACAAACCGCGCCGCACCACCGCTGCACGCACGGCTTCCAGATCGATGCCCGCGCCGTCATCCGCCACGGTAATCAACAGCTTGCCAGCACTGTGGCGCGCCTCCAGCGTAATGCTGGCCTCGGCGGGCTTACCCTGTGCCTCGCGGTCTTCCGGGGTTTCCACGCCGTGGTCGATGGCGTTGCGCAGCAGATGGCCCAGCGGCGCATCCAGCATGTCGAGAATGTCGCGATCAACCTGCGTGGCTTCTCCCACGATGGCAAAGCGCACGCGCTTGGCCAGCGAACGCGCCAAGTCACGCACCACGCGCGGGTACGCATGTGTGGCATCGCCAAAAGGGCGCATGCGGCATTGCAGGGCTTCGTCGTACAACTGCTGTGCGAGGTGCGTGCTGCGGCGGTCGAAGCGGTCGAGATCGTCGATGTGCTCGCCCAGCGTCTGCTGCATGTGGCCGAGCATCTGGCGCACGTCGTTGAGCGCGGCATGCATGTCGGCATCGGCATGCGGGTCCAGCCGCTCGACCAGGGTTTCGTACAGCGTATCGAGCGCCAGCGTGGCCGAGCGGTGGCTGCGCTTGACGCGCAACATCGACTCACCAAACGGCTTGAGCCAGCGTGACTCCACCAGCGATTCCCCCGACAGGCTCAGCAGCCGGTCGAGGTTGTCGGCACGCACACGCAGCATGCGCTGCCCGTCGTGGAAACCTCGGCGCGTGGCACCGATGGGCGCGCGATGTGGCGCCGGCGTAATGGGCTCGGGCGGTAATTCGGGTTGCGGTTCCGGCAGCGCGGCCGGTGCCGGGGCAGACAGCGCCGCCACCTCGGCATTCAGCAGGGCCATCGCGGCCTTCAGCGTGGCGTCTTCGGCGGCCTGCTCGGGGTCGGCAAACGTTGTAGTGGCAGGCCCAGCTTCAGCGCCATCGGCGGCAGAGAACGCAGCGAGCACGGCGTCAATCTCCGCGCGCGGCACTTGCCCAACGGTGGCGGGCTGGCCGACACGCAGCAGCAGATCCGTCCCGCGCAGCAGTACATCGATATGCGCGGCCGTCAGCACCAGTGTGCCGCGCTGCGCGGCCACGAACCATTCCTCCATGCGGTGCGCGACGTCCACACCGTCCTGCAGGCCGATGATGCGCGCAGCCCCCTTGAGCGAGTGCGCGGCCCGCATGCAGGCTTCCAGCGCGGCGGCGTCGGTGGGGGCGCGTTCCAGCGTCAGCAAGCCGGTCGACAGCACGCGCGTCTGCGTCTGCGCCTCTTCGTGAAACAGCGCGAGCAGCGATTGGCGGCCCAGATCGTCATCCATGCTCATCGCAGGCTCCGGGCAATCGAATCGAACAGGCGATCGGCATCGAGCAGGCCGATGGTGGTCTCGCGCCAGGCCAGCACGCCGCGTGCGTGCGCCGTGGCGGCGGCGATCAAGGTGGACGGCACCGGCAGCAAGGCAGACGCCGGAAAGCGCAGCACACCCTCCACCTCGTCCACCGGGAAGACGGCCGGCTCATCCTGGTACGCAGCCACCAGCAGGCGCGCGTAGCCATTGCGGCTCGAGTGCTTGCCACTGCGCGACAAGTCCAGGCCCAACAGTTCGCCCAGCGACACCGCCACCGTCAGTGCGCCGCGAATGTTGACCAGCCCCAGCACCACCCGATTGCGCCGATGCGGCAGCGAATGGATGGCGCGTGGCTCGTCGATCTGACGCAGTGCGGTGGCCGGCAGCGCCAGCCATTCGTCGGCAATGCGGAAGACGAGCACGGCCAGTTCTGCGTCGATCTGGTCGTGCGCACGCAGTGGCGCGGCGTCGCGGTGGGCCCGCGCGGCGGCTTCCAGATCGTCCTGGCTGAGTGCGCGGTCGAGCAGCGCGGCGGCACCTTGTTCAAAGACGGGGCAGTTCAGGCAGCGCGTGTACGTTGGCAACTGCGGGCAGGACTGATCACCGCGGGTGCCGATGCGGTTCCAGCAGTCATCAACGAGCGTGGTGACGCCCGCGTGGTCATGGACGGCGTGCGCCATGCGTTCCTCGTGAGTACTGCGGTGGTTCGGATGGTGCAGAGGGTCCGGAAGGCGCCCTGCCCTGGCGCGCCAAGGCCCGCTCTGCACGCAGCATGAGCTGGCGTGCGCCGACCGTGTCGCCGGCCACGTCCAGCAACGCGGCCAGGTGGGTCAGGGCTTCGTAGTGCGCCGGTTCCAGGTACAGCGCCTTGCGGTAGAAGTCGCCCGCATCGGTGTGGCGGCCGCGTGCATCGGCAATCAGGCCGAGCAGGTAGAACGTATCGGCTTCGGGCGCCCGCAGGTTGGCGATCTCCAGCGCCACGTGCTCGGCTTCATCAAAGCGGCCGGCGTCGGCCAGCCGGCGTGCCTCCGCCAAGGTGGGCGGCTCGGGCAGCAGGGCGTCCAGAACGGGGATGGCCGGTACGGCCAAGGTCGCAGGCCGTGCCGAAAACGCGGGAGCCGGCTTGGCGGCCGGCACGCGCGCCGCCACCGGACGCACGGGCACGGTCGGCAGCGTAATGCCGGGCAAACCCACCGGCGCCGCAGCGGGCTTCTCGGGTGGCAGCGGCAAGCGGAACGGTAGCGGTGTCCGCACACGCTTCTCACCCGCGGGCGTGCGCTGGAAGGCAAACGCCAACGGAATGCGCGCAGAACTCATGGCGTGGCGCATCATCAGGCCCGTCTCCGCCGGGCCGACGAAGATCATGCCGTCGTCCGCCAGTTGTGAATCGAGCCGGCGGATCGCCTGGTCCTGCGCATCGCGGTGGAAGTAGATCAGCACGTTGCGGCAGAAGATGAAGTCGTAGCGCCGATCCTTGGTCAATGCATCAGCCGGTGCATCAGAAAGATTGGCCTGCGCAAAGCGCACCAGCCCGCGCACGGCGTCGTTCAACTGCCAGCCGCCTTCGGCCTCGGTGAAATGGCGTTCGCGGAAGTTAAGCGGATGGCCGCGAAACGCGTTGCGCCCGTAGACCGAGCGCTTGGCCACTTCAAGCGCGCGTGCACTGATGTCGATCGCGTCGATGGTGAAGCGTGCGGGGTCGATGCCCGCGTCGAGCAGCGCCATCGCCGCGGAATAGGGTTCCTCGCCCGTCGAGCACGGCGCGCTCAGGATGCGCAGCACACGCGTGGGCTCGCGCACGAGCTTCTCACCGGCCTGGCGGGCAAGCGTAACAAAGGCTTCGCGGTCTCTGAAGAACCACGTTTCGGGCACGACCAGCGCTTCGATCAGCGCCTGGCGCTCTTCGGGCGAGGTATTCAGGCGCAGCCAGTACGCGTCGAGCGCCGCTGCATCCACCGTGTTCGGTGCACCACGCGCAGCCAGCATGGCCCGGGTGCGGTCCAGCACCACGCGCTCCAATGTGTTCGTGCCGAGCGATGGCGCATCAATGCCGGTCTCGTGCGAGAGCCAGGCTTCAAAACGGGGGTCAACGGCCACCATGACGATCAGGCCGGCTGTGTGGCTGCGGCTACGGCGGCCGGAAACAGCAGCGCACGCGCCTGCGCATCGAGCATCGCCTGGGCATCGACACGCTGCACGAGGCCATCTTCCAAACTGGCGACGGGCCCGAGCCAACGCGCGTTGGGCATGGCGATGCCGCTGTCGGCAAAACGCGCCGCATCAATGCGGCGCGTGTGGGTGGCGTGTTCGACAATCAGACCGAGCAGTGGTGCATCGCCACCGCGTGTGTCTGCCTCGTACTGCACCAGCACCAGGCGGGTGGAGCGCAGCGGCCGCGCCGCGCGGCCAAGCGCAAGCTGCGGCACGTCAATCACCGGCACCGGCGTGCCATGCCGCTCGATCAGCCCAGCCACCCATGCGGGCGCGCCGGGAATCGCCTTGGGTGCGGCCAGCGGCAGCACTTCGGCAATCTGCGCCACATCGAGCGCATAGCGGTCGCCATCGAGTTCAAACAGGAGGTAAAGCATGGCGATTCTCGCTACAGCAAAAAACTCCGGCAGGCGTCAGGCTTCGATCTTGAAACGCGACACGCCGGTACGAAGCTGGTTGGCCACCAGCGTCAGGTCATCAATCGCCTGCGACGACTGGCGCAGCGATTCCGCCGTCTGCTGCGCGGCCTCCGACAACTGCGACAGCGCCTGCGTGATCTGCTCGGCACCGGTGGCCTGCGTCTGCATGCCTTCGTTCACCATCTGGAAGCGCGGCGCCAGCGTCTGCACTTCGGTAATGATCTGCGAGAGCTGCGTGCCGACCTGCTGCACATCGCGCATGCCGCGCCGCACTTCTTCCGAGAACTTGTCCATGCCCATCACACCGGCGGACACGGCAGACTGGATCTCTTTCACGGTCTGCTCGATGTCGTAGGTGGCCACGGCCGTCTGGTCTGCCAGGCGACGGATCTCGGTGGCAACCACCGCAAAGCCGCGGCCGTATTCGCCGGCCTTTTCCGCCTCGATGGCGGCATTGAGCGACAACAGGTTGGTCTGGTCCGCCACCTTGGTGATGGTCGACACCACCTGGTTGATGTTGGTCGCCTTCTCGTTGAGGATCGCCAGCTTGGCGTTGACCGAACCCGCCGCTTCCATCACGCCGCGCATGGTGTCTTCCATGCGGGTGAGGCCGCTTTGGCTGGCGCCGGCCAGCGTGGCCGACTGCTCGGCCACGGTCGACACCTCGTTCATGGTGCGCAGCAAGTCGCGCGAAGTGGCGAAGATCTCGCGCGAGGTCGCGCCGATCTCGGTGGTGGTGGCGGCCGTCTCGGCAGCGGTGGCCTGCTGCTCCTTGGAGGTGGCGGCAATCTCGGCCACCGAGGTCGTCACCTGCAGCGACGACTTCTGCGCCTGCGACACCAGGCTCGCCAGCTCTTCGGCCATGCGGTTGAAGCCTTCTTCCAGCGTGCCGAATTCATCGCTGCGGTGCAGGTCCAGCCGCCCAGACAGATTGCCGGTGCGCATGTTGTCGTGCACCTGCACCAGCCGCGCCATCGGCACGGTAATCGCCTTGTGCAGGACGTAGCCGAGCACCAGCGCCGCCAGCAGCACCAAGCCCAGCGCCACGGCCAGCGTCACCTCGGCGCCTTGCACGGAGACGCGGATCTGCCGTGCCGATTCATCGGCCACCTTGCGGTTGTCGGAGACCAGCCCGTCGGCGAGCACCGTGGCTTCCTCCCAGAGTGCGGTGCCACGCACGGTAGCCGCCTGTGCGGCGGGCTTGGAGGTGCGCGCCAGTTGCATGGCCTCGTTGAACATCGGCAGGTACTTGTCAACGACTGCGCGATAGGCGCGGAAGCGCTGGCGGTCGTCTTCGCGGAAGATCGTGGCCTCGTAGGCAGCCGAGTGCTGGTCGAGCTCGCGCACGCTCTGGGCGGCGCGCTCAAGATCACGGTTGGCGGTTGCAGCGTCGGCGTCGACAAACAGGGCACGTTCGAGCGTTGCATGGCTGTTGCGCGTGGCTCCACGCAGCGCCGTCGCCAGATACAGCCCCGGCACGGAGTCGCGCTCCAGGCTCACGGCTTCTTCGTCAATCACGCGCAGGCGGTCGTAAGACACCACCGCCATGACGACCATCAATACGAACAGCACACCAAAGCTGAAGACGATGCGGTTGCCGAGAGAGAACCGGCCGCCGCGAAGCATGCTTGCCAGGGTTGCGTTGCTGATGCGGGGCGTCGCAGAAACCATGTTTAAACCTATCAAACAGATACCGGGAAGACATGGAAGCGGCTCGCAGAGCACACCTCACAAAACTGAGTTGAATGGTAAAGGAACGTATCGGCCACCGGAACCGAAACCTTTGCGATCGGACACAAATTCGGGTAAGTCCTTGCCAGGACAGCCGTCGGCAACATTGCAGTCATTCGGCACGGTGCGGCAAAAGTGCACACTGTGGGCGCGCGTTGCGCCGGGGCACACGCGCGAAAGAAAGACCGGTTTCAACCACCGCGCACGGCACGCGCAAACGCTTGCACTACGTCAGCAGAGGCATCGGTGATGGCCCAGTAGCCCATGCCGGCACTGCGCCAATACATCAACTGATAACCGCGTTCCGTGCGCAGGGCGGGCTCGGCGTCGCCGCCGGCCTCGGGGCGCACGTACAGATCAACCGGATGCTGCGCGGACCGATACACCAGCACGGCCACCGGGCGGCCGTCGATGTAATCCAGCCGCCCGCCGATGAGCGGGAAACCGCGCGTGGCGAGGTCCGTGACCGGCGGCGCGTAGTCGATCCGGCCGTTGAACCAGGGCTTGACCGTGTGGCGGTCCGACGACAGCACATCGGTCTCACGTGCGCCCAGCAGCGCCCGCACATGGCTGGCGGTGATGTCGTGCGCAGTGAGCGCAGCAGCATCAGGCCGGCCGACCAGCACCCCCACGCCAAGCGCCACGGCTGCCAGCGCACCCGCCGCCACGCCGAGGCCCCGGGTTGGCGTAATCAGCCATCCGGCCAGACGCTGCCAGACGGATTCGGCCCGACGCGGCGCGCGGGCAGGCACAGGTGGCGGTGTATGCCGCGCACCGGTTTTGGCCTGCGCTTCAACCTGCACAGCGTGCAGCACGCGCTCGCTCAAACCTGCGGGCGCTTTCATGTACAGCGCTGGCGCGCGCAGCCCCTGGCGCAGCGCCCGCACCACGGTGTCGTGGCGCGTGGCAACGTCCGTGCAGGCCGCGCAGGTGCCCAGATGCGTTTCCATGCGCAGGCTGTCGGCCGCACCGAGTTCGCCATCGGCGCGCGCGGCCAGCAAAGCGCGGATGTCGTCACAGTTCATGGCGGGCCTCCTTGGTACTGGTTCCCGTGCCGCCCGATGCACGGATCGGCGTGACATTGGTGCGCGGGGGCGCGGTGTCTTCGGTCAACAGGCGCGCGAGCTGCTGCCGCGCACGCGCCAGCCGCGACATGACCGTGCCGATGGGTGCATCAACCACGGCGGCAATGTCGCGGTACGGCAGATCTTCCAGCTCGCGCAATACGAGCACCTCGCGATACGGCACCGGCAATTGCGCCAGCGCGGCATGCACCCGGCGCACATCGTCGATACGGGCGAGCAGCGCGGCCGGGTCCACACCGTAGCTGGCGCTGTCGTCATCGGCCTGGGCCTGGCTGGCGGCGGCCTCGTCATTCCACGGTTGGGCGGGTGCCTGCTTGCGGCGCGCGCATTCCGAGAACCACGTGTTGCGCACGATCGCCAGCAGCCAGGGGCGACCATCACCGCCCCGGAATCCGCCAAACAGCCGGAACGCGCGCAGGCAGGCTTCCTGGACGATGTCGTCGGCGTCCTGCGTATCGCCCGAGAGCCAGCGCGCCAGGTTGTAGGCCGCATCGACATGCGGCAGCACCGCCTGGGCGAAGCGCTGGGCGTCGGTGGGCAGATCGAGCGTGGGGTCTGACAGGTCGGACATGGCGGCCTGATGGCGGTTGACGAACGTACTACCGGGGTGCAATCCAGTTTATTCCCGCCGAAAGAAATTTCGTTGAAAACGCGCGTTTTGTGGAATACGCGCCCACGCCGGCCGGTATGACAGACAGGACCGGCGCGCCATCTCTCTTCATTGTTCTCCATTGCGCTGGATCAACGACCGAATCAGCAACCCAACGCAGGGGACACCCCATGAGCAAACAACCCGGACGACGCCAGTTTCTGCAACTGGCCGCGGTCGGCGGTCTGGTGTATGCCTCCGGCCTGCCCGGCTGGCAGGCAATGGCCGCCACCACGCGCGCAGTAGGCGGCAAGCAGGAAGACTTCTATTTCGTGCAGCTATCGGACTGCCACTGGGGCTTCAAGGGCGCGCCCAACCCCGACGCGCGCGGCACACTGCCCAAGGCGATTGCCGCCGTGAACGCGCTGTCTCCCGCCCCTGATTTCGTTGTCTTTACAGGTGACCTCACCCACATCAGCGACGACCCTGACGAGCGCCGCAGGCGGCTGACAGAGTTCCGCGATATCGCTGCCAAGCTCACGGTACCGGTGGTGCATTACATGCCGGGCGAGCACGACGCCTCGCTCGACAACGGCGCCGCCTACATCGAATTGTTCGGCCGCACGCATTATTCGTTCGACCACAAGGGCGTGCACTTCATCGCCATCGATAACGTGTCGGACCCATCCGCACGCGTGGGCGAGGCGCAGCTTGCCTGGCTGGCCGCAGACATCCGCTCGGTGCCGGAGCACACGCCCGTCGTGGTGTTCACGCACCGCCCGCTGTTTGATCTGTACCCGCAGTGGGACTGGGCCACGCGCGACGGTCAGCAGGTAATAGACCTGCTGATGCCGCACCGGAACGTGACCGTCTTCTACGGCCACATCCACCAGGAACACCACCACATGACCGGGCACATCGCGCACCACTCGGCGCGCTCGCTGATGTTCCCGCTGCCTGCGCCACCCGCACCGGGCTCGCAAGCCAAACGCAACCCGATCCCGTGGGATACCGCCGCGCCGTATCGCGGCCTGGGCTGGCGCAGCATCACCGAACACGGCAAGCAGGATGCTGCCACCTGGGCGCTGGCCGAACAACCGATCCAGGCCAGCAGCGAGACCAACGCCACCACCAAGACCCCGGAGACCAGCTGACATGCGCCCCACCCTTGCACTCAACCCCAAGCGGCGCCTGGCGCTGCGTCAGTTCACCGTACTCGCCGCTGGTGCCGCACTCGCCTGCGTTGCGCATGGCGAAGGCCCGCAGGTGATCCGCGTGCACGCGCGCAAGTTCACCTTCACGCCCGACAAGATCACGCTCAAACGCGGCGTACCCGTGGTGTTTGAGTTGACCGGGCAGGACATCCTGATGGGCTTTGCGATTCCGGATTTCAACGTGCGGGCGGATGTGGTGCCGGGGCAGACGGTGCGCCTGGCGCTCACGCCTGACAAGACCGGCACGTTTGATTTCCTGTGCGACATCTTCTGCGGCTCGGGGCATGAGACGATGAATGGGACGTTGACGGTAACATAAGGCAAGCGCAACTCGTACCAAAGAAAACGCCCTGAAAT
>NZ_ASZV01000005.1:0-277555 GCF_000442475.1 Ralstonia sp. AU12-08 | reverse complement strand
TGTCGAGGCGTTTTTCTTTGGTGGTTCGGCGTCTACGTCGACTCAGTGCCCCGAATCTCGCTCACCGCCTCGGCCTCGACTTCCGGATTGGGTTCACCATCCCTGGTGGCAATCAACCCCTTCGGCGTCAGTGCAATGAGGGGCAGGATCAGCGCATACACCACAGTTGTGGCAATCACGCAGTACATGAATCCGTACGTTGGACTGCTGCTGTAGATGCGTGAGCCAAGCAAATCACCTGCACGTGCAGAGAGTGCGAGCACACCATCCACCAGCATCATCAGCGTGCCTTGCAGTCCTGGCGGACAGGACCGCATGGCGAGATCAAAGTACGCTGCCGTGGCGACACCGCCCATCAGACCGATCGGTGCCGCCAGCATCAATGCGAGATCGGCCGAGTGAATGAAGGCCAGCGGAACCATCTGCGGCACGGCGATGATCGTTCCCCACCACAGCAGCTTGTTCAGCGCCACACGCTTGCACAGCACGCCATACAGCAAGAAGGTCGGGATGAACGCAGCGGCGAAGATGCCGTTGTAGTACGAGTACACGGAATCCGATGCATGCAGCGCGTTGGTCAGATAGAACTGCAGCGGTGTGGCCGCGCCCGGTGCGAAATTCCACAGGAAGCAGATCAGCACCGCTGGATAGACAGCCCGATGCCTCACCAGCCGCCTGACGTTCCCAACGAAATCCGCCGCCTTGGCCTGCGGCCTTGCATAGGTGTGGCCGAAAACGGAAGCGGGCTTCCATCGCCCCAGCATGGCCACCACCAACATGAGCGCCGCCGCCAGGAAGAAGGCCTGCTTCGGCGCAAGATGATCGGAGATGTACCCGGAGGCGAACGCGCTCGCAACAACCGGTAGCGTGCCAACGCAATTCAACAGCACGCTCAGGCGCCCAGACATGCGTTGCTCCTGGCCCACCAGCGCGATCAACCCTTGGTAGGCCGCCGCGACAAACCGGGATGACAACATCGCCAGCAACATCCCGACAAGCAGTGCCGGGTAGGAGAGACCCGACAACGCCATCCCGACGAGTGCCAGCGCGGTGACTGGCGCGAACATCAGGAAGAAACCGCGATCCCGCAATCCCAGCGGGTTCCATTGGTCGCGCACAAGACCGAACGCGAACGCCAGGTACACCGGGATGCCCGTCACCAGCCGGAACATCGAGATCTGCGTCGCCGTGGCATGCAACTGGTTCTTGAGCAGATACGACGTCTGGATGTCCACCAGATAGCCGGCCGGTGAAGCCAGCGCGATGAACAGCGTCAGGCAGCCGAAGTACAGCAGCGTCTGGTCACCGCCCTTGGCACTTTGGCGACCCCACCCCGTGGGCAAGCGCGCAAGTCGTAGAGCGTGCCGGCAATGGGCGACCGCTTTTAACAGGCCAGATGATTTCGTTGCCACGGCACGCACCCTGTGGGTGACGACTTGATAGCAGCATGCGCCGTGCAAGCGCCGAGGGTCAACGCCACTCGTTCGAAGAGACGAGGCCACCCGACCGGGAATCGGCCATAAGAGGTCAACAACCGCATGCTACGATCACCTTACCCCTGGCAGCCGCCCCCTTCCGCCATGACGACCATCTACGCGACCCTCGGCGTGCAGCCGGACGCGACCCTGGACGAAATCAAGCGCGCCTATCGCCGTGCCACGATGAAGTGGCACCCCGATCGCAACCCTGGCCGCGAGGCCGAGGCCTATACAGCATTCCAGGAAATCCGCGAGGCCTACGCCATCCTCTCCGATGCCGAGCAGCGCCGGGTCTACGACGAAGTCTTCGCGCAAGAGATGCAGCGCTGGCAGGCCGAACGCGAGGCGCAGGAAGCCGAGGAGCGCGCCGCGCAACGCGAGCGTGAACGCATTGCGCAGGAGCACTACGAAAAGATGGTCGCCATTGCGATGCGCTTTGCTGACGATGGTCACAACCGGGACGTGCTCTTCGGTGTGCTGCTCGGCCGGGACTGCGAGGCAGAACTGGCGGCGCGCATTGCGGATAGCGTGTGGGCGATGCAGGAAGCGCGGCGGGCGAGTGTGGCTGCGGCTGCGGCGCCGGACAGCGAGGCAGCCCCGACGCCTGACGAAGCACTGGGGTCAAAGGCTGATGCGCCGACGACGCACTCGCGGCACCCTAGCACTTTTGAATCGTTCTGGCAGGGGTTGTTTGGCTTGCGCCCGTAGGTGCCGATTGGCCTGCCCGCTAACTGCGGAGGATTGGACGCAAGGCCGTCTCGCCCCGCAAGCAAGATCACCAAGGCCGTGCTGATTGTGCCCGGCAACGCAGTCGTCATGGGCCAAACGTTTGCCGATTGCCATATGTCGAGGTGCCCGGTTCATTGCGGCGCTGGGCCACATGGGTAACAAACGCCCGCGCCTGGCGACCATTAAAGGATTCATATGGGCTGCCGATGAACAGATTGCCTCTGTTGCGGTTAATCAGCTTATTCGTCGTCATGCCCAACTATCCGCATTCTGGCTGTCGCATGGGCTTCCCGATCTGCCCGGCGTGGCGGGCGCTGCTGGCGCACGCCATCATCTGCAGGTAATCCATGCTCGGCAATATCGAGCACCCCAATCGACGGGCCGCCGCGAGAAGTCTCCCCTGCCTCGCGAGCCCAACCGGCGCATACCAAACCCGAAAGCGAGCGTGATGTGCGACAAAGTCACTTTGCCCGGCTGCTATCCGGTCTGATCGGTTTGCTGGTTCTGTGCGGTTGCCACCAGCAAGATGCCCCCATTACCAGTTCGCCCCCGCCGCACCGAACCAGCATTACGGCATTGATCTGGGCACCGGACTGGCCCGAGCAGATGCTTCAGATTGCTGCCGAGTTCAGCAAGCTCAATCCCGATGTGCAGGTGGACGTTCAGTTCATGATCGGCAATTCGGTCGAAGAGAACATCAAACCCCGCATCGCTGCCGGCACGCTGCCCGATCTGTTGAGCGTCAATCCCAATGCCTATTCGGCCGAACTGGCCGATCAGCGTGTCCTTGCCGATGTCAGCCAGACATCGGCCTGGGCGAACATGCTCGCCCCGCTCAAGCGGGACTGGACCAGCCGCGACGGCAAAGGGTTCGGCATCTCGGGCGGTGTCGCAACGACGATGATCTACTACAACCGCGAGATGTTCGAAAAAGCGGGTGTCGACAAGCTGCCAACGAATTTCGACGAGTTCCTGCGCGTGTGCGCGCAGCTCAAACGCGCAGGATTCACGCCCATGATGTTGAATGGCGCATTCCCGAACATGCTCGGAAACGGACCGTTTGCCTCGGGCTTCGCCAACAACGTGGTCGCGCACGAGCCGAACTGGAAAAGCAAGATGGCCGAGGGCACGCTGGATCTCGGCACCCCCGAGGTCGCCGATATCTTCGCCAGGATGGCGCTGTTGCCGGAACGCGGCTACGTGCAGGCGTCGTTCATGGCAACCGGCTACGACGACGGCATGCGTCTTTTCAAGGAAGGCAAGGTGGCGATGGCTTTCCAGGGCAGTTGGGCGGCGGGCCTGCTGCTGCATGGCAATCGCTTTGCGGTCGGCGTGTTCATCCCGCCATGGAACAAGCGCGGCGAACAGGTGGTGCCCGTGCTCGGCAGCGAGACAGGCTTTGCCGTATGCGAGACGCCCAACAAGGCGGCTGCAATGCGCTTTCTGGAATTCATCGCCGGCAAAGGCTTCCCGATTCTGCAGAGAAAGCGCCACAACATCTCTCCATTCCAGCAAGACGCGGAAACGACCGTCAGTGACCCGGAAATCGTCGACTATACGAACACCGTCAGCCGCTATCTGGTCACTGCCAGCCCGTACTATTCGACGCTGCCGTCAAACACACTCGAGTCACTGCACGGGTTGATGCAGGACGTGTTGCTCAAGAAGATGTCGCCCAGGCAAGCGGCGAAGCGCCTCGACGAATCGGTCAAGAATGAAGCGAAGATGCACTACAAATGAACTCGATCCCACGGTTGCTGCAGCGCGCTTTCGACTACCTCTCACAGGACCTGCTTCGCCGCGTTGAGATTCGCCACCGGTTGGTTGCCGCGTTCATCCTGCTGTCTCTGCTGCCGATCTTCATTTCGGCCAGCATTTCGTACGTGAACTCGATCGCGGCGATCAAGGAGAACGCGGAGATATTCTCGAAGGAGGTGGTCAAGCAAGTCTCGAGAAACATCGAGTTGCGCATGCGGCAGATCGAGACAGAAAGCAACTTGCTGGTGCTCTCCAATCGGGTTCAAGGCGCGCTTGCCAGGGCTGCGAGCGGCCACGGCAAGGAACAAAGCGAAGCACGCCAGGACATGGCGCGGCTGCTCCTTGAGCATTACGGATCGGTGGATTTCATCAACCAGAAGTATCTGCTCGACAAGAACAACCGGATTCTGGACACACAGGCAGCCACGCAATTGACCCAGGGTGTGACACGCCTCGTCTCGCGCGCTCAGGACGCGCATGGGCACACGTACTGGGGCAGCTACGACAACGGTGTCGGACAGCAAAACCTCGGGGTGGTGCGCGCCATCATCGACAAGAACAGCAACCAGCAGCTCGGCAATCTGGTGCTGATCGTCCGCCCGGCATACTTCTCGACCATCTTCAACGACGTCGCCACAGGCAGCGGTACGCAAATCTACATTCTCGATGCGAGTAACGAGGTCATCATCCGGCCTGCCGACGCATCGAATGACACCGGCGCCCTACCCGAACCCGGCTTGCTCGAAAACATCGCGCGCAACGCGACATCGGGCGAGGCGCAAAGCTTCGTTGCGGTCGAGGGAAAGCGCGGAGGACGTTATTTGGCTGCGTACGCCAAAATCCCCGGCACGACCTGGTTCGTGGTGAGCACCATTGCCGAGAAAAAACTGACGGCCGAGGCACAAGCGGTGCGAAACCAGATCGCGCTGGTTGGCATCTCGGGGGTTCTGCTGTCGATCTTCCTTGCTTACTTCATCTCGCACAGCATTTCTGCACCGCTCAGGGAGCTGGTGCGCAAGGTGCACGATACCGGCGACGATGCCGGCGCCGAGGTAGACGAAGAAAAGCACGTGGAAACCGGGGCCCGCGCCAAGGACGAACTGAGCAGGCTCGCGCAGCGCTTCGAGAGAATGCGCGAAGCGATCAAGCAGAAGATCCAGAAGATCAACGAGATCAATGCCTCGCTCGAGCAAACCGTTGTCGAACGCACGGCAGAGCTCGTCACGCGGGAGCGGGAGTCGCGCACGCTGATCGAGAACTCGCCCGATACCATTGCCCGCTATGACCGCGAGTCGCGCCGCATTTACGCCAATCCTGCGTTCTGTGCCGCGGCGGGCTGCAGCCTCACAGAAGCGCTTTGCAAGCGGCCCTCGGAACTCCCCGGCGGCGACAACGCGCGCGTCTACGAAAAAATCATCAGCGATGTCATTGCAAGCGGAACCAGCGCGCAATTCGAACTGAGATGGGCCGGCAAGGATGGGCGCGAACAATGCTCGCACGTCCGCCTCACGCCCGAGACCGACCACACCGGCCATGTGCATTCCGTGTTGGCGATCGGTCGTGATCTCTCCGACCGGATGGCGTTTGAGGCAACCATCTGGAAACAGGCCAACTTCGATGCACTGACGGGCCTGCCGAATCGCCAGATGTTCCATGAGCGCCTTGCTCAGGAAGCCAGTCAGCCAGGCCGCTTCGGGCGGCGCATGGCGTTGATGCTGATCGATCTCGACCGCTTCAAGGAGGTCAACGACTCGCTCGGCCACGACCGGGGAGATACGTTGCTGATCGAGGCCGGCAAGCGCATCGGTTCGTGCGTGCGCCAATCGGATACGGTCGCACGTCTAGGCGGCGATGAGTTCACCGTCATCCTGCCCAATCTGGACGACACGGAGAGCGTTGAACGGATCGCCAGGACCATCATCGGCAAGTTGGCCGAGCCATTCACGCTGGGCACGGAAGAAGCCTTCATTTCTGCCAGCGTTGGCGTGACGTTTTACCCCGACGACGCCCACGATCTTGATGTGCTGTTCAAGAACGCCGATCAAGCCATGTATGCGGCCAAGAACGCCGGGCGCAATCGCTTCAGTTACTTCAAGCCCGATATGCAGGTGGAGGCCGAAAGGCGCCTGCGGCTTACCAGCGATTTGCGCGCCGCGCTGCCCAGTGACCAGTTTCAGGTCTACTACCAGCCCATCGTCGACCTCGCCACCGGCGAGGTTTGCAAAGCCGAGGCGCTGATCCGCTGGCTGCACCCAGAGCGCGGCACGATCAGCCCCCATGATTTCATTTCCGTGGCGGAAGACACGAGCCTCATCGTTCCCATCGGCGATTGGGTGTTCAAGCAGGCGGTGCAACAGGCGCGGCAATGGCGCGATCAATTCCATCCGTCGTTCCAGATCAGCGTCAACATGTCTCCGGTCCAGATGCGCCAGGATGCCCAACTGTGCGCGCGATGGTCTGACTTCCTCGCACGCGAAGGCTTGCCGGTACAGAGCGTGATGGTGGAAATCACGGAAGGGCTGCTATTGCAGGCCGAATCGCGGACGGACGAGGCGCTGCGGACCTTGCGCAGCGCGGGCATCGGGATCTCGATCGACGACTTCGGGACCGGTTACTCGTCGCTCGCTTATCTCAAGCGCTTCGACATCGACTACCTGAAGATCGATCGTTCATTCGTCCACAACCTGAGCTTTGACGAAGACAACCAGGCGCTGTGCGAGGCCATGGTCGTCCTCGCGCATAAACTGGGGCTCAAAGTCATTGCTGAGGGTGTGGAGACCGCCGAGCAACGGGATTTTCTCAAGGCAGTCGATTGCGATTTTGCGCAGGGCTTTTTTTATTCGACGCCGGTTCTGCCGCATGAATTCGAACGACGGGTATGGCCCATGAGCGAACAACGCGCCGCTGATGCTCCAGCATGAAGGCGCATGAATGACCAAGACGCCCTGACCCGCTCAGGGCGTTTTCATTTGCGGTTGTGCCTATTGGCGTTCAACTGCAGCCAGCGCATCCCATGTGTCTGGGTTCAACTGGCACCCTTCCAGCGCAAGCAGCACATACGCGCCAATAGCATCGAGAAACCCCGCGCGATATTCCAATGGGCGAGCGCCCAGCACATAGTCCAGCGTTTCACGCAACAACGCCGGCTGGAACTTGCGATGCCGATGCAACGAGCGCTGCGTGATCCGCAGAAACCGTTGCGCGCGCAGCGCGCCGGATTGGTACAGCGTGGGGACTGATGGGGGCGGAGAAGGGAACGACGCGGGGCGAAGCCCGCTTTGAGGAACGGCCATGACGTCTCCTGACGACACATCGATCATGGACACGCCGCCCTCGTCGCTAAACGAGGGTGGCGGGCCTGCGGCGAGGTTAGCGACTGGTGTCAGGACCCAGTAGACCTTGCGGTCTCACTCACCCGGCCCGCCATTGAAAACGGACGAGAGTGTACACAATGAACGGAAGTTCACTGTCCCGACTAGGTCGCTAAACCCAGGCCTTCGTTAGTGCAAAGGCAGGTGGATTCTATTGGGCGTCTTGGGGCGTGAACATCGCCGGATTCTTAAAGTGCGATGCGCGTACTGCAGGCTCTATGTATGCCTTGTTGCGAATGCCTTGATGTAATCGTCGACGGTGGCAAGGGAAGCGATATCGATCTTCACACCACGCTGCGTTGCGTGTCTGGCTGCCAGATCGCCGAGAGCATCCAGTTCTTCGCTCGTAATGAACCAGACGCCGATATCGGTCCCGAATCGATCGCTTGGCCGCAGTTTGTCTGCGGGCACTTGCAACGTGCCGGCGATCTCATTCCAGAGCGTGCAGACCTCCGCTTCTTCAAGATCGTTTGTGGCGTAGAACTGCCTATAGATCTGGACATCGCTGAGCGGTTCGCGATCGGCAAGGGCAGCAAGACTCCCATTGCGACGACTCCGATTGAGCAATGCCAACGCTCCACTGAGTGCAATTGCGAGTGCCGCTAGGGGAAGAAAATTCATGGCGTAGCGACAATGCACGAAGTCATGAGGGCAACCCCGCACGCCCGAGCCAGTAGTTGGCCAGCGCCTGCTGAATTGAGGGCGTATCGAAGCCGTCCGGCCCCTCAGCTTCGAGCTTGAACTTCAGGTACTCAACAATTGCACCTGCTTGCGCTTTCGAGAATACGGAATGCCGATAGACAGCACCATCCCAAGCTGTCCGATCCCCGTACCTACGAGGATTGATCTTTTCCGCTGCACCCTGATCCGCAAGGCCGTGGACCAAGTGGAACACAACATCGTTGTAGTGAATCTCCCCTCTGATGTCGTACAGCATGAAAGCCTGTAGGTAGTACCTGAAAGCCTCGTCAGAAAGAAAGGACAAGACTGCGTCCTGATCCATTTTGAATACGTGCAGGTCTCTCCAATTTTTTACCCCACGAAATATTGCTTCGATATCAGCGGGCTCGGAACCTTCATGACTGCGGACCAGCGCCCAGTCCGGAGGCACCTCGACGTCAGAGAATGCGTTGAGGATTGCGTCTTCTAGTTTAGGTTCTTCCATGTTTCTGCGCCTACGGTGATAGGCAGCGGCTCCGAAACCTAACCCCACAGGCCACTCAGGGCAGCGTCCGCGCCATGCCAGTCCGACGATGTCGGATCAGTTGCTTCCTTGACCCACTCAAGGAACGCGATGATGGCCTCCACTTGGACAGGCGAGAAGCTGTTTCTGAACATCCGCCACTCGTCGCGAGGTTCACGCTTCGGGTTGTTAGGCAGCAGTGCGGACAGCGCTAACTGATCCACTCGCTCCACAGCCGACAGAACACAAGTGAGGATCGAAGGTACGTAGTACTTGAAAAACTGTGTGCTCGTCCCACCGCGAATGAATGCCGGGTTGACCATATGCGTCCAGTCTTCAAGCGTCACTTCCGGCCAAGCCTTTCCGAGAATTCGTTGTAGATCCTCTTCCACCTCCCAATCCACGACCCCATCTTCACGTCGATGCTCAGTCGGCACAGGATTGGATGGAAATGCAAGACGTAGCTGTTTCTCGATTTGAACCGCACGACCGGCAAAAATCTTGGAGTCCATTGTTGAATCAACTCCCTACTGTTTCTTGAGTGGCGTCTGTCCGTCGTCAGACCACAGATAGTCCTTGAACACCTCATGGTAAGTAGGAATCAAGAGCAGGAGCCGTTCGCCGACAAACTTAGCGGCATCGTCGAACGACATCGCAGATAGTGTTTCCATCCGCAACTGCACCGACGGCCACTCCAAGCGCTCCGGGTGCCAAAACTCTAGGCACTTGGTCTCTTCGTTGAAGACGATCTTCCACGTATTGGCAAGTACGTTCATAGCCTACTCACTATCCGATCACCTCTTCCAGCACAACTTCTGACGACTCGCCGCGCAGCATGGATTTCATGTCCTCGACGAATTGAGTCATAGCCGCGTAGGTTGTCGAAATGTCCACGCCGGCATGATATTGAAACCTTCCAGCGATATTGATGTAAGGGACCGCTACTCGAATTGAAGCCACCAAATGCCCCTTTTTATCCAGAGGCCATACCGAGAAGTGAAGATGCTCTTCCTTCAAGCCGGCCTTAGGATTACTGAGATCTATAGTTCCCCACTCAATTTTTGGCGGTTTCTCTGAAAGTATTGGATACACAGAGAAGGCATCCAGCATCAGAGATATATTATCCGCATCAAAGTAAAAGATTCCTCTCCCAGAGAAATATTTTGCATGGAAGCTCACAATAAGCGCGCTGTCACCTTCACCATCATCATGAAAAACAAAAGCAATATGATTTTTCATATGCCTCCAGGAAGCAACAAAACACAGCTCCGCCTTCGTTACAAACCAGAGTCAGGCGACATCAAGTCGCCACCAAAATAGCTGTCAAATATAGCCCCCTTCAAGAGAAAATTTACCATCCAGGAATACTCTCCATTCCTCTTCGGGACGATACCGTCCACCAGAGCTGCAATTCTCTTTCTGTCCAGAGGCGACACATCACTCACCCCATCTGTCACTACAGAAAGAAGAACAAATTGGAAGTCATCCTGTATTTCATAGGAGATGACCTCTTTTTTGAATGGTGAGTTCTCTGTTATTTTTCCGATGCAAATCTCTGCAATTTCATCGTCTATCAATTTATTACTCTCCATGAATTTCACCTAGCTGGTCTCTGTGGATTTAGCGTGGCAATCTGCCTCAACACTTCTGGTGGCACTTGACATCCCAAAACCTTCGCCTCCATTACTTTTCTCGCAAGGCCAGTTTTCAACCCCGTAATTTGGTCATCGTGCCCAAGCCAGGTCCCCTTTCCTGCAATCGCGCCGCCTGGATTTACGGAGTAGGCATTCTCGTAGAGATTCCATTTGTCAGCCAGTTGTTGCCTAACCTTTGTTTCAAGCTTCCCCGCAATGTCTCTGATTTGTCGCTGAATCTCTTCACATGGATCACCTGTCTTACAAGCATCTACATTCCTAGCTACAGCAGAGTTAGCAGTCCTCCTCGCGCTACTGGCGCTAGGATCAATCTCATCCTCCGGGTAAGGTGACGATTTGATTGGTTTTTGCCCCATGGGTATCGGGAGCGGTGGTCGATAACTCGTCATCCCGCCAACCACAACTTGCGCATGGGCTGAAGCCACAATGCCGCTGAGCCATTGCTTGAGCCCTTCGACGGCCCGATTCCAAGAATGCACCACCATATCCCGCAGAGCTTGAAAAGGCGTGGTCTGCGGTATTGCTCGCTCGCTCTGCGCGACACCGAATGGGCTAACCGCGCTACTTTGTGCATCCCTGGCAGGCAGAGTGATGTTGTCTAGAACCTCAATCAATCGGTGCGCAGCATCGTAGACGTATCGCGTCACGAAATTCTGTGGGCCAAGCACGGCAGTGGGCTGTCCGAAGACGTCATATTCATACTGAATGTGTTGGTCATCGAACTCATAATCAGTCAGCCAGCCACGTGCGTTGTACCGAAACTTGAGGCGGACTCCGTGAACGTCCATGGCCTCAAGTACGCGGCCTGCCGCGTCATATTGGACAACACGCCCGGCCTTCCCTTCCGGATTGGTCAGTGATTGCAGGTCGCCTTGCGCGTTATAGACAAATGTCCACGTACCAGTGATCTCATTGTCGGTGCGCTCGGTTGTTGTCAAGACGTGGCCACTACCGTCGTAGGTCCAGTCAGTGCGTTGTATGGGGCCAGACGCCGCAGCAGCAAACCCCTGACTACCGTTCACATCGCTAGTCGGCGTCACAGTATGCGAAAGCAGATTCCCATTCGCATCGTATGAGAACGCTTCAATCTGATTCGGCGCAGCAACACGCGTGACCAACCATTGCTGCGGGTCCCATTCCGTTGTGGTGGTCTTCGCATCCGCCGTCCCGGCCCCGACTAGGCGTTGAGTCTCGCGGCCGAGGGCATCGTAGACATACGTCGTCGTGGAGCCGTCGTAGCCCGTCTTGCTTGTCGGGTTGTTGTTGGCGTCGTAGCTGGTGCTTTGCGCTGTGTTGCCACAAGTCGGACAAGGCACCGACACTCCCGTAGGCAACAACACACCGTTCTGCTTGAGGAAGGTGTACGTGCTGGTCGTGCCTGACGGCTGGGTGACGATCGTCTGGCCATTGGCTTGGTATTGGAACTGATAGCGATTCGAAATCGGCGTCAGTTCGCTGCTGATGGCACGCCCTTCGTCGTCATAGGCGTAAGTGGTGTAACGAACTCCGGCCTCGTCAATCACCCCGGTCAACGCCGTTGGGAAGCGCGTGTTTTCGTAGACGTACTGACGAGTCTTGTTGTCAGGCCAAGTCACGGTCGTCAACGATCCGTTCGCGTCGTACGCATATTGGGTGACGGCGCCGTCGGGTGCCGTCACGCTTGCAACGCGACCTTTGGCGTCGTATGCGAACGTCAACTTGCGACCGCTAGGGGCCGTGACAGACACAAGGTGCTTTTCGGCGTCATAAGCCAATTGCGTGGTACGGCCGTTGCGCTCGCGTACAGATTGCAGGCGTCCATCCGCGTCGTATGTTTCCACGGTTCCGTTTTGGGCCACGGTGTAGAGCCACGTCGTTGTGGTGCCATTGGCATCCGCCACTGACTGCAGCGAATCCCTTGTACTTGGGGTCGTCCAAGTCGCACCGTTCTTCTGGAAATAGACGATTGCCCCGTCGTCGCGCCAAGCCGAAACCTGAGGCGTCGGAAACCGGGCGATATTGGTGTCCAGCGTGCGCTGCCAATTGAAAAGCCACTTCCCTGTGCCGGCATTTGTTCCAAACGTCACGAATGAGCGATAGGCCCGAGCCAAAGGAAGCTCTGCGCTGCCGCTGTCATTTTCAACAAGAATCTTTGTGCCCGTACCGGGAATAACCGGATACGCAACGGTGCAAGCGTGCACGGGTGGGCGAGGTGTGCATGTGTAACCCGACGGAATTGAGCCGTCGGGGCAGGCTGCCTGTGTATATACGTACCAATAGCCGGTCATCGTGCGTGGAGATGACCATTCATAGCCCCTCTTCAGCACAAGACCTAATTCACACGTGTTGAAGTAGCCAACCGCAACCTTGCTACTGATGACGTCATAGTCACCCCACCCATTCGTCCAAGTCTTTGGCGAATGGGCCGGTACACATATGCCCTCCAGTGTCTGGGACAGGTACTCATCTGCCCCGACAAGCATTGTGATGCGCTCATCCCCTCTTGCAGCGAGCGACACAGCACCGATCACAGCGGCCATCGTCAGTTGAAATGCACGCCTGATCCAGCGCAATGAACGCGACTCGCCCCTCTGATTTGTTGTCATCCCGACCCCTTCCTACTTTGCATTGGAGGGCCGACTCTATGTCACGCTTCTCAACAGTTGCCTTCGAAAAACTGGAATCTGATCTAAACGAGGTCGAATACGAGCGCACTATCGAACCCTACTCGATGGCTTGTCCGCGTCAACACAGCAACGGCGGCCAATTGCTGTACGTTGAGAAGGCACAAGTGATGTCTTGCGGTTTGCTTAAAGCACGAGGCGCGCGTGTCGAACGTCGCACCATCGCGACACCGCTGGGCCGGGGGCGACCAATTTTCTTGCGATGAGATCGATAGTTCTTCACGCGCCACAACAGCATCGACGCGTTCGACTTTCTGTGCGATCTGTTTTGCGGCACGAGGCATGAATCGACGGATGATGCTTTACCCCTACCCAGCGTTGACAACACCAACCCAATCCCCCAAGCTTGCTGCATGCCTCACCACACCACCCGCCTCGCGTCGATTATTCGCACCATTCCAAGAATGGTGGGTTAGCGCGCGTCAGCCGGTAGCAAACGAACCCGCCCCCGAGGCGGGTTTTTTGTGCCCGCCTCCTGAACCCTCGCCTCTCAGGAGCTTGTCATGACGCTGCAATCGCAAACACCCGCCGCCGCATCCACCCAGGTCACGCTGCATCTGGTGTGCGGCAAGATCGGCGCCGGAAAATCAACGTTGACGCAACGGCTGGCCAGCGCGCCGGCAACCGTGCTACTGAGTGAAGACACCTGGCTCGCACATCTGTACCCGGGCGAGATCACAAGCGTGGCCGACTACGCCCGCAGCGCACGCCGCTTGCGTGGCGCATTGACTGAGCACCTTTGCGCACTGCTTGGCGCGGGGCTCTCTGTTGTGCTGGATTTCCCTGCCAATACACTGACTAGCCGCGCGTGGATGCGCGAAGTCTTCGAGCGCGCCGGTGTCGCGCACCAACTGCATTACCTGGACGTGTCCGATGCGGTCTGCAAGCAGCGCCTGCACGATCGCAATGCCGCAGGTGCCCACCCGTTCGCGCCGACCGATGTGGAGTTCGAAGAGATCACGCGCTACTTCGTTGCGCCCACAGCGGAAGAAGGCTTCCACGTGGTGCGGCACACGTGATCATCGTTATCGCGTGCCCAACAACCGACACTCCGCCGACAACGCCAACAAGTTCGGATCCCGCTCCCGATTCCGCTGCATCACCAGCACGATGTGTTGACTGATCGCATACCGCGCCGCCAGCGGAATCAGTTGCACCTTGGGGCTGAAATCCGCCACGCGGCGCGGCAGCAGCGCATAGCCGATGCCGCCGCTCACCAGGTTCATGAGCGAGAAGATGTCGCCCACGCGCAGCGCAATCTGCGGTGCAAAACCGGCCTTGTCGAAGGCGGCCATGAAGTCGTGGTACGTGGCGAAATCGTCGCCGAGTGCGACGAACTTCTCGCTGCGTACCGCCTGCAGATCGATCTCTGCCGATGACGCGTACGGCGAGCCGAGCGGCGCGGCAAAAAGAATCTCGTCATCGAACATCGGCACCGTCAGCAGATCGGGGTTGCGCAGCGGCTCGCCCAGCGCGATGACGATGGCGTCGAGCTGGCCGTCTTCCAGCTTGGCCAGCAGGCTGCGGTTCGAGCCCAGCGTGAGTTCGATGTCAAGCGCCGAGCGGCGTGTCTTCAGGCCGGCAAAGATGCGCGGCAACGTGCCCACTGTCATCGAATACAGGCCGCCAATCTTCAGCGTCGTCGACGAGAACCCCGCCGCCTCGCGTGTGCGGCGCACCCCCGCTTCGCACTCGGCCAGGATGCGCTCCACATGCTCGGCAAACACGTAGGCGGTGGACAGCGGAATCAGCTTGCGCCCGTCGCGCTTGAACAGCGGGCAACGCAATCCCTCTTCCAAGGAGTGCAGCGCGCGGTGCACGCTCACCGTGCTCTGGCCGAGCGCCTCTGACACGCGCGCCATGTTGCCCAGCGTCATGAAGGACTGGAACACCTCCAGCTTCTTCAATGTGATGTCTTCATCAATTGCCATGATCCTGTCTCCGCCGGGCGTGGGCTTGCTGCGCCGCACTTTGCCGTGATTTGCCCATTGTTTCATTAACTTCAGGTTAATGAAACCGCGCCTAGGTTGATTGAAGTGTGCCTTTTTCCGGCATACGGTACAGGTCACCAAAATCAATCAAGGCTGGAGACGCCACCCATGCAACCGATGTCATCCCAATCGGCCAACGGAGCCCATGCGGCCATCCCGCCCCAGTGGCGCAAGCGGCGCGACGAGAAGGAACGCCGCCTGGCTGCGACCCGCCGCATCGCCAACGGCAAGGTCATCCCCACCGGCGATATCGTCGCTGCGCTCGAAGCGCTGCTCGCCCCCGGTGACCGCGTCGTGCTGGAGGGCAATAACCAGAAGCAGGCGGACTTCCTGTCGCGCTCGCTGGCCAAGGTGAACCCCGAGCGCCTGCACGATCTGCACATGATCATGCCGAGCGTGAGCCGTGCAGAACACCTGGATATTTTCGAAGCCGGCATCGCCCACAAGCTCGACTTCTCGTTTGCGGGGCCGCAGAGCCTGCGCATCAGCCAACTGCTTGCTGACGGCCTGCTGGAAGTCGGCGCCATCCACACCTATATCGAGCTGTATGCGCGGCTGGTGGTGGACCTGATCCCCAACGTGTCGCTAGTGGCCGGCTTCAAGGCCGACCGCCAGGGCAACATCTACACCGGCCCCAGCACCGAAGACACCCCCGCACTGGTCGAGCCCGCCGCGTTCTCGGATGGCATCGTCATCGTGCAAGTCAACGAGATCGTCGATGACCCGGCGGATTTGCCGCGCGTCGACATTCCCGGCTCGTGGGTCGACTTCATCGTGCAGGCCGACAAGCCGTTCTACATCGAACCGCTGTTCACGCGCGACCCGCGCCTCATCAAGCCCGTGCACGTGCTGATGGCGATGATGGCCATTCGCGGCATCTACCAGCGGCACAACGTGCAGTCGCTCAACCACGGCATCGGCTTCAACACAGCCGCCATTGAGCTGATCCTGCCAACGTACGGTGAACGCCTGGGCCTCAAGGGCAAGATCTGCCGCAACTGGACGCTCAACCCGCACCCGACGCTGATCCCCGCCATCGAATCGGGCTGGGTGGAAAGCGTGCATTGCTTCGGTACGGAACTCGGCATGGAACGCTACGTGGCCGCGCGTCCCGACGTGTTCTTCACCGGCCGTGATGGCTCGCTGCGCTCGAATCGCATGCTGTGCCAACTGGCCGGGCAATACGCGGTGGACCTCTTCATCGGCGCAACGCTGCAGGTGGACGGCGATGGCCATTCGTCCACCGTCACGCGCGGCCGCTTGGCCGGCTTTGGCGGCGCGCCGAACATGGGCCACGACCCGCGCGGCCGCCGTCATGCCACGCCCGCGTGGCTCGACATGACCGAGCCCGTGACGATGCTGGAGCGCGGCAAGAAGCTCGTCGTGCAGATGGTCGAAACCTTCCAGGAAGGCGGCAAGCCGACCTTTGTCGACACGTTGGATGCGGTGTCGGTCGCCAAGCAAAGCGGCATGCCGCTCGCGCCGATCATGATCTACGGCGACGACGTCACCCACCTCCTGACCGAAGACGGCATCGCGTACCTCTACAAGGCACGTTCGCTGGAAGAGCGCCGCGCGATGATCGCGGCGGTGGCGGGTGTCACGTCCATTGGCCTGCGGCACGATCCGTCCAAGACCGAGCAGATGCGCCGCGACGGCCTGATCGCGTTGCCCGAAGACCTCGACGTGCGCCGCAGCGATGCCAGCCGCGAATTGCTCGCTGCCAAGAGCATCGCCGACCTCGTTGAGTGGTCCGGCGGTCTGTACGACCCGCCTGCACGCTTCCGGAGCTGGTAATGGAGAAGACCCTGAACCGGCCCCTGCCGGCCAGCCCGAAAGCGCGTGCGAAGCGATTGGCCGCGCTGGTGGAATCCGCGCTCATCGACGAGGTGACGCTCTCCCCCAAACCCGGTCTCGTGGATGTGCGTGGCAATGGCGCGCATCACGATCTCGACTGGACGCTGATGGTGCATTCGGCCCAAACCCTGCGCCCTGCGTTTGAAGCCATGGCGTTGGCTGGCGCGCAAATTGACTCGCCGCTGGCGCTGCGCGAGCGCATCGGCCGCCTGGGCCGCGAAGGCGAAACGGCCATGCTCGATGCCACCGGTGGCATCAACACGCACCGTGGCGCCATCTGGGCGCTCGGTCTGTTGGTAACAGCCTCCGCGCAAGCGCCGCATGCGTTGAATGCAACCGCAGTTGCGAATCGCGCGGCACGCCTCGCCAACATCCCCGATCGCTTTGCGCCCGTCTCGACCGGCCACAAGGGCGAGCGTGCTTGCAACGACTACGGCGTCGGTGGCGCCAAGGGACAGGCCTGCGCCGGCTTCCCCCATGTGATCAAGATTGCGCTGCCCGCGTTGCATCGGGCTCGCGCAGCGGGCATCCGCGAAGACCATGCACGCGTCGACGCATTGCTCGCCGTCATGGTCACGCTGGACGACACCTGCGTGCTCGCACGCGGTGGCGCTGACGCATTGCGTGTCGTGCAAACCGGAGCGGCAACGGTACGCGCCGAAGGCGGCCTCGCAACCCCGCAAGGCCGGCGCGCCTTCCGCCTGCTCGAACAAGACATGCTGGCACTGCACGTGTCACCTGGTGGCGCAGCCGACCTGCTGGCCGCCACCCTGTTCCTCGACCGTCTGCCCGCCAGCGCGCACGCAGTGTCCGATCTCGAATCCGCTCATCAGGAAACCGAACATGGAGCATCTTGATTTCCAATTCACCGGCGGCGCACCCGCTGCCCGGCGCGCGTATGCCGGCGTGGTCGGCTCGGGCGACCTGGAGGTGCTGTTGACCCCCGGCAACGCTGGCCAGATCGACGTGGCCATCACCACCTCCGTCAACGGCATGAGCTCGACCTGGCAAGCCCAACTTGCGCGCGTGTTCGGCTCGCATCCATGGCCTGCTGCCAAGATCACCATCAACGACTTCGGCGCGACACCGGCCGTGGTGCGGTTGCGGCTCGAGCAGGCGCTCGAAGCGCTTGCTCAAGCGTAAGGAGAGGACATGTCACGCAACCCGATTGAACGCGACAGCTTTATCGAACGCGATGCGCGCCGACGCGCCATCGCCCTGCTCGATCCCGGCACCTTCCGCGAGTTGCTCGACCCGTTCGAGCAATTGACATCTCCGTGGCTGCCGCGCCAGGGCATCGTCACGCAGGCCGATGATGGCGTGGTGGTGGCGCGCGGAACGCTGGGCGGCCAACCCGCCGTGGTGCTCGCCATTGAAGGCGCCTTCCAGGGCGGCAGCATGGGCGAGGTGTCCGGCGCCAAGATTGCCGGCGCACTGGAGTTGGCAGCGGAAGACAACCGCAACGGCATCCCGACCCGCGCTGTCATCGTCTTCGAGACGGGCGGCGTGCGACTGCAAGAAGCCAACCTTGGCCTCGCGGCCATCGCTGAAATCCATGCAGGCATCCGCGCGCTGCGTGAGTACGGCCCGGTGATCGGCATCACCGCAGGTGTCGTCGGCTGCTTTGGCGGCATGAGCATCGCAGCGGGCCTGTGCAGCTACCTGCTGATGACGCGCGAAGCACGCCTGGGCCTCAACGGTCCGCAGGTGATCGAACAGGAAGCCGGCATTGAGGAATACGACTCGCGCGACCGGCCCTTCATCTGGAGCCTGACCGGGGGCGAACAGCGCGCCGCCACGGGCTTGGCCGATGTGTGTATCGAAGACGATTCCGTCGCCATCCGAGCTCAAGTCATCGAATGGCTGCGTGCCGGCGCACCCAAGCACCAGCGCAGCGAACAGATTGACCTGCACCTCGACCGCCTCGCCGCCGTCGACACCACGCGCCAAGTCACCGCCGAAGATGTGCGCACGCTCTACGGAACGCACGCAGCAAAGGATCCAGCATGAGCCAGACCCCACTTTCCACGCGCGGCACCACCTGGATGCGCGCGCTCGCCAGCGGCACGCCCGTCGCCGGTTACGGCAGCACCCTGCAAGTCGTCGATGGCACCCTCGCCGACCAACCCGCGCGCTACATCGCCGTCGTGCCCGATGCAGAAAACCGCTTCCCCCGCGCACGCAATGGTGAAGTCGGCCTCATGGAAGGCTGGCAACTCGCCCGCGCCGTACGTGATGTCATGGCCGAAGACGCCGGACAAGAGAAGAAACGCGCCATCGTTGCGGTCATTGATGTCGCCAGCCAAGCCTATGGGCGCCGAGAGGAAGCCTACGGCATCCACCTCGCACTGGCCGCCGCCGCTGATGCCTACGCCGCCGCACGACTCGCCGGTCACCCGGTGATCGGCCTGATCGTCGGGCGTGCCATGTCTGGCGCACTGCTAGCACACGGCTATCAGGCCAACCGCCTGCTCGCCCTCGACGATGCCGAGGTGATGGTGCACGCGATGGGTAAAGCTGCTGCTGCACGCGTGACGCTGCGCTCCGTGGCCGACCTAGAACGCCTCGCGCAGGAAATTCCGCCCATGGCCTACGACATCGCCAGCTTCGCGTCGCTCGGGTTGCTGTGGAAATTGCTGAAGGTCAAATCGGCCAACGCGCCCGATGCAGGCGACGTCGACACGGTGCAAACCGCACTCGCCGCAGCGTTAGCCGACATTGCCGCAGACCCATCGCGCGGTCTGGAGAGCCGACTCGGCGCGCCGCTGCGCCAAGCCTCATCACAAGTGCGCGAACGCCTGCGCGCGCAATGGAACGCGCAAGCGGAGAACACATAGCCCAACGAGAAATGACCTGGGCGCCAACGCAAGCGCCCAGACGGTGTGGCCGTACCCTGCCCTAGATGGCGCCTTGAATTTCTGTAAGCGGGCGGAAAAAAGATGGGGAACTGTTTGAGCGAAGCGAGTTTTCCCCATCTCCGCCCGGTTACAGAAATTCAAGGAGGAGGTCGCCATCTCGGGCGCGCCTTTCTTTGCTTACTTTCTTTGGCAAGACAAAGAAAGTAAGTCAGCCCCGGCAGGGGATGAAACAAAGGATGCACCACCAGCAAAAAGAAAACAGTTTCTAACCCTCGATCACCACAACACCCATAACAGGCGATAAATCGCCGTTCCTTCAGGAGACAAAGACGTGATCATCTACGGTACGACCCTGCTGGCGCTATGTCATCTCGCCGGCCTCTTCCTGGGCGACTTGCTCGGCCAGGCCATCGGCGTGAAAGCCAATGTAGGCGGCGTGGGCATCGCCATGCTGCTGCTGATCTTCGCGCGCCTCTACTTGCATAAGCGTGGCCTCATGCCGGCCGCAACAGAGGCAGGCGTCTCGTTCTGGGGCGCGATGTACATCCCCGTGGTGGTGGCAATGGCCGCCACGCAAAACGTGGTGACGGCACTGCGCGGCGGCCCCGTCGCACTGCTCGGCGCGATCGGCGCGGTGGTGGTGTGCGGTGTGTGCATCGCACTCATCAACCGCACAGGCAAGGCAGAAGACCGGCAACCGCTGCCACCGCTGTCTGAATCCGAACAAGTCCGCGCCTAAGGAGCCCCACCATGCTGTCAATGCTAGAGAAAGTTCTGCAGCACAACGGGCTGGTCGCCGCCTTTGCGCTGGTCGGCATCGTCATGGGCCTGTCGATGTGGTTGTCGAAAAAGCTGACGTTTGGGCGTGTGCACGGCTCCGCCATCGCCATCATGATCGGGCTGGTGCTGGCCTACTGGGGTGGCGTGCAGACGGGCGGCGAGCGAGGTCTGGCTGACCTGAAGCTGTTCGGCGGCATCGGCCTGATGGGCGGTGCCATGCTGCGCGATTTCGCCATCGTCGCTACGGCCTTTGAGGTGCAGGTAACCGAAGCACGCAAGGCCGGCCTGATCGGCGCCGTCTCGCTGCTGCTGGGGACGGTGCTGCCATTCATCGTCGGGGCGTGCGTTGCCTACGCCTTTGGCTATACCGACGCGGTGAGCGTCACCACCATCGGCGCGGGTGCCGTCACGTACATTGTCGGGCCGGTAACGGGCGCGGCGCTGGGTGCCAGCTCCGATGTGATGGCGTTGTCGATTGCCACGGGCCTCGTCAAGGCGATCCTGGTGATGGTCGGCACGCCATTCGCGGCCAAGGCATTGGGCCTGAACAACCCGCGTGCGGCCATGGTGTTCGGCGGGTTGGCGGGTACGGTCAGCGGCGTGTCGGCTGGGCTGGCTGCTACCGACCGGCGCCTGGTGCCCTACGGCTCGCTGGTGGCGACGTTCCATACGGGCATCGGTTGCTTGCTCGGGCCATCGGTCCTGTTCCTCGCCACGAAGGCGCTGATCGCATGACGCAAACGCCACAGCAGGCATACGGCGCGCACGACCTGCTGTGGGTATCCACGATGCCCACAACAGCAGACGGCGCACCCTTGCCGGACTGGGCCATCGCGGCATGTCGGCAAGGTGCGCCCGTCGTCGTGCGTCGTGCGCCGCGCGGCGCGGATGGGTCGATCCCGGTAGGGCTGCGCGGCAGCGTACGAAGCGAGCGCTGCGCAGGCACCATCGCGGCCAGTGCCATCGCGCGTGTGGTCACGCCGGAAACGCTGGCGACCACCGCCCCAGCGATCGCACACGACGCTCCGTTTGCAGCACTGCGCACCTTGCGCGCGTTGGCCCCCCCACTCGATGCCCTCGGCTGGGCATGGGGGCCGACCGGCGGTGCGGGCTTTGCGCTCGCCACCGGTTTGCCGGTTTTGCACGCGGACAGCGATCTCGACCTCGTCGTGCGCATGCCGACTGCACCGTCGGCCACGCAGCGTGACCACCTCGTGCATCTGCTGGACGACACCGAATGCCGCGTTGACCTGCAGATCGACACCGGCCACGGCGGCTTCGCCTTCCGCGACTGGCTGGCCTCGCCACACAAGACGTTGCTCAAGACCGACAACGGCCCACGCCTCGTCGCAGACCCATGGGACGATGGCGCATGAGCATCCTCTTCATGTTCCCCGGCCAGGGCAGCCAGCGCGTGGGCATGCTGCACACGCTGCCCGCAGATCGGGCTGTCGCGCAAGCCCTGGCCGAAGCGGGTGACGTGCTGGGCGTCGATCCGCTCACGCTCGATACCGCAGAGGCATTGCGGTCGACCGTGGCGGTTCAACTCTGTCTACTGATCGCCAGTGTCGCTGTAGCGCGCACGCTTGTTCGGCAGGATGCGGCGCCGGATATGGTGGCTGGCCTGTCGATCGGTGCGTGGCCTGCAGCCGTCGTGGCAGGGGTACTAGATTTCAGTGATGCACTGCGCCTCGTCCGCCTGCGTGGGCAGCTCATGGAAGACGCCTATCCGAGTGGCTACGGCATGGCCGTCACCGCCGGCCTGACCGAACCGGAGGTCGCCGCCATCGTCGCGCAGGTCAACTCGGCGGCAACGCCCGCTTATGTTGCCAACCTGAACGCGGAACGGCAGATTGTGGTGGCGGGCAGCGATGCTGCACTCGCGCAGGTCATCGCGCTCGCGCAAGCGGCAGGCGCATCAACGGCAACGCGGTTGTGCATGGCAGTGCCGTCGCACTGTCCGTTGCTTGATGTGCAGGCCGCCAAACTGGCTACAGCCACCATAAAGGTCGCCGCCCACGCACCGCACATCACCTATGTGAGCAGCAGCCGTGCACGCGCGCTCTTCCGCGCGCCCCTCATCGTTGAAGACCTTGCGTGGAACATGGCACGGCCCGTGCTCTGGCACGACACGCTGCGGCATGCGCTTGAACGCGGTGCGCGCATGGCGGTGGAGGTGCCAGGCGGCGGCACGCTCGCGCGTCTGGCACTAGGTGTGTTTGCGGATGATGCGGTGTTGGATGCGGGCGGTGGGCTGGATGCGATACGGGTGCGGATACAGCGCCAGCGGCGGTTGGACGGCCGATAGCGCACAAAGAAAAACGCGGCACTCGGCCCCGTTTCGTCTTGCGCATCGTCTTAAACGATTTCCCGCGTCTCCAGGAACTGGATATCCGGAAACCGCTCCTGCGTCAGCCGCAGGTTCACGTTGCTCGGCGCCAGGTAGACGTAGTCACCGGCACCATCCAGCGCCACGTTGTGGCCGGCCTTGTCGATCAGCTTGTCGATGTCTTCCGGCTTGCCCTTGAGCCAGCGGGCAGTCGCGCATTCGTGCGGCTCGAAAATGGCATCGACGCCGTATTCGTGCTCCAGGCGGTGCGCCACCACGTCAAACTGCAGGATACCGACGGCACCCAGCACGAGATCGTTCGACGCAATCGGACGGAACATCTGCGTAGCGCCTTCTTCGGCCAATTGCTGCAACCCCTTCTGCAGTTGCTTGAGCCGCAGCGGGTTGTTCAGACGCGCGCGGCGGAAGAATTCCGGCGCAAACGACGGGATGCCCGTGAACTTCAGCGTCTCGCCTTCGGTAAACGCATCACCCAGTCGGATCGTGCCGTGGTTGGGCACACCGATGATGTCGCCGGCAAACGCCTCTTCGGTGGTGTTGCGATCCTGCGCCATAAAGGTGATGGCGTTGTTGATGGACACCGTCTTGCCGGTCGACACCTGCAGCAGCTTCATGCCGCGCTCGAAGCGGCCCGAGCACACGCGCACGAAGGCGATGCGGTCGCGGTGCTTCGGGTCCATGTTGGCCTGGATCTTGAAGACGAAGCCGGTGAACTTCTCTTCCAGCGGCTTGACTTCGCGCGTCTCGGTGGGGCGCGCCAGCGGCTCCGGCGACTGGCCCACCAGCGCGTCGAGCAGCGACTGCACACCAAAGTTGTTCACCGCCGAGCCGAAGTACACCGGGCACTGCTTGCCGGCCAGGAACGCCTCTTTGTCGAACGTGTGCGACGCACCGCGCACCAGTTCGATGTCGATGCGCAACTCTTCGGCCTGCGAACCGAGCACGCGGTCCAGCTCGGGATTATCGAGACCCTGGATCAGGCCGGCGGTTGCACCCTTCTCGCTGTCGGCGTTCGGGTCGAACAGCTGCACCGTGTCGTTCACGAGGTGATACACACCCTTGAACGACTTGCCCATGCCGATCGGCCACGTCATCGGCGCGCACTGGATCTGCAGCACGCTTTCGATTTCGTCGAGCAGTTCGATGGGCGCGCGGCCTTCGCGGTCGAGCTTGTTGATGAACGTGAGGATAGGCGTGCTGCGCAGGCGGCAGACGTTGAGCAGCTTGATGGTCTGCGCTTCCACACCGTTGACGGAGTCGATCACCATCACGGCGGAGTCGACGGCCGTAAGCGTGCGGTACGTGTCTTCCGAGAAGTCTTCGTGGCCCGGGGTGTCGAGCAGGTTGACGATGTAGTCGCCGCCCTCGTTCTGATACGGAAACTGCATCACCGAGGACGTCACCGAGATGCCGCGCTGCTTTTCCATCTCCATCCAGTCGGAGGTGGCATGGCGATTGGCCTTGCGCGCGCGCACGGCGCCGGCCATCTGGATAGCGCCGCCAAACCAGAGCAGCTTTTCGGTCAGCGTGGTTTTACCCGCATCCGGGTGGGCAATGATGGCGAACGTCCGGCGGCGCCGGATCTCCTGCTGCAGCGTACTCACGGGCAAAAACCGAAAGGGAGGGGTGAAAAATGCGGATGAATGCGCACGTGGCGTGTGCGCTGGCCGGCGGGGGTCATCCTGACGGCCGATGAACTGCCCGATCGGGGTTGTCGGGGTTGCCAACCCAGGGGGCAGCCGAGATTGTACGCGATCGGCGACCTTGCTTAGGATCAACTGACCCGGCGCCCAAGCAAGGGAAACTCCGTAGGAACCGTCCGCCGGATGGCGGAGACCAATAGGGTGTCGGAATGCTCCGACAACCCTTTCGGAGACGGTGTTATCGAAGTTGTCATGAAGCTCCCGTATTGTGGAGTCCGCCGCGAAACCCACACGGTGTGGTGCTTTGCGACATTGAAAGCAAGCAAGAAGTTAAGAAGTAAGGAGTCCAATCGTGCGTAGTCGAACCCCTGTTGATCCCGCAGTGCAGCGCATTCTCGAGACCACCCGTAAGGCATGGCAACTCGACGCGGAAAGCCTGCGTGCGGCGCGTCAGCAGCGTGCCGCCAATCGCCGCAAGCGGATCAAGGCGTTGCCGCAGGACAGCCTGCGGGCACTCGCAGCACTCGCTCTGCAAGCGGAAATCTTGGTCGTGCGCAAGACCGTGGTGACGGTCGGCTAGTCGCGTCGTTTTTTTTCACCTGTATCCAGGGCCACAGTCGTGGCCCTTTTGTTTTGGGGCGCGGCGTATCGGGGCATGGCGGTTGCTGGGCTATGTTTGCCATCGCACAGCAGGAGCCCGTCATGACAGAGCGGAACCCCAGACCGCCGTCCGACGGCGCCACCGCCATGCCCTTGCACCCGCAGATTGATCACACCGCGCAGCGCGTGAACACACCACGACCGAGGCCATTGACCGGCTGGCAGGCGAGGGCTCCCGCGCGCTCACGCAATTTGACCGGCGTACCGAACAATTGAAGACGCTGTGCGCGAATGTGTCGGAGTAGGCCAGCCGTTCCATGCGTCAGCATCCGGCGCTGGCGATCTGCTTGGCCGGTGTGACAGAGGTGCTGCTGGAGCCGTCGCGCGGGACTAGCGTCCGCTGTCGCGCGTGCCGTTGGCGGAACCCGCCGCCAGCGTTGGGTTGAGCAGCGCGGCTTGCGTGGTAGCGCCGGTCGCTCCCGTTACCCCCATCGCCTCTTCCTTGCGGCTGCCGAACAGCAACGCGTACTGGCGCGTGACCAGCGCGCCGAAAAAGAAAATCTGCGCGGAATAGTAGATCCACAACATCAGCGCCACCACGGACCCGGCTGCGCCATAGGAAGACGCCACCGCACTGCTGCCGAGATACAACCCGATGAAGCGCTTGCCGAGCGAGAACAACAGCGCCGTCACCACCGCGCCCAGGGCCACGTCACGCCAGGCCACGCGCGTCTCGGGCAGCATCTTGAAAATGGTGCCGAACAACAGCGACACCACCGCAAACGCAAAGGCGGAAGACATGACCTCTGCCACCGGTGCGAAGAAGCCCGCACCCGCCCAGATCTCGCCCCAGAAGCGCTGAACCACCGCCAATGCCGCATTGACGATGAGCGAGACCAGCAGCAGAAAGGCCAGCACCAGTATCAGGCTGAACGACAGCAGCCGCGCGCGCAGCAACCCCCATAGCCCCGCCTGCTGGCGCGGCGGCACTTCCCACAGTTCATCGAGGCTGCTCTTGAGTTCGGAGAAGGCGCTGGTGGCGCCAATCACCAGCAGCACAACGGCCATCACAGCGGCAAACAGGCCGTGGCCGGAGCGCTTGGTGGCGGCCAGCACCGTCTCCACCGCCGCAGCGCCTTGGTCGCCCACGAGGCCTCTGATTTGCCCGAAGATCTCGCCGCGCGCAGCCTGTTCACCAAAGAACAGCCCGGCAATCGAGATCACCAGCACCAGCACCGGCGCCATCGAGAACAGCGTGTAGAACGACAGCGCCGCACCCTTGCTGGCCGCGCGGTGCACAGACCACTGCCGTGCCGCCCCGATCAGCACCTGGGCGGAACGCTTGAGCACATCGCGGTCGATGAAAAAGGCAGCCAGGCGCATGAATGGTCCTTGAGGAGAGGGGCGCGGGCAAGCCCGCGCCGCCTTCGAGCGTAGTCAGCCCGCAGCATACGCGCAAGCAGGGGCAGGGGCTCAGTCGTCGTCGCTGCCCAGCAGCCGGCTGATGAGAAAGCCTGCGCCAAAGGCCAGCGCGATGGTCGCCAGCGGATGCGTGCGCATGCAGTCCGCCGCATCGTTGGCAAAGCGCTGCCGTGATGCGCGCCACTGCGCGCGCCGGGCGGCGACCTCATCGAGTGCATCGGCGGCCGCGCCGGCAGTGCGGTCGATGGCCTCCGCGGTCGTCGCCTTGACGCGCTCGGCCGCCTGCGCCACATCTTCGCGGATCAGGTTGCCGTTGCCATCGGATTTGGGAAACGGGTTGGTCTGGGACGGTTCCATGGGTCTGCGCTCCTGAGAGGTGGCATTGCGTGTCGATAGGCACGCGCACGAGGTTGGCTGCGCCCTTATCGGCGCCCGGCCACCAGGCCCCAAAGCAGACTCACCACAAACAGCACCACGAAGATCATGAACAGAATCTTGGCAATGCCGGCGGCGCTGGCGGCAATGCCGCCAAACCCGAGCACGGCCGCGATCAGCGCGATGATGAAAAAGATGACGGCCAGGCACAGCACTGTCACTGCGGCAGCATGGCAACCTCCTGTGGGGTATGGATACCCACCGTCAGCAAGCTGCGTACCGCGCCCGAAACATCACCGATGTGCGCGGCCTACGCCTCGGTGGCGTGCGGTCGGCCCGACCCTGAATGGGTGCCGTCGTCACCGTCTTCGCTGTTGCTGTTGCCGTATTCCTCCAGGCGGTTGTAGAGCGTCTTCAGGCTGATGCCGAGCAGCTCGGCCGCACGCTTCTTCACGCCGCCGCATTGCTCCAGCGTAGCCAGGATGATCTTCTTGTCGGCACTGGCCAGTGACGTGCCCACCGGAATCGTCAGCGTAGAGCTGGACGTGGTTTGCGTGCTCGACACCTGCAGCGGCACGTTGGCTATGTCGATGCCCGCGTCGTCCGACAGGATGAACGCGCGCTGCACATAGTTGCGCAGCTCGCGCACGTTGCCGGGCCAGTTGTAGGCACGCAGCGTGTCCATGGCCGATGGTACGGACGGCAGGAATGCCTTCTTGGTGTTGTTCTGCGCGTTGAGCTGGTCCAGGAAATGCTGCGCCAGCAGGTCGACGTCCTTGCCGCGCTCGCGCAGCGGCGGCAGTTGCAGCGGGAACACGTTCAGGCGGTGGTACAGATCAGCACGCAGCTTGCCGTCGGCCACGGCTTCTTCCGGGTCGCGGTTGGTGGCGGCAATCACGCGCACGTCGGAGTCGATCTCGCGGTTGGTGCCCACGCGCATGAACACGCCGGTTTCCAGCACGCGTAGCAGTTTCACCTGCAGCTCGATCGGCATTTCGGTAATTTCATCAAGGAACAGCGTGCCGCCGTTGGCGCGCTCGAAGTAGCCCTTGTGCTGGCGGTCGGCGCCGGTAAAGCTGCCGCGCTCGTGGCCGAACATTTCCGACTCGATCAGGTTGGGCGAAATGGCGCCGCAGTTGACCGGCAGGAAGGGCTGCTTGCGACGCAGGCTCAAGTCGTGGATGGTCTGTGCGGCCAGCTCCTTACCGGTGCCGGATTCGCCGATGAGCAGCACGGTCGCCTCGGTGGGCGCCACGCGGCTGACTTGGTCGTACAGCGTCTGCATGGCCGGCGAGTTGCCGAGCATCTGGCCGAACAGGCCGAGCCGGCGCAGCTCGCCGCGCAGATTGCCGATCTCGGCCTTTAGATCACCCGGGCGCGGGATGCGCGCAAGCACGGATTTCAAGCGCTGGAAATTGACCGGCTTCACGAGGTAGTCGGCCGCGCCCATGCGCAGCGCCTCGACAGCAGTCTCCACACTGGCATGGCCGGTCATGACGATGATCTCGGTACCGGAGTGCGGCGCGATGTCTTCCATCAAGTCCATGCCGTTGCCGTCGGGCAGCAGCAGGTCGATCAGGATGGCGTCGGGGCTGTGACGCGTCATCTGAATACGCGCATCGCGCAGCGAGCCGGCTTGCGCAGTGGTGAACCCTTCCGCACTCACCAGCTCACCCAGGGCGGCGCGAGCGTTGGCATCGTCTTCGACAATCAGAATATGTGGCATCTCGATTCGATTGGGTGGCCAGCGGTTCGATTGGACCGTCGGCGGTCAATGCGCGGGGCAACTGCGGGCCTTCCATGCGCGGGCAAGCGGCAGGTGCAAAAAGTATTCCATCGCCGACACGCTTGGCGAGGGGCGCAGCGATTGCGCAGCCAAGTCCTGGTTGCCAGTGCGCAAACCGGTAACTTTTACACGCTCGCGTGCAAGAAAAGACGCGGCGGCATCACGCCGAGTGGTCAGCCCGACCAGGCAGGCGCGATCCCAGCATAGATGAGAAGGTCACGGCTTCGCCACCCATCGGCCCGAATGGACAACCGATGGACACGATAGGCCGCCTAAAAAGCAGAAGCGGGCGTAAAACCTGCGCCCCGCCAGCGTCTCGGGCCCGTTTCTTGTCAGCGTTTGGCCGACAGGATGGCCGAAACGTCAGCGCATGCCTGACATACAACGCGCTAAAGCGGCCCCGATAATGGCTCAACTTTCCACACAATGTGACGGGATGACGACGCGCCAAGCCATCGAGAGCCAGCATCGCTGAACAGGCGGCTCCGTGCCGGAACGTCCCCGTCGTGACCGACCACGAGGGAGCCATGTCCTTGAGCGAAGCCAACGCCTTCGATCGTGCAGTCACTGCCGGGCGCCTACGCTGCCCCCCGGGCCTGACCGACATTGCCGAAATTGACGATGCCGATCACGTGCCGGCTGAAACCGGCACCCCGACCATCGCGGAACCCGATTTCGGCCACCTCTACGGCCGCTCGCCGGTGATGCGCGCGCTGTACAGCCAGATCGGCAAGGTGTCGAACACGCTGGCCACCGTGCTCATCATGGGCGAGTCGGGCACCGGCAAAGAGCTGATTGCGAACACCGTGCATGACATGAGTGCACGTGCCGACCAAGCCTTCATTGCCGTCAACTGCGGCGCCATTTCGCCCAACCTGATCGAGTCCGAGTTGTTCGGCCACGAGAAGGGCAGCTTTACCGGCGCGGCGCAGCGCCATATCGGCTACTTCGAGCACGCCAGCGGCGGCACCATCTTCCTGGACGAGATCACCGAGATGCCGGTGGAGATGCAGGTCAAGCTGCTGCGCGTGCTGGAGACCGGCGTCTTCATGCGCGTGGGCGGCACCGAGCCGATCCAGACGCGCGCGCGCATCATTGCGGCCACCAACCGCAACTTGATGGAAGCCGTGGCCGACGGCGCCTTTCGTGAAGACCTGATGTACCGCCTGGCCGTGGTGCCACTGCACGTGCCGCCGCTGCGCGAGCGCGACGACGACATCGAAGAGCTGGCCCTGCATTTCCTGGCGCAGTTCAATGCTGCGCATCAGACCGACAAGGTGTTCTCGCGCGCGGCACTGGGCGCGTTGCGCAACCATGCATGGCCGGGCAACGTGCGCGAGCTGCGCAATGCGGTGCACCGCGGCTACATCCTCGGCGAGAAGACCATCGAACTGACCGCCCCGCTGGCATCGCCGCGCGGCCCTGCACAGCCCAGCGTCAAGGAAGGTGTGCTGAGCCTGTCGGTGGGCGTGACGCTGGCCGATGCGCAACGCACGCTGATCCTGGCCACGCTGGAGCACTTTCATGGTGACAAGCGCCAGGCGGCCAAGACGCTGGGCGTGAGCCTGAAGACGCTCTACAACCGGCTCGACCTCTACCAGACCACGGCCACCGCCGGCATGGCGGCCTGATCCGGCGCTTCCTCGACGTCGCAAACCGTACACCGTACGCATCCGCGCTGAACGCATCAGCGCGGATGCGTGCGCGTGCGCTCGCCCGGGTGCTCATGCGGCGCACGGCGTGGCACGGGTTCCGCTGTTTTCTGCGCTGCGGATCCCGTTCGGTCCGCCTGCGGTAGCGTCAAAGATTGGACTCGCATGGCGGGTCTCCTCATGTGTGGTTCGTTGGACGGATCGGCTACTGGCTTTGCTTGGCCGCGCCCGACGTATCACCCGCACTGGCGCTGCCCGATCCGCCTGACTTACTCGAAGACTTCGCGTGGTGCGACTTCTTCTGCCTGGCCTTTGGCTTGGCGCCTTCGGCATTGCCGTCAGCAGGCATGGCATCCGTGGCCGCCTTGGGCGCATTGGTGGGCGCATCTGCCTGAGCGGGGTTGGTCTGGGCCTGGGCTGTTGTCATCCCGAGGGCCAGGATGGTGCCCGCGAGGGCGGCAGTCAGCGTGCGTGATTGCATCGGTTTCTCCTTACGTGTGACGGTGGTGGAACGCGAAGGCGGCGTGCAGCCGGTTTCCCCGGTCACCGCAGCAACGCATGTACCTGCCGTGCCACCCATTGCCATTGCGCGATGCGGCCTGCGTGCACGCACAACACTGTCATGCGCCGGCAACACTGCGCATATAAAAACGACATGACCATGTAGAAACGGCGTGCCTGCCGCCTGCAAAGCCTTGTCGCAACTGCGTTTTCTGACATGGCACACGCTTTGCATCGATGGAGAGTCATGTCGGTCGCAAGACCGGCGCCCACTCACCCGAAGGAGGCAAGGCGAATGATCAAGGCCGCTCTCGAAATGCGTGCGAAGCAGCATCTCGCGCTGACGCCGCGACTGCAGCAGTCCGTGAAGCTGTTGCAGTTGTCCGCCAACGAATTTGCGCAGGAAATGCAAGAAGCGCTCGCCAGCAACCCGTTCCTGGAAGAGGTCGAACACGAGGCGGGCGCGCAGGCCCAGGCCGGTGGCATTGCTCGCACGGTTGAAGTGCCGGCATCCATCGAGTCGGACGGTGCGATCGCTGACACCTCGCACGCCGATGCAATGCCGCTGGAGACCACCACCAGCGCCATCGAAACCGATCCAGCCATCGCCGCATCGGAAGAATTTCCTGCAGACTTCAGCACCTATTACAGCCACAACGGCAGCCACCATGGCGATGGTGAAGACAGCGACATCGGCGAATGGGTGCACGCCACGCCGAGCCTGCGCGAACACCTGCACGAAGAGTTGCTGAGCTACCGCCTGTCGGACCGCGACCGTGTACTGGCGCAGACCGTGGTTGAAGCGCTGGACGACGATGGCTACCTGCGCCAGTTGCTCTCTGAGTTGATCCCACTGGCACCCGTGGAGCCCGTGCCCACCGAGAAGGAAATGCAGATCGCGCTGGCGCTGGTGCAGAGCCTGGACCCGCCGGGCGTGGCGGCGCGCGATCTGTCCGAATGCCTGCGCTTGCAGATCGAGGCGCGCCCGGCAGATACCGATGCCGAAGAACGCATTCAGGAGATCGCACAAGACATCGTGCACAGCCATCTTCCGCGCCTGGCCAAGCGCGAGTTCGCGCAGATGCGCCGCGCACTCAGCTGCACCGAGGAGGAACTGCGCGACGCCTGTGCACTGATCCGCGCGCTGGACCCGCGCCCGGGGCAGCGCTTCTCTCAGACGCATGCGGGCTACATCGTGCCGGATGTGTTTGTCACCAAGATCAAGGGCAAATGGGTGGCTGTCACCAATCCGGCGGTGGCGCCGTGCGCGCGCATCAACAAGGTCTATGCCGAACTCTTTGCGCAGACGCGCGGCCACAGTCGCACGCCGCTGGCGCACCAGTTGCAGGAAGCACGCTGGCTGATCCGCAACGCGCAGCAGCGCTTTGCCACCATTCAGCGCGTGGCCGAGGCCATCGTCGCGCACCAGAAGCACTTTCTGGAATACGGCGAGGTGGCGATGAAACCGCTGGTACTGCGCGATGTGGCCGAAGAGCTTGGCCTGCATGAGTCGACCATCTCGCGCGCCACCGGCAACAAGTACATGGCCACGCCGCGCGGCATCTTCGAGTTCAAGCATTTCTTCTCACGCCAGCTCGCCACCGACACAGGCGGTGCATGTTCAGCGGCAGCGGTGCGGGCGCTGCTCAAGGAAATGATCGAAGCCGAAGATGCCGATGCGCCGCTCTCCGATGTGTCGCTCGCCAAGATGCTGGCCGAGCAAGGTGTGATCGTTGCGCGCCGCACGGTGTCGAAGTATCGCGGGCTGATGCGCATTGCACCGGCCGAGTTGCGCCGCCAGGCCTGACCACGCACCCCACCAACAGGACGCCCGTGCGCAAGCAGCCAAACCATCACGCTCACCACGACCACGCGGACGACGCGGTAACCTCGTCGTCGCACCTGGTCGATGTGACGATGTTCTGGGCGGCGGAATGCGACGGCGTCAAAAACAACCTGCGCGCCCATCGCACGCGATAGCCCCAAAACAGACGAGCCCATCCACCATGTCGCGCTATCTGGTCATTGCCATGCACGATGTCACGCCAGCTACCTGGCCGGCGTGCATGGCCTTGCTTTCTGCGTTGGATGAAGTCTGCCCAGTGCCGAAATCGCTACTGGTGATTCCCAACTACCATCAGGCACCCACCGCACGCAACAGCGAGCGTTTCTGCCGCCTGATGACCGAGCGCCTGGCCCTTGGCGATGAACTCGTCCTGCACGGCTACGCACACCTGGACGACCAGCCCCCCGGCGGATTCGTAGACCAGTTGATTCGCACCCGCTATACGGCGGGTGAAGGTGAGTTTTCGGCGATTCCGCTGGCAACTGCGCGTGCACGCATGCAAGCCGGTGCCGCCTGGTTTGCTGCCAACGGCTGGCCGCTGCATGGCTTTGTCGCGCCGGCATGGCTGATGAATGCAGCCACGTGGCAAGCACTTGATGCGCTACCGCTGCGCTATACGACGACACTGCAGCGCTTCTACTTGTTGCACCCGACGCGCGCGCTGAAAGCGCCCTGCCTGACCTACAGCGTGCAGACCAACGCGCGTCGGCTGGTGTCGCGCTACTACCTGCGTTGGCTGACGCGGCAGCATGCCAACACGCCGCTGCTGCGCCTGGGCCTGCATCCGGCGGATGCCGCCTACCCGGACGTCATCCGCCATTGGCAAGACCTGCTGGCCACTTGCCTGGAAACACGCACACCGGTCACCAAGAACGGCTTTGCGCAGGTATTTGCGCAGGCGTTGATGGGCGGACCAGAAACCGGCGTCGCCGGTCGCCCGCTGACGTCGTATTAGAACAACCAAGCCGCCCGGGGCTTACAGCCGCGCCAGCACGCGCAACGTGCGCACCAGATCGTGCGGCGATACCGGCTTGACCAGGTGCTCGTGAAAGCCGCTCGCCAGCGCGCGCACGCGGTCATCCGGCTGCGCAAAAGCCGTCAAGGCGATGGCCTCGATCGGTGCTGCGCCGGCGGGCAAGCGCTGGCGCTCCCACCAACGGACCTTCTGCAGGATCACGTAGCCGTCTTCATCGGGCAGCGCGATGTCGCACACCATCACCTGCGGGCGCGCCGATGGCCCCCACGCCTCAAGCTGCAGGATGGCTTCCTGGCCGGAGCCGACGCTGCCTACATCCGCTCCAACCTGCGTCAGCAACGTTGCCAGCGCATCGCGTGCGTCCTGTTGGTCATCAATGAGCAACACACGCAAACCGGCCAGTGAGGGCAGCGGCCCGTCGCGCACCGGGTCTTCAGCCAGCGGCGCGGTCAACTCGGCGCCGGCATGCAGCGGCAGGTAGACGGTGAAGGTCGCACCGCGGTGCTCGCCGTCACTGTGCGCATGCAGGCGGCCACCATGCAGCTCAGTCAACCGCTTGACCAGCGCAAGCCCGAGGCCCAGTCCGCCGGCACGCCGCGTGTGCGAGTCATCCGCCTGGCGAAACGGGTCGAACAGGTACGGCACGAACGCCGGCGCAATGCCCCGGCCGTTGTCGCGCACCACGATGCGGGCCACCTCGCCCACCAGCTGGGTCGACAACCAAACGTCGCCACCTTCCGGTGTGAACTTGATGGCGTTGGTCAGCAGGTTCCAGACGATCTGCTGGATGCGGTCGGCATCGCCGTCGATCTCGTGCGCCTCCAGCGCGGAGGAGGTGTGTAAGGTGATATGGCGATCGGCGGCCAATGCGCGCACGCTGTTGAGCGCGCTCTCCAGCGCGGTACGCAGCGTAAAGGGCTCACGCGTCAGGCGCAGCTTGCCGCTCATCACCCGCGTGGCATCGAGCAGATCTTCAATCAACCGTACTTGTTGCTCCACACCGGCCTTGATGCCAGCCAGCGCGCGCTGCATCAACGGCGCCCCCTCGGCAATCTGGTTCTCAAGCACGTAGGCCCAGTTCTGAATGCCATTGAGCGGCGAGCGCAACTCGTGCGACACCACCGCCAGAAATTGATCGCGCGCCAGCGCGGCAGCTTCAGCCTGCGCACGGGCGGCCTGCTCGCGCAGCAGCAGCGCGTTGCGCTCACGCTCGGCCTCGGTGCGTTCGGTCACGTCGTAGATGATCAGCAGCGCTGCCTCCGTGTCGCCAAAACGATCCGCTTCAGGGATCACACGGGCGTTGTAGTGCGTGATGCGCGTGCGCTCCGCATTGGCTTCCAGATGCAGCGTCAAGGTCTGCTCGGTGCCCGTCTCGAATGCCTGGCGTGTTGCCTCATCCAGCGGCCCCGCCACACTGGCCGGCAACGGTGACGCGGTCAACGTCTGGCCGGTCATGTCCGCCGGTGTCACGCCAAAGGCTTCGGTCACGGCGCGGTTCACATAAACGCAGCGCAGCTCGCGATCAAGCCGCGCGATCACGTCCGGCGAATTCTCGACCAGCGTGACGAACTCTCGCTCATGGCGAAAGCGCTCACGCTCGACCTCCTTGCGCTCGGTAATGTCCTCCACCACGCAAACAAGCGCATGCACACTGCCGTCTAGGCCGCGCTGCGGCGTGTAAGCGGCATGCACGAAGCGGCGACCGATATCGCGCGGGTACTCCAGCTCCATCTCGAAATCGACACGGCGGCCGGCAAAGCCCTCAGCCAGCTGGGCCAGCACGCGCGTGTAGGCCGCGTCCCCCATCAGTTCACGCAGATGGCGCCCCAGCACGTCGTCCACCCGCAACCCGAAGCGTTGCGCATACGCGTGGTTGGCAAAGCGCACGCAGTGCCCGATGTCGATCTGCGCCAGCGGAAGCGGCACGCTCTCGGTCAGCCATTGCAACTGGAATGTGGACTCGGCGAGCGCAGCCAGCGCCTGTTGATGCTGCGTCACGTCTTCGAGCAGGCCCACAGCGTGGGACGGTACGCCTTGGGTGGGCGGCATCAGGTCGCCACGCTCACGCACACGGCGCTCAAGTTGATCCGCACCGATCCAGCGATACTCAAGCGCGAAACCCTGCCCATGTGCCAAGCCCATCCAGGCAGTGCGCAGCGCAGCGTGATCATCCGGATGGACGTACACCAGCCAGTGCTCGCGGGCACCGCACAGGGTGTCGGGCTGCACACCCCAACTCTGGGCGGTGGCACTCACGTGCAGTCGTGTTCCCCTCAGTGGATCGTCAACCCAGAACACGTCGAGATGCCGGCTACCACCGGGCACGGGTGCAGCGGGCTGCGTGCCGTGCAGTGTTGCCGACAGGTTGACTGCGGATTCGCTCATCCCCACCCCCTTGGGCAGCCGGACGTGTGCCGGCACGTGAACATCCTTCCCCTGGGCAGCAGGTTTCGTTCCCGAGCCAGCACGAGCGAGGCGTGCCCGTTGTTGGCGAGTACCCGCGCATGCGAATGCGCTTACTTTGACGGCAGTTCGGAGGCCGTCTGCGAAGCGCCGTTGGCCTGTGCCACCAGCACCCGAATGGCGTTCGGCGTGACCGCCCCCACACCGCCGGCAGGCAGTGTGGTGATCAGCCAGTCTGCGTTGTTGGCCAGGCTGAATGGTTGCGAAGCGAAGATGACGTTCTTCGTGCCCGCCGTCGTCACGCTCACCTGGTACGTACCGCCATCCAGATAGATCGAGTCCTGCGTGCTGACCGGCGATGCGGCCCCATATGCCGCACCGCCCATGGTTGGTGAAAGGGCGGTGATATCAGCATTTGGCGCGGTCACGTACACGTCAACGTTGTTCGCGTTGTACGACGCGTTGAAGGTACGCACGCGCGCCTTGTTCGAGAGAATCGACTTGTTGTATGGGTCATCGATGATCGACAGGCTGGTGGCGGTGCCAGTGGCCGCGACGATTGCCAGTGCGGTATAGCGATGTCCGTTGGCCGGGGAGAAACTCGCTGTAGCGAGCGGCGCCGAGGTACCGGCGCTCGCCACGGTCGCAACGGTCGATACCGAATCGATCCCGAAGTAGCTGCTGACGCTCTTGAAGCCAATGTTGGCAATCTTGACGGTGCCGTTCACGCCAAAGTCGACGTTCTGGATGAACGGGTTGGCATGCACCGTGCGGTACTGCGGCGCGCTGGTGCCGATGATCTGGCCGATATCCTCATCGCCACCACCGCACGCCGTCAGCACGCCCAATGAGCCCAATGCGAGCACGGCGGCAATCTTCCTGATCTGATTCTTCATGGTCTTCAACCTCGGAGGAGAATGGTTCTGAGCGGGTGATCACCTTGCCGCGCACCCGCGTGTGTCGTTGTCCAATGCGACGCTTCCATACCGAGCACGGCGCGTGCCCGCGGCGGTTGAATCCGCCCTCCAATGACACGCTTGCCGCTGTGTCCCTACGCGCCTCGCTATACTTGCGCGGTCCACTCCACCCTCGTGCACGACGCGTTCCAGCATGTCCGAATCGCGCCCGGCAGACGCCGCGCCTCCTCCCGAGAAAGCCGCCTCCCAGGCGGATCTGCAAGCATTCGCGCAAGATCGCGAACGTGTGCAGGCGTGGCTCGACGCACGGGCAACGGGTGCGCGCGCGGTGGGGGCGTCAACGCTGTCGCAGTACCGTGTGGAAGCGGAGCGCGTGTGCTGGTATGCGCGCACGTTCGGCAAGCCAATCGCCCGTTGGCTGCGCGACGACGCCGTCGCCTATCTGCGCTTTTTGCAAGAACCACCTGCCTGGGCGATCAGTGCGCGTGGTATCGAACGTGACGACGCCAACTGGACACCGCTGCGTGGCGCGCTCTCAGTGCGCTCCACACGCCAGAGCAGCGTGATCGCAGCCAACCTGTGCGGCTGGCTGCAACGCACCGGCTATCTGCGCACGAACCCGTTTCTCGACGACGACGCGATCGTCATCACCGTGCCGGAACCGAGCACCACTTCCGCCGCACCATCGGTACCGGAGGCGGCCACCGAAACCGAAGCCTCGCTGAGCGCCTCCGACATGACACTGCTGGTGGATGCGGTGCGCGCACGCGTGGCGTTGGGCCGTGAAGCCCGCCTGCGCCAGGCACGCGATCGCTTCCTCGCCGAGTTGCTTGCACATGCGGGGCTGCGCGTGTCGGAACTCGTGAGCGCACGGATGGGCGATATCGCGCTGCATGCCGTACCCACGGCGCAAGCGCCATCCGATGACGCGCTGCCAGCATCCGTCTGGTTGCTGGCGGTCGGCAGCGGGCGTACACAGCGGTGGCTACCGTGCGATGCATTGATGGTCACGCTGCGCGAGTACCGCACCGCGTTCGGTCTATCGCCGCTGCCGTTGCCCGACGAAGCCACGCCGCTGCTGCTGTCGACCCGCAAACGCTCACCGCGCCGCGCCGACGGCAGCATCATCGATTCCCCCGCGCTGCGCCGCGATTTTGGTGAGCGCAAGGGCATTGCCTCACGCTCACAACTGCTGCAGATCGTGAAAGGCATGCTGGTCGAAGCTGCGGACTACGCACGCGCCCTCGGCCAGACCGAAGCCGCGACGCGTCTGGCGAATGCCTCGCTGCGCGGTGTTCGCGGCGCGCACCTACGCGAGCGGCTTGCCGCTGGTGAGGCCGTAGCCGACGTGGCCCATGCACTTGGCCTAGCGGCGTTGCCGACTGCCGCTGCACGAGCACGTGAAGCCGATCTGACCACCAGCATCGCCAAAGCGGCACGCAAACTGGCCACACCGTCGGCCTGACATTCCTCCACATATCACGCAGAAACGGGTACGAATTGCGTGCGTTTGGCGTGTCTGATCAGATCGTTGAGACCGATTGTCGGCGCGATTTTCGCAACAGTTGTCGCTCACATCGTCCGCAGAATTGGGTACGCTCTGCTGCGTCATCGCCAACATCATTACGCAGAAACGGGTACGCCAGCGCTCAAAGTTGCACGCAGAAACGGGTACGCTTTTGGCTCACGGGCATAAAAAACGCGGACCCGAAGGTCCGCGTTGTCTGATTACCGGTCGCCAGCACAGCGTGCTCAGTGCCCGCCCGAGAGGTAGAAGAAACGGAACAGGAACACCGCCGAGATGATCCACACGATGATCGGCACTTCGCGCATGCGGCCCGTGAACAACTTCAGGCCCGAGTACGTGATAAAGCCGAACGCGACGCCGTTGGCGATCGAGTAGGTGAACGGCATCATCAGTGCGGTCAGCACGGCCGGCACCGCCTCGGTCGTGTCTTCCCAGTTCAGGTCGACCAGCTCGCGCAACATCAGGCACGACACGTACAGCAACGCGGGCGCCGTCGCATAGGCAGGCACCACACCGGCCAGCGGCGAGAAGAACAGGCACAGCAGGAACAGCACGGCCACCGTCAGCGCGGTCAGTCCCGTGCGGCCACCGGCCTGCACACCCGAGGCGCTTTCGATATACGCGGTGGTGGACGACGTGCCCAAGAGCGAGCCGGCCATGATGGCCGTGCTATCCGCGAGCAGCGCCTTGTTCAGGCGGTCCATCTTGCCCTGCTTGAGCAAGCCTGCGCGGTTGGCCACCCCCATCAGCGTGCCCGTGGCATCAAACAGCTCCACCAGGAAGAACACCAGCACCACATTCAGGATGCCCACCGACAGCGCGCCCATGATGTCGAGCTGCAGCAGCGTGGGCGCCAGCGACGGCGGCATCGACACCACGCCATGGAACGTGTTGCCGGCAAAGAAGAAGCTCGCCACCGTCACGGCCAGGATGCCGATCAGGATGGCGCCTTTCACGCGCAGGTGGTCCAGCGTCACGATCACGAAGAAGCCGATCACCGCCAGGATGACCGAAGGCTGATGCACATCGCCCAGCGTCACCAGCGTCGCCGGATTGCCGACGATCAGCCCCGCGCCGCGCAGCGACACGATGCCCAGGAACAGCCCGATGCCCGCCGTGATCGCCACCCGGATCGAATGCGGAATCCCGTTGACGATCATCTCGCGGATGCGGAACACGCTCACCAACAGGAACAGGCAGCCCGAGATGAACACCGCGCCCAGCGCCGCCTGCCACGTAAAGCCCATGCCCTTGACCACGGCGTAGGCAAAGTAGGCGTTCAGGCCCATGCCCGGCGCCATGGCGATCGGGTAGTTGGCGTACATCCCCATGATCATCGTGCCGATCGCCGCCGCGATACAGGTGGCAACGAATACGGCATCGTGCGGCATGCCCGCATCGGCCAGGATGTTTGGGTTGACGAAGATGATGTACGCCATCGTGAGGAACGTCGTCAGCCCGGCAAGCACTTCCGTGCGGACGTCGGTCTGGTGTTCCTCGAGCTTGAAAGTGCGCGCGAGCCAATTCATGCAGGTTGTCTCCTCTTGTTGTGAAGGGTCATCGCTGGCCAGCCCAAGGAAGAGCAGGGGCCCCCGATAAGAGCAGGGGCCCCCGATGCACGCCCACCATGGGGCGAGGCCACTCTGAACAAGATTCCGGCACACCAAAGCGTGCCGGTCAGAATGCGGTGCATTCGGATGGAATGATGGAAAACGCGCCAGAGCAGTACTTACCGCCTGGCGCGCGGGGTGCGCATCATGCCCGAAACGTGGACGGTCTGCACGCGCCTGTCCATCAACCCGAATGCGGTTCGCCGCGCCGCACAAACCGTACCCATTTCTGCGAGACCGCGATGCCCTGCGATCCGGCTGGCAATTGGCGTACCCGTTTCTGCGCACACCTTCGCAGAAACGGGTACGTGCCACACAATTCAGGGCACCTTATCTCCTCAAAACCCAGGCAATGACTCGGCGTACCTGTTTCTGCGGGGATCCGCAAAGTAAGCCGTACCCGTTTCTGCGGCGCAACGCGAGCTCTCGTGCGAACGAAGCGAACTCATTTCTGCGAGAACGTGTCGGGCAGGGCGTACCAATTTCTGCGGGGAAAGGTGACCTTCCACCCAGGGAAGCGCGAACCTGTTTCTGCGTCTCCTCCCGCAGAAACAGGTTCGCTCGTCGTGCAGACACGCGAGGCAAGCCATTGGCTAATAAGGCTTTTTACCCGCAGAAACAGGTACGGCCGCGCGAAGTGGTGCTCACCCGACGGGCCCACCTCCAAGCGGTGTACCCCAAGTTTCAGCGATGAAAGTTGTGCCTCCCGATACCGACGACCGCTTCCGAGGCCTCGGCATGCCTACCACCGCTGATCCGCACTTCGCAGAAACAGGTACGCACAAGTTGGAGGGGGGGCGCCCCGAAGCGGGCACTCGCTTCTTCATAGGCCTAAGTAGAACAGGGCTGCCTGCAAGCGTATAGCTTGGCATTACGCAGAATTGGGTACGCCCCAATGCGAATGACACACCGATCGGGTCGCAGAAACAGGTACGCTTTGGGCCAACGCAAGCCGTTCTGGCCGCAAGCACGGTCTTTTCACCCGCAGAAACGGGTACGCTTCGCCCAAAACGCGCAGGAGTTCTGCCATTCACCGGCGTTTTCTGTGGATAACACTGTGGACAACTTCATGTTGTCCCCGCAGAAATGGGAACGGGCTTTGCGCAGAAGCGGGTACGGTTTCGCGCAGAAGCGGGTACGCAACCACGCAGAATCAGGTTCGCACCTTCGCAGAATCGGGTACAAAACACCCCCCTCAACCCAATGCTGACAAGGCTTTGGGGGGCGCGTATACGGTTTACCTGTAGTAAACGTAGAAGGTATAGATAACTTGTAGTGAGGAAAGGTCTTCCGTGGACAACCCTTCAGGTTGCCCACCGATGCCCTTCCCGCGACAACGAGTGAAAGTCAGAGAACGTACCCAATTCTGCGTGACAAGCCGAAGGCGTTTTAGTACAAAGGCTCTGAACAAATCCTGCTCACCATGGTCACCAAACGCCTTACACCCAACGGGAAGTCGGACGACAATTCGCCCGGCCGCATCATCGTCCCCTCGGGAGGGCAAGTCATTGCCGCACCGGAGAAATTTCAGCGCCTGTTCGATGAGGCACAGGCAATGGAACGTGAAGACGCGTGGCAGAGCGGCGAAGTCGGCTTCCTCAGCCGTGCCAGCGTGCAAGTCACCCTCCCCTACCGGGCGCCCAAGGGCTCGCCGCCCGTCTGGACGCGCTCGAGCGGCAATATCTCGCTGATGATTCAGCCTGGGTACTTCACCCAGCAGCGCTCTGAAAGGGCCACCAACGGGCGGCAGCGCATCGTCTCGGAGACGGTCTCCTTTGGCTATCCCTACGGCTCGTATCCACGGCTGATGCTCGCCTGGATCGGCAAAGAGATCATGGCCAAGAAAAAGCGGGGGGAATTCCAGGGAACGGTGGAAGACCGGCGCATCTCGCTTGGTAACTCGCTGTCGGAGTTCATGTACAACCTGGGCATTCCGATGGCCACAGGTGGCAAGCGGGGCACCATGACCTTGGTGCGCCAGCAAATGATCCGCCTGTTCTCGGCGACGATTGCGATCGTGCAGAACAAGTCGGCGCCGAGCCAAAACCAGAACCAGAATCAGGAACCACTATCGATCGACCGTATCGGCTACCTGCTGGCAGATCAACTGTCGACCTGGTGGGACCCAATGCAGCCGGGCCAGGGCTCGATGTTCGAGAGCTTCGTGGTGTTGTCCGAACCGTTCTTCAACGAGCTCGTGAATCGCCCAGTGCCGGTAGACATGCGCGCGTTGAAAGCGCTCAAACAATCGCCGTTTGCGCTCGATGTGTATTCGTGGCTCACCTACCGCTTTTTCACGATCCAGAAGCGTACAGAGATCCCGTGGGAAGCGCTGCAGATGCAGTTTGGTACTGAGACCGAGAGCGAGCGGAAATTCCGTGCACTGTTCCGCAAGGCCTTGAAGGATGTGCTGGTGGTGTACCCGGATGCCAAGGTGGATGCGGATTCTTCGAAGGCGCTGATCCTGCAACCATCGCGCACCAGTGTGCGAAAGCTAGCCTGAAGCAGGACGAACTGTTTGCTGCGAGCAAAAAGAAAGGGGAGCCGAGGCTCCCCTTTTTCATTTCAGGCCGTCAGCCTGAAATGCTTATTCCGGCTTGATCGCCGAGGCTTGCAGACCCTTCGGGCCTTGCTTCACCTCAAACGAGACCTTCTGGCCGTCCTTCAAGGTCTTGAAGCCCGAACCTTGAATTTCGGAGAAGTGCGCGAACAGATCTGCGCCGCCGCCGTCCGGAGTGATGAAGCCGAAGCCTTTGGTTTCGTTAAACCATTTGACAGTACCCGAGGCCATGCAAAAATTCCTTTAAAAAAACAAAAAATACAAGTCATCCAGCCGATCCGGACATCGCACGAAGAGTCCGGCTGATTCCGAATCCTGCGTAGACAAAGTCTTCAGACGACTGTCTAAGCATCATAACCAGTTTGGGGCACAGTGTCGATGGCCGGCATTTCTGCGCAATGTCGCTTTTCCGCACGCACTGGTAAACACCTAGAAAGTGCGCAAGTACCGGGGCAAACGCAGAACGTTATGCGCTGAAGACGGCATTTACATCTCAATTTAAGTGGATTGAACTCCGCTTGCGTCTAGCGGCGCGCGTTTCTCTATTTATATAAATTAAATTTTATTGATCTTGTGTTTTCGCAATCTCTTCCCTAAGATGGGCGCTACTGACTTTCAGCGCTGAAAGTGGAGGACCAGTGAGCGCCAAGATCGTAACGGTATTTAATCAGAAGGGCGGGTGCGGCAAGACGACGGTCAGCATGCACATCGCTGGAACCCTTGGCCTGCGCGGCAGTAAGACGCTGCTGGTCGACATGGATGAACAGGGTACGGCTACCCGGTGGGCTGCACAGGCGTCAGATGAAAAGCCGTTCCCCGCTTCGGTGATCGGCCTTGCCCCGTCGGGCGGTGCGATGCATCGGGAAGTTCGCAAGTTTGTCGGTGACTACGACTACATCGTGGTCGATTGTCCGCCAGCAGTCCATTCTCCTTCCTCGTCTAGTGCGTTGTTGATTTCCGACATCGCCTTGATTCCAGTCGTACCCTCACCGCCAGATCTCTGGGCTGCAGTTGCTGCCAAGGCGCTCGCGCAGCAGGCGCAGGTGACTAACGAAACACTGCGGATTCGCGTGTTGGCCAACATGGTTCAGCGACGGGTATCGCTCGCCAAGCAAGCAATTGAAATTCTTGGTGATGATGGCGATATCCCATTAATGAATTCCATGATTGGCTCTCGCTCGGCATTCCGGGAGTGCCAGGCAATCGGTGCGACGGTGCACGGCGTGCAAGGTGCGAGAGACGCAGTCAATGAGATCGACATCTTGGTCGACGAGGTGTTGCAGTTGTTGCAGGAGGAACGCGTATGAGCGCGAAGTTGAAATCGCTCAAAGATGGGATGCTGGCAGGTATCGCGGCAGAGAAAACCAAAGCGACTCCGGTTGATCGGTTTGCGTTGGCTGAGCAGGCCATCACCTCGCATCCGCGCGGCCTGCTTGGACAGCCTGCGGCCCCCGCTTTCAGCGCTGAAAGTCCGACGCCCGCGAATACTTCTGAGCGCCGCGTCATCAAGGTCCCGCTGGAGCGTCTGCAGGAGAACCCGCTCAACGCCCGGCGTATCTACGATCCGCAGATCGTGCAGGAACGGGCGGCTTCGATTGCCACGCACGGCCAACAGACGCCTGGCTTGGCGGCTCCCGATCCTGCTAGGCCTGGCTGGTATGTCCTGATCGATGGCCACTATCGCAAGCGGGCACTGGCCGCCGCGGGCAAGGCCGAGATGGACTGCTTCATTGAGGACGGCCTGTCGGATATCGACTTTTACCGATTGTCGTTTGTGCTGAACGAGCAGCGTTCAGGGCAGTCGGTCCTCGACAATGCCATCGCCTGGCGGCAGTTGCTGGATGAAGGAAAAGTTAAAAAAGAAGAAGATATTTGTGAGATTACTGGTGTGTCAGCCGGTACGGTCAACAAGACCCTGGCTCTGCTGAAGCTGCCGGAAACCGTGCTCGACGTCATGAAAGAGCGCCCTGCGGGGATCGGGATTGCGACCGGCTACGAGTTGACGTTGTACTTCAAGAGCGCTGGAGAGGAGCGCACGCGCGAGCTGGTGCATCGGGTACTGGAAGAAGGTCTGTCCAGCCGCGATGTTGAACAGATCCGAAAAGTGGCCCAGGAAGGGCGTACCCGGAAGGTCAAGGAAGTCAGCCGCCAGTACAAGATTCGCAGCAGCGAAGGTGATCTTCTCGGCACAATCAAGGAATGGGATTCCGGCCGCGTCATGTTGGATGTGAAGCTGGAAGATCGGGCTTCTCGCGAGTCCCTGGTGGAAGCGCTGAAAAGTCGCTTCGGCTTGGATATCGCACTGCTGTAACCACCCGCCGCAGATCATCAGAAGCGCCCTTTGGGGCGCTTTTTTTTTGCCCATTCGCCGGCACGCCGATCCCCAAGAGGGGAGGGCGTACCCATTTCTGCGCACCCGAAGCCCGCATGCGCAATGGTTCAGCAAGGCGCACTGCACCGCTGAAAGCGCTTCCGCAAACGCATTCCGGAGGCTCTTTCGACTGTTCTTGGCATGATAACGCCGCTACAACTATAAAAATTAGTTATATAAATAATGACTTGTTAAGTGCCGATATTGATGTTTTTAACACTTGATGTACACTGTATGAACATCAGAACCATCAATTATGGCCAGACCCGGTCTCCATTTCTCGCCCGAACAGCAATCGCGGATCGTTGATGCGATCCAGCGTCTGGATGTCGCCTTCCCGCACGACAACGCGGTATTCCTCGATGAGGTGATTGATGCGATCCACGTTGTGACACGCCGCGTATATGGCGCACGCCGATATGCTCAGTGGTTAGCTGAAGCTGGCATACAACGCCGGCCAAGCAATACAACGCTGCAGAAGGCGGTGGATCGTGCGCGAGGCCGCGGTGACACGTCTGCAGGCCCTGCTGCTGACGCCGTATCGCCGTGGCCGATCCCGTGGACGCACGCAGAAACGGGTACGCCCCAGGCGCTAACCGGCCACTCCGCCCGCGAAGAGCGTGATCGGGTGGCATCACGTGCAATCGGTGCACCGGGCGCCGGTGCCGAGTGGATGGAGGCGCGCATCCGCGCCGAAGTGGCCGAACGTGCGCTGGAGCACGAAGCCGCGCGCAACCGACAGCTGCAGGCGGCAATGGCGGATCTGGAGCGGCGCCTTGGCGAGGCGCTGGCGACGGCGCCGGCCACCCCGCCCAAGCTGACGGATGAAACGCTTGAGCGCCTGGAACAGACTTTTGAGACCGTCACGCGTCTGGAAGGCGCAGCCAGCGCGCTGGCCGGCACCGAGCGCTTCCTGCGCCTGCAGAACGACGCGGTGCGCCAACAGACGCAAAACGAAGCTGACCAGCTGCGCCAGCGCATCCGCACGCTGGAAGCAGAGGTGACGCAACTGCGCACCCAGATCGACGCCTATCGCCGCGCGCCCGAACGCGCCGCGCCGGTCTCGCGCGGCTGGGTCAAGCCATCTTCCTGATGCGCTGTTGGCGTGTACTTACTGGCCTGCTGCGCCGCAAACGGGTGTCAGCGGTCTCGCAGAATTGGGTACGCTTTTCAACTTTCGGCGCTGAAAGTTGGCTCGGCCGACTTGCAATCGGTTGTAGGAAAGGCACGCCGGACAGCGTTCGAATGCGCTCGTGAACTGACCATCCCGCTCCGCTAAAGGGCCGAGCCGTAGGCATATGACTTGCTCATGACGCTACGTCTCACCGATGGAGTTGTCATGAACGAGAAGATCACCAAGGCCGTGTTTCCCGTGGCGGGGCTCGGTACGCGCTTTCTGCCCGCCACCAAGGCCAGCCCGAAAGAGATGTTGCCGATTGTCGATAAACCGCTGATTCAATATGCGGTGGAAGAGGCGGCAGCTGCGGGTATTACGGAGATGATCTTCATCACCGGCCGCGCCAAACGAGCGATTGAAGACCACTTTGACAAGGCGTACGAGCTGGAATCAGAGTTGGCGGTCAAGAACAAGCACGCGCTGCTGGAGATGGTGCAGTCGATCAAGCCGCCCGGCGTCGAGTGCTTCTATGTGCGCCAGCCTGAAACGCTGGGGCTGGGCCACGCGGTACTGTGTGCGCAGAAACTGGTACGCGACGAACCCTTTGCCGTGATCCTGGCGGACGATCTGCTGGACCACCAGCCGCCCGTCATGCAGCAGATGACTGAGCTGTACGACCACTATCGCTGCTCGATCGTTGGCGTGGAGACGATTGCGCCGCAGGCGACACGTTCGTACGGTGTGGTGGCGGGCCGTGAATGGGATGACCGCCTGGTCAGGCTCGACGGTATTGTCGAGAAGCCCGCGCCGGAGAAGGCGCCGTCCAACCTGGGTGTCGTTGGGCGCTACATCCTCACGCCGCGCATCTTCGATCATCTGCGTAGCCTGAAGCCCGGGGCAGGCGGTGAACTGCAGTTGACCGATGCCATCCAGAGCTTGCTCGCTGAAGAGCAGGTCCTGGCGTATCGCTATCGCGGCCAGCGCTTCGACTGCGGCAGCAAGCTCGGCTACCTACAGGCCACGGTAGAGTTTGCGCTGCGCCATCCGGAAGTGCGTGCTGACTTTGCGGCCTATCTGGCCGCGCGCATGGATCTGCAACCTGCGCAGGAAACGGTGGATGAAGTAGACCCGCTGGTGCGCGACACCATCCCGTTGGGCGTGGCCGCCTGACGTTCCGTAACGATTGCCCTTGGTCGACCGTGCGGGTTTTCGCACAGCCTGCGTGGCCGATTCTGGAAAACCGCACACTTTCCTTGTCCTCGTTGATCCGGCGATCTCCCGCAAAGCCTTGCCCCAAAGGCGTTTGCGGCGGATCGCTGTGCCTGCCTTCCGCATGGAATGCTTCTTGAGTAAGAGCGACCACCTATTAACCGGCGGGCTTCGACAGCACCGCCGCAACGCTCCAAGGAGACACCATGACGCAGCCTCAGGCTGGCGCGGTCACGGGCGCGCATGTGCCCACGCACACGCCCACCCAAGCCCCCACTAAAGACACCCCCGCAGATGTGCGTCGCCGTCTGCGTTCGATTTTCTCCGGCTCGGTCGGCAATCTGGTCGAGTGGTACGACTGGTATGTGTACTCGGCGTTTGCGCTGTACTTTGCCAAGTCGTTCTTCCCCAAGGGTGACCAGACCGCGCAGTTGCTGAATACCGCTGCGGTGTTTGCCGTCGGCTTTCTGGCTCGTCCGGTAGGCGGCTGGCTGATGGGTATCTATGCCGACCGCTATGGCCGCAAGCGCGCGCTGTTCTTCTCGGTGGTGCTGATGTGCATGGGTTCGCTCATCATCGCGCTCACGCCGAGCTACGCGACCATCGGCGTTGCCGCACCGGTGCTGCTGGTGCTGGCGCGCCTGCTGCAGGGCCTGTCGGTGGGCGGGGAGTACGGTACGTCCGCCACCTACCTGAGCGAAGTCGCCAACAAGGAAAACCGCGGCTTCTTCTCCAGCTTCCAGTACGTCACGCTCATCGCCGGACAACTGGTGGCGCTGGCATTGCTGATCGTGCTGCAGCAGTTCGTGCTGACGCATGAGCAACTGGAGGCATGGGGCTGGCGCATTCCGTTCTTCATCGGTGCGCTGTGTGCGCTGATTGCGATGCGCATGCGTTCGCACATGGAAGAGACGCAGTCGTTCACCGCTGCGAAGGACAACAAGAAGCGCGGCACGCTGGCCGAGCTCGCCAAGCATCCGCGTGCGGTGGCTACCGTCGTGGGCCTGACGCTGGGCGGTACGGTCGCGTTCTACACGTACTCGATCTACATGCAGAAGTTCCTGGCCAACACCGTCGGCCTGTCGAAGGACCAGGCCACGCTGGTGTCCGGCGCCACGCTGCTGCTGTTTGCGATTCTGCAGCCGATCGTGGGCGGATTGTCCGACCGCATTGGCCGTCGTCCGATCCTCATCTCGTTCGGCGCGCTGGGTACGCTGTTCACGGTGCCCATCATGACCGGCATCAGCCAGACCACCAACGTGTGGACGGCCTTCTTCCTGATCATGGCCGCGCTGGTGATCGTCTCGGGCTACACGTCGATCAACGCGGTGGTGAAGGCCGAGCTGTTCCCGGCGGAAGTGCGTGCGCTGGGCGTGGGGCTGCCGTATGCGCTCACGGTGTCGATCTTTGGCGGCACGGCCGAGTACATCGCGCTGTGGCTCAAGCAGGCCGGCCACGAGTCGCTGTTCTACTGGTATGTGACGGGCACGATCTTCATTTCGCTGATGGTGTACGTGTTCATGCGCGATACTCGCAAGTACTCGCGAATCGAACATTGATGCATTCATGACCCAACCTGACGGCCACGCCGATCTTGCCCACCCCGCACGCGGGCGCGGCTGGCGGCTGGCCGTTGCGCTGGCCATGGCCGCGTGCTGCGCGGCGGCAGGGTGGGGCGCCTACGCCATCGCCCTGCAACGCTACGTTGCCACGCGCGCTGAAGAAGCCGGCCAGCGCACCACCTTCTACGCGCAGAACCTGCGCAGCACGCTGGCGCGCTATGAATCGTTGCCGCGGCTGGCGGCGCTGGAGCACGTGCTGCACGTTGCGCTGCTGCAAGGCGCGCAGGTGGGGGACGCCACCATGCGTCGTGCCGCCAATGCCTATCTGAAAGAAGTCCAGGCGGCCACCGATCTGGCTGCCGCTCACCTGATCAATACCACTGGCCTCACGATCGCGGCCAGCAACTGGGATCTGCCGACCTCCTTCGTTGGCCAGAACTACGCGTTTCGCCCGTACTTTGCCGAGGCCATGCGTGAGGGCCTGGGCCGCTTCTACGGTGTAGGCAACACCACCGGCGAGACCGGCTATTTTGTGGCTGCCCCCGTACGCGAAGACGCCAAGCCGATCGGCGTGGTGGTCGTGAAGGTCAACCTGGATGCCTTCGAGGCATCGCTTTCGCGCAGCGGCGACACGGTGCTGCTGGTGGATCGCCACGGCGTCATCTTTCTGTCGTCTGTGCCTGAATGGAAGTACCGCACACTCGGCACGCTGAGCCCCGAACAGCAAACTGCCCTCGACGCGACGCGCCAATATGCGCCGCATTCCCTCACGTCACTCGACACCCAAGCCGGGGGCGTACCCTTTTCTGCGGACCAACCGCCCCAGACCGTACGCGTTGCGCTGCCCGGAAAATCGGCGTCGACACTGCGCGTGCAGTACCGGCCCGTGGGCCTGCTTGGCTGGCAGGTCGCCGTGCTGATTGACCCGCGCGATGAGCAGCGTACCGCCCTGGTGGCCGGTGCCAGCGCTGCGTTTGCGATGGCATTGGTCTTTTCCGTGTTCGTCGCGCTGCGCCTGCGTACCCGCCGCCGCGAAGAGCAACGCCGCGCACGCGCTGCCCTGCGCGAAGTCCAACGCGACCTGGAAGCGCGCATTGTCCAGCGCACGGCTGAGCTGACCTCCGCCAACACCGCACTCGCCAGCAAGGTCGAGGCACTCGACGCCGCGCAACGCATCCTGCGCGAGACGCGTGATGCTGCCGTGCAGGCGGGCAAGCTCGCGGTGCTGGGCCAGATGGCTGCCGGCATCACGCACGAACTCAATCAACCGCTCACCGCGCTGACCACGCTGTCCGATAACGCCAATCAACTGGCCGAGCGTGGCCGTATCGACGAGGTGCGCGGCAACCTCACGCACATCAGCCAGCTTGCCGAGCGCATGGGCCGCATCGTCTCGCACATCAAGGCGTTCTCGCGCAAGGGCGCGCGTGGGGATGAGGCGCGCGCGGCAGTGTCGGTGGACGAGACCATCCGCCAGGCGCTGATGCTGGTGGAAACGCGCCGCCGCCAGGTGGGTGTGACGGTGACGGCCCCGCCGGTGCCGCCCGACCTGGCTGTCTGGGCTAACGCCGTGCGGCTGGAGCAGGTGCTCGTCAACCTCATCCGCAACGCCATTGATGCGATGGCCGAGACCTCGCAACCCGAATCCGCCGCCGTGCATGTGCGCGTTGAACCCATCGAGAATTGGGTACGCATCACCGTGCGCGACTTTGGCCCGGGCATTCCCCCCGACGTACTGCCGCGCCTGTTCGAGCCCTTTTTCACCACCAAGGACGACGGCCTGGGCCTTGGGCTCGGGTTGGCAATCTCACTGGCCATCATCGAAGATTTCGGCGGGCGGCTCGTGGGCCAGAATGCCGACGACGGCGCTGGCGGCGCAGAATTCGTCATCGAGCTGGAACGTGTCGTAAAACCGCATGCCTGAAAACGTCTCTCCTGATCTGTCTTCCCCCATCGATCACGCACCTGTCTTCCTGATCGAAGACGACGACGTGGTGCGCCTGGGCTGCGAGCAAGCGCTCACGCTGGCGGACGTGCCGGTGCAGTCTTTTGCCGATGCGGAAAGCGCGCTGGCTGCGCTCGCCACGCAAACGCCTGCCGTGGTCGTGACCGACGTGCGCCTGCCCGGCCGCGACGGCCTGGCCGTACTGCGCGAGATGCTGCAGCACGACCGCCAGTTGCCCGTCATCCTCATCACCGGTCATGGCGATGTGACGATGGCTGTGGCCGCCATGCGTGCTGGTGCGTACGACTTCATGGAGAAGCCGTTTCACTCCGAGCGCCTGGTCGACGTGGTACGGCGCGCGCTGGAAAAGCGCAGGCTCACTTCCGAAAACCTCCGACTGCGTGAGGCGTTACAGGGCCGGCAGGCGTACCCACTGATCGGCCAGAGCGCGGCCATGCAGAACGTGCGCCGGCTCGTCACCGCGCTGGCACCGACCGACGCCGACATCCTCGTCACCGGTGAGACCGGCTCGGGTAAGGAAGTGCTCGCTCGCGCCATTCACGAGGGCAGCCGGCGGCGCGGTCCGTTCGTCGCGCTCAATTGCGCGGCACTGCCCGAATCCGTGTTCGAGAGCGAGATGTTCGGCCACGAGTCGGGCGCCTTCACCGGTGCCAACCGTCGCCGCATCGGCAAGATGGAATACGCCAACGGCGGCACGCTGTTTCTGGATGAGATCGAATCGATGCCGCTGGCATTGCAGGCGAAGCTGCTGCGTGCCCTGCAGGAGCGCAGCATCGAGCGGCTGGGCAGCAACGCGAGCGTGCCGGTCGATTGCCGCGTGGTGGCCGCGGCCAAGGTGGATCTGAAGGAGGCGTCGGATCGCGGTGCGTTCCGCGCGGACTTGTACTACCGCCTGAACGTTGTGTCGATTGCGCTGCCGCCGCTGCGTCAGCGCGCCGAGGACATCCCGCTGCTGATGGCCCACTTTCTGCAGCAGGCCGGCGTGCGCTACGACCGGGCTGCGCCGGATTGGTCCGCGCAGGACATGATGCGCTGGCAACACCACGACTGGCCCGGCAACGTGCGCGAACTCAAGAACGTGGCCGAGCGCTTCTGTCTGGGTCTGGACGATGGTCTGGTCGCAACGGAGGCGAGCCAGCACTCACTGGCCGGCCGCATGATGGCGGTGGAGCGCACCACCATTGAAGATGCGCTGCGTGCCACCGAAGGCAACGTCGCCCGCGCGGCCGATCTGCTGGCTGTGCCGCGCAAGACGCTGTACGACAAGCTCAATCGGCACGGCATCGAGCCGGATCGCTTCCGATCCAACTAGCGCAGTGACCTAACGCAGCGACCTAACGCAGCGACGATTCGCCTACCTTCCTGCCGCCCTGCGGCGGCCAGCATGTGGCTGCCAGCAGTACGACCACGACGGCATACACGGCTTCCGTTACCGCCAGCGGCAGCACGTGCACCTGGTAGAGCGCGGCGGGCAGGTCGGCCAGCGCGTGCAGCAGGATCGCCAGCACCACAATCGCAAAACGCCGCTGCCGCACCGCGTACCAGACCACCAGCGTCAAGGTGAACTGGATCAGCATCGCCGCGATGCGTTCCACCGCAGCACCCGCTGCCAGCCACGGTGAGAGCTGCATCAGCATGGCGTGGATCGTGCCGATCATGGATTCAGCGCCACTGGCCGCCAGGCGCGTATCCAGATCCCCCCGGTTGGCGGCGATGCCGAACATGACCATCTGCGCTTGGGATGCTGTGCCGACCAGCCACGCTTCGATGCCAGCGTGTCCGAGCGCGTAGGCGACGGGAGTGGCCGCATCACCGGGCTTGCGCGTGAGAAAGCGCAGACCCAGCCAGCGGCCAACCTCTTCGAACAGCCCCGCCATCAGCGCGCCGTAAATGACGAACAGTGCGGGTGTGCGCAGCCAATGCGCCGTCACGGGATTGAGCTGCAGCAGATAGACATGCAGCAGGCGCTCCAGCACCAGCGCAAATACGGCAAACACCGCCGCACCCACGAAGATGTCGCGCCACGCTAGGTCAAAGCGCCGGCGCAGCCAGAGCCACGCGCCAATCGGCACGCAGGCGATCAGCAGGGCAGCAAAGGCGTGGGCGGCAAGGGTGGCAAGTGGAACGGTTGGCATGGCGGATGACGCAGATCAGGTTGCCCGCATGCTACCTGAGGGCCGTGGCCACGCCCTCGTGCGCCGTCATCTGCCCCAGATGGCGCGATTGTTACAATGTCTGCGGGCGGCAGCAGGTGCCGCGCTTCCTGGCAGGGCAGACGGTCGTGAAACGCATGATGTGGCGGTGGATCTGGGTGTGTGGCGTGGGCATCGGTGTCATCGGCATGGCGGCGCCCGCTCGGGCGGCGCGCTGGCACGAGTACCTGACGACGACGTCGGTGGCGGCCTCGATCGACCGCACTTCGCTGCGCTCGAACCACATCGGCCACAAGACCTTTTTGGCCCGCACCGTGCTCAAGCGGGGGGAGCGCCGTGCCTATGGTACGCGCTATCGGCCGGGTACGGTGATCCTCTCGCGCCAGGAGATCGACTGCCGTCGCCAGCGCATCCGTCTGGTCGACTACGTGGTACGCGACCCTGGCGGCGCCACGCTCGACACCGGCAACGCTACCGGCGCGCACTGGATGCGCATCCGGCCGGGTACGCTGGCGGCGCGCTCAGCCGCCTACGTCTGCGCGCGTCGCTAGACCGTTGCGTGCGTGCGCCGCCGGCACGCTGGCAACTCGACAGCAGCCTGCGGGCATAGCACTATGGTGAGTGCTCCCTATCACTGTTGGCTGGCTACTGTTCCTGTCCGATGAAACTCACCTTGAAGTCGCAGGCGGCCATCATGGCGACCGTCATCAGCGTGACGGTGGTGAGCCTGTTCGGCTGGTCGCAGCGCGAGCCAATCCGCCGCGAGTTGATGGCGCAGATCAAGGCGCAGCAGACCGCGCTGGTGCGGGAATCCGCCGAAGACCTCAAGCAACGGCTCGACACCTACCTGGGCGTGCTGGAGCGCACCGCACAGCAGATGCACACGGTGCGGTTCGATACGCCGGAACAGCGTACCCATTTCTTCGAGTCCATTCTGCCCACCAGCGGCCTGTTCGACGGCGTGTTCCTGGCGTCTGCTGATGGCAAGGTCACCGCAACTTCGCCATACCGCGAAGGCGTGATCGGCATCGACATCTCTGATCGGGATTACTTCAAGCAGGTCATGGTGGTCGACCAGTCGACCATTTCCGCACCGCTGCGCAACCGCGTGGGCGGTGAGCCCATCGTCATCCTGGCCGTACCTGTGCACGATCAGGACGGCCGCCTCGTCGGGCTGATCGGCGCGGCGCTATACCTGCTCAAGCCAAACTTCCTGGGCGACTTGCGCGATATGCGCGTCGGCCAGACTGGCCACGTCTACCTGATCGCGCGCGGGGAGCACCCCGTCTACATCGTGCACCCCGATGCCGACAAGATGCTCGCACCGCTTGATGCCGATCCGGCCATTGCGGCGGCGTTCCGCAGTGATCCGGCTGCGCTGCCCGAGCCCGGCGGCGACATCGTCACCACGCAGGACATCATCGCCACCGGTTGGACGCTGGGCGCCGTATTGCCCGGCGCCGAGGCCAACCGTCAGCTCTTCATCATGCGCCAGCGTTTTCGCTGGTCACTCGTGTTGCTGGCAGCGCTGATTGGCGTGTCGGTGTGGGCGGCGATGCTATGGTTGCTGCGCCCGCTGGGTCGCCTGCATGCCGCCATGACGCAGCTCTCGCACACCGACTTGCGTGATGCACAGCCGCTGGAGTTGCCCGGTGCCTCGGTGGAAATCGAAGCGGTTTCCAACGCGTTCCACAAGCTGATGAGCGAGGTGACCCGCCAGCGTGCCGAGCTCGAAGCCGTGAACGACGCCTCGCCGATGGGCCTGTTCCGTACCGATGCCGCTGGCCGCACGGTCTACGCCAACGAGGCGTATCGCCAGCTGCTCGGCGCCACACATGAAGAGGCGTTGGCCGATGTGTGGCTGGCCCGTCTGCACCCGAACGACCGGGACGCCAGGGAGGCGGGCTGGCGCGATGCCGTCACGCACGGTAGAGGCTACAGCGCCGAGCAGCGCGTGATCGTGCCCGGCGCGGGCGAGCGCCTGCTGGTGGTCAACACCGCGCCGGTGCGTGTGGATGGCGAAGTGGTTGGTCATGTCGGCGCGATGGAAGACATCACCGAGCGCGCCCGCGCCGAGCAGGCCTCGCGCGTGCTGACCAAGATTCTCGATTCCACCACCGACTTCGTCGCGCAGACTGACCTGCTGGGCAACGTTACCTACATCAACCCGGCTGGTCGGCGTTTTGCGGGTATTCCTTTGGATGCTGACGTACGCGCGCTCACCGTGGGAGATTTCTATCCGCCCGAGACGATGGACTGGCTGCGTGAAGTGGCCGTACCCGCCGCAGCGCGCGACGGCGTGTGGATTGGCGAGACCACCGTGCGCCGCGTCACCGGCGAGGTCGTACCGATCAACCACATGATCATCGCGCACCGCAACCCGGGCGGCAGGATGGAACACTTCTCGTCCATCATGCGCGACATCACGCGGGACAAGGCCGCCAAGGAAGAACTGCAGCGCAGCCGCGAAACACTCCAGACGGTGACGGATGCGCTGCCCGCGCTGGTGTCCTTTGTCGACACGGATGAGCGTTTCCGCTTCCTGAATGCCGCTTTCGAGAAGGCCTACGGACGGCCTGCCGCGACCATGCTGGGGCAGACCGTGCGCGAGGTGGTGGGCGAGGATGGTTACCGCATCCTGCGTGATGCCCTGCGGCGCGCGCTGGCCGGCGAGACCATCGTCTTCGAACGCGAGTACCGCGGCCGCGACCTATACCGCTGTGAAGAGATCAGCTACCTGCCGCAGTTCGATGCGCAGGGGCACGTGGCTGGCGTGCATGCTGTCACGCTCGACATCACCGAGCGCAAAAAGCAGGAGCTGCGCTTGCGCGCGCTCACGACCACCGACCACCTGACCGGCCTGCTCAACCGCGCCGGCTTTGACGAGCGCCTGCTCGCCGCGCTGGACCAGGCACGCGTGACCGATACCGTGGGCGCGTTGCTGCTGCTCGATCTGGACGGCTTCAAGGCTGTCAATGACACGCATGGTCACTCCGTGGGCGATGCGCTGCTGCGTGCCTTCGCGCAGCGCCTGGCCCGCGCCGTGCGGCCCTACGATGGTGTGGCCCGCTTTGGCGGCGATGAGTTTGCTGTCGTGCTGGAGCAGCTCTCGCAGCCAGAAGACGCCAAGACCGTCGCACGCACTGTCCTTGCTGCGTGCAACAAGCCGTTTCGCCTGGGCGAGATCACCGTGCAGATCGGCACCAGTATCGGCCTGGCCGGCTTCGACAGCCGGACGCTTGCCCAGAGCGCGGTCTTCGAAGCCGCCGATGAGGCGCTGTACGAAGCCAAGTCGCGTGGCAAGGGCCTGTTCGTGAGTGCCGACGAGCTTTCTGCCGGCTGATTTTGCGGCGCCGCACGGCAGTGTGCACGCTACGCAGAAATGGGTACGCTCGATGGCGATCTGGTGCTGTGCGCAGGCAATATTGCACCGCAACATCCGCCCCCCAGGCCGGGCGGCGGACAATCCCCTATCGCACGGTCGTACGCTTTCCGGTAAAGTCCCGCGACTGACTGCGCGCGCCGGCCACCCCGGCGCGTTGCACAAGAGCGCTGTACCCATGGCGCCTTCGCTTCACACTCCGACGCACTTCGATGCGCGCGTGCCTGATCCGGCATCGCTCGCACGGCAGGTCTTCCGCTGTTTCGCCAACGTTGCTTTTGTTTTCGTGGCGCGAACTTTGCCAATGAGCCGGACAGACACGCGACCGGACGCGATGCAGGGCGCATGCGGGGAGCGACGGTGTTGGGCCAGCGCACTCTTAAAGACCGAAAATTGCCATCGGCAATCGCGACGGACAAAAAGGAGCAGGTTCGCATGCAAAAAATGATCAAACGGCTGCTGTTGACGGCAGTGGCTGCGGGGGCGGCAATCGCAACGGGCGCGGCATCGGCAGCCCAGGACATCAAGATCGGCGTGGCTGAAGCGTTGTCGGGCGGTGCAGCCCAGTACGGCGTGGCCATCCGCAACGGCTTCCAGCTGGCGGCTGACGAGATCAACGCCGCCGGTGGCATCAACGGCAGCAAGATCGCACTGGTGATCGAAGACGAGCAGGGCAAGAAGGAAGAGGCCATCAACGTCTTCAAGAAGCTGATCTTCCAGGACAAGGTGGCGATGGTGTTTGGCCCCACGCTGTCCAACTCGGCCCAGGCGGCTGACCCGATTGCACAGGCTGCCAAGACGGTGGCGTTTGGCACCTCCAACACGGCAGACGGCATCACCAGCATTGGTGACTACGTCTTCCGCAACTCCGTGACCGAAGCCGACGTGCTGCCGGCCACGATCCAGACCGTGGTGAAGAAGGCCGGCGTGAAGAAGGTGGCCGTGCTGTACGGCAACGACGATGTCTTCACCAAGAGCGGCTACGACAACTTCAAGAAGGCGCTCGAAGACCTGAAGATTCCGGTGACGACCACCGAGACCTTTGCCAAGGGCGACGTGGACTTCAAGGCCCAGCTCACCAAGATCAAGGCGACGAACCCGGATGCGATCGTGCTGTCGGCACTGATTGCCGAAGGTGGTCCGATCATGGTGCAGGCGCGCCAGCTCGGTCTGAACGTGCCCTTCATCGGCGGCAACGGCATGAACTCGGTCAAGGTGTTCGACCTGGCCAAGGACAAGTCCGACAACCTGTGGGTGGGCAGCCCGTGGTCGATCGAGAACCACACGGCCGAGAACAGCAAGTTCATCACCGCCTACACGTCCAAGTACAAGGCTGCGCCGGACCAGTTTGCAGCGCAGGCGTATGACGCCCTGTACATCGCATCCAAGGCACTGAAGGCGGTCAAGTTCAGCGGCAACCTGGAAGCCGATCGCAAGGCCATCCGCGATGCACTGCCGGCAGTCAAGCACACCGGTGCAACCGGCGCGTTTGCGTTCCGCCAGGTCACGGCACGCGGCAAGCCGGCCGGCTACGACGCTGTGCAGACGCCGATCGTGAGCGTGACCAAGAACGGCAAGTACACGATCGAGAAGTAATCTTCGGTTGGCTTTGAACCGAACCGCGGGGCGTAGCTAAACCTACGCCCCATCGCTTTTTTTGTGGCCGCTTTGGTGACATCGGCCACACTCTTATCCTGACTCATCATGCTGGAACAGCAACTCGTCAATGCGCTGTCGCTCGGCTGCGTGTATGCGTTGTTTGCCCTGGGATTCACGCTGGTTTTCGGCATCCTGGGCGTGATCAACCTGTCGCACGGCGCGGTCTTCATGCTCGGTGCCTATGCGGCGCTGCAGGTCGTGAACCATTTTGAACTGCCGCTCTGGGCGGCCCTGGCCGTCGGCTTTGTCGTGAGCGGCGTGGCCGGGCTCATCATCGATGTGCTACTGCTGCGCCCGCTGCGCCGCCGCAACGCGCCTCACCTGATCCCGATGATCGCGACCATCGGCGCGGGCATCGCCATCAACAACGCCATGCAGGGTGTGTTCGGCGCGGAGAACATGCGCTTTCCGTCCGGGCTCGTGTCGGATGCCTCGCTGGAGCTGGGCGGCATCCACCTGACCCCGCTGGAGCTGAGCATCATCGTGCTGTCGTTCGTGCTGATGGCGGCGCTCATGTTGTTGCTCAAGCGTACGCAACTGGGCCGCGCGCTGCGCGCGATCGCGGAATCGCCGAAAGCCGCTGCGCTGCTCGGCATCAACGTGGAAGGGCTCTTCTTGCTGACCTCGTTTGCCGCAGCTGCGCTGGGCGGGCTGTCGGGCGTGCTGATCGGCTTGTACTCCAACGCCGTGTTCCCGCTGATGGGCCAGCCGATGCTGCACAAGGGCATCGCGGTCATCATCCTGGGTGGCCTGGGCGATATTCGCGGCGCGATGCTGGGTGGGCTGTTCCTGGGGTTTGCCGAGGTGCTGTCGGTGGCCTACATCGGCTCGACCATGCGCGATGCGGTGGCGTTCGGTCTGCTGTTCCTGATCCTGCTGGTGCGGCCGCAAGGGCTGTTCGGCAAGGTGCTGGAACGCAAGGCATAAGGAGACCGACATGGAATGGTTCGACAACTTCTGGTCGGTCTACAGCAACCTGGTGCTGACGCTTGGCATCAATGCGCTGCTGGCGCTGTCCATCTATCTCACGCTGTCGTGTGGCTTGCTTGCCATGGCGAATGCCGCGTTCATGGGCATCGGCGCGTACACCGCGTCGTTGCTGACGATGAATGCCGAGATGCCGTTTTCAGTGGCGCTGGCTGGCGGCATGGCGGCACCGGCTGTGGTGGCGCTCGTCATCGGTGTGCCGGTGCTGCGGCTGTCGGGCGTGTACCTCGCCATGGCCACACTAGGCTTTGGTGAAGTGGTGCGCGTGCTGATCCTGAACACCGAGGACTGGACTGGTGGCGCGCTGGGCCTGAACGGCATTCCGCAGCTCACGCAGTGGTGGCACGTGGCGCTGGCCGTGTTGCTGACACTGTTCGTGCTGGCGCGCATGCGTCGCTCGAAAGTGGGCCGCGCATTCGAGGCCATCAAGGAAGACGAAACCGCTGCCGGCCTGATGGGCATCAACGTGGCGGGTACCAAGCTGCTGGCATTTGTGCTGGGTGCGGCCATCGCCGGTCTGGCGGGTGCATTGAACGCGCACCTGACGTTCTTCATTGGCCCGAACGAATTCGGCTTCGACCGCGGTGTGGAAATCCTCACGATGACGATCCTGGGCGGCACCAATGGCCTGACCGGCCCGGTGCTGGGCTCTTTGATCCTCTCGCTGCTGCCGGAACTGCTGCGCGCGTTCAAGGATTTCCGCCTGGTTGTGAACGGCGTGATTCTGATGGTGATCGTGCTGTTCCTGCCCAAGGGCATCTGGGACCCGGCGCGTTTTGCGCGCTGGTTTGGCATCAAGCGCGGCGGCATCATGCCTAGCGCTGCGGCTTCCAACGAATCGCACTGAGGAGGCCACCATGCTGAAACTCGCATCCATTTCCAAGCGCTTCGGCGGCCTGTCGGTGCTGCAGGACGTCAACATCGAGGTGCCCCAAGGCAGCATCTTCGGTTTGATCGGCCCGAACGGCGCCGGCAAGACGACGGTGTTTAACCTGATCACCGGGCTGCTGGCGCCCACGGGCGGTTCGCTCACGTTCAACGGCGACAACCTCGTCGGCAAGAAGCCGCACCAGATCACGCAGATGGGCATCGCGCGCACGTTCCAGAACATCCGCATCTTCAAGGAGATGACGCTGCTGGAGAACGTGGTGGTGGGCATGCACCGGCATCTGGATTACGGCGCACCGGGGCTGCTGCTGTCGCTACCGAAGTACCGCGCTGCCGAGCGCCGCGCGCGCGACCGCGCGCTGGAGTTGCTCTCGTGGGTCAAGCTCGACCACAAGGCACACGACATTGCCGACAACCTCTCGTACGGCGATCAGCGCAAGCTCGAACTCGCACGCGCACTGGCCACCGAACCCAAGCTGCTGCTGCTCGACGAGCCCGTCGCCGGCATGAACACGGGCGAGAAGGTCGACCTGATGGCCGAGATCGAGAACATCAAGGCGCGCGGCTACACGATCTTCATGATCGAGCACGACATGCGCTTCGTGATGGGCCTGTGTGAGCGCATTGCCGTGCTGAACTTCGGCCGCATCATCGCCGAAGGGCCACCGGACGCGATCCGCAACAACCCGCAAGTCATCGAGGCGTATCTTGGTCGCGATGATGACGAAGCTGAAGAGGCAACGGCATGACGACGCTGCTGGAAGTCAAAGGGCTGGACGTGTCGTATGGGCACATCGCAGCCGTCAAGGGCATCGACTTTGCGCTCAAGGCCGGCGAGATCACCTCGCTGGTGGGCGCCAACGGCGCGGGCAAGTCGACCACGCTGCTGGCGCTGTCGGGGCTGATCCCGAAGTCGCAGGGCGAGGTGCGTGGCCAGATCCTGTTCGAGGGGGAAGACGTCTCGCAGTGGTCGCCTCACAAGCGCGTGCAGCGCGGCCTCGTGCAGGTGGCCGAGGGTCGCGCCACGCTGACCACGATGACGGTGCGCGAGAACCTGGAGCTGGGCGCGTACACCCGCAAGGACCGCAGCCAGATCGCCTCCGACCTGGAGCGTGTGTTTCACCTGTTCCCGCGTTTGAAGGAGCGCATCGACGGCCTGGCCGGCAACCTGTCGGGCGGCGAGCAGCAGATGCTCGCCATCGGTCGTGCGTTGATGGCCCGCCCGCGTGTGCTGCTGCTGGACGAACCGTCGATGGGCCTGGCGCCGATCATCGTGCAGGAGATCTTCCGCATCCTGCGCACCATCAACGCCGAAGGGCTGACGATCTTCCTGGTGGAGCAGAACGTGCGGCAGGCGCTGAAGATTGCGCAGCATGGCTATGTGCTGGAGACCGGCCAGATCGTGCTGGCCGACAGCGGTAAAAACCTGCTGGGCAATCCGCGCGTGCTCGAAGCCTATCTGGGCGGTTGAGTGCGTAAATGACAACCGGCGCCACCTCCTGGCGCCGGTTTTTTATCTCAAAGCGTACCCATTTCTGCGTGCGCTTCCCCAAAAGCGTACCCATTTCTGCGTACGCTCAATTTCCTGCCAAAACGTATCGCTGCGCGTCGAATAGCGCGATCAGTGCATCGGCCACAGCTCGTACGCGCGGTGATCGACGCACGTCCGGGTGGATCGCCAACCAGATTTCCCGGTGTAGTGCGGGGTCGTCGATCGGCAATCGGCGCAAAAGCGTACCCGTTTCTGCGGGCGCGCCCAGGAAGTGCGGAAGCGCTGCCACACCCAATCCCGCCAGCGCTGCCTGGTGGATTGCCGCCAGATCGCTGCAGCGCAGGATTACGCGGCGCTCGCCCGCGTACGCGTCCAGCCAGCGTTGCTGCGGCACGTGGCGCAGGCGCTCGTCGTAGCCGATGAACTCCCACTCCGCTTCAGGTTGCGCGAGGACTTCCGGCGTTGCGTACAGGCCGTAGCCGAGATCGCCCAGCGGCCGCGTGGCCAGCGTGGATGCGGTGGGGCGCGACAGCCGGATGGCGAGATCGGCCTCGTGCGCCATCAGGTTGGCGTTGCGCGTCTCGCCCAGCAGCACCAGGCTGATACCGGGCCACTGGCGGTGCAGCGCGGCCAAGTGCGGTGCGATGAAGTGGCTCGCAATGGTGGGCGGCGCCGAGATGCGTACCGTCCCGCGCAGGCTACCTGCACCCGCCGCTGCGCGGGCGAAGCCGGCGGCCTCCTGCTCCATCCGTTCTGCGCGCTCGGCCAGTACGGTGCCTTCGGTGGTCAGGCGCCAGCCGCGCGGCAGGCGGTCGAACAACCGCACGCCCAGCGATTGCTCCAGTGCATCGGCACGCCGCGCCACCGTGGTGTGCTCCACCGCCAACCGACGTGCCGCGGCCGACAGGCTGCCCTCGCGCGCCAACACAAGGAAGTAGCGCACGTCATCCCACTGCAAGGAAGAAGAAGGTTCGGCCGCCGCGGCGCTCGTCAGCGTTCGCTTAGGTCGATCTGAGCTTTTTTGCACAGAAGATGGTCAGTTTTTACAAATTCCCGGGTGATTCTGAACGGAATACGCTTGTTTCACAACGTGATGGTGACGGTACACACCATCAAAAAACTGAAAAGCGTACCCATTTCTGCGAGGACATTTGCCATGCATGCCAAGGTCATTCAACTCCGTGAACCCGCATCAACATTGGGTTTGCAGCCCGCCAGCCTGATGCTGCCGCCGCCCGCACCCAACGCGTTGACGGTGCGCCACACCGCCATTGGCGTGAACTTTGTGGATGTGTATCACCGCGCCGGGCTGTACCCGGTGCCGGCGTTTCCGGCCGTGCTGGGGGTGGAGGGCGTTGGGGTGGTGGAAGCACTGGGATCGGACGTGCGCGGCTTTGTGGTGGGCCAGCGTGTGGCCTGGGCTGGACTGATGGACGGCGCGCCCGGCGGTTATGCAAGCCATCGCAACATTCCTGCGGAGCGCGCGATCGCGCTGCCGGATGCGCTGGACGACGAGACTGTCGCAGCCACGCTGTTGCGCGGCATCACCGCACACATGCTGCTGTCCCGGGTACGCCGGGTACAGGCTGGCGACACGGTACTCGTGCATGCGGCAGCCGGTGGCCTGGGCCTGCTGCTGGTGCAGTGGGCCAAGCGCGTGGGTGCACGCGTGATTGGTACGGTCAGCAGCGAAGCCAAGGCGGCCACCGTGCTTGGCCATGGCGCAGACCACGTGGTGCTGTACCGCCAACAGGATGTGCGCGAAGCCGTGCTGCGACTAACTGATGGTGAAGGCGTCGACTACGTCATTGACGGTGTGGGCGGCGCGATGCTGCAAACGTCCTTGGCGGTGACGCGGCCATTCGGCATGGTGGCGAGCATCGGCCAGGCGAGCGACGTCGGCAATACGCAAACGAACAATGTCGACCTCTCTGAGCTAGGGCCATCGCGTTCGATCGCGCTGGCACGGCCGGGTGTGTTCCGCTACATGGCGGATCTCTCGCGCTACCGCGCCGGTGCACAGGCTGCGTTGCAACGCATGCTCGAAGGGGCGCGTGTGCCGGTGGGTGGTACCTATGCGTTGGAAGAGGCGGCCACCGCGCACGCGGCGCTGGAGGCCGGCCAAACTACGGGCGCATTGCTGCTGCGGCCCTGAGCGTACCCATTTCTGCGGCGCACACCGTACCCGTTTCTGCGAGGCACTCGGCACGGTGGTGGTGTCTCGCGTCGCGTCTTTTCATCCCACTTCACGCATCACGCATCACGCACAAGGAGTCTCCCCATGCTGTACCTGATTCTTTTCACCTACCGCGCACCGTTGTCCGAGATGGACCGCGTGCTGCCTGCCCACCGCCAGCACCTGGACGCGCACTACGCGAGCGGGCACTTCCTGATGTCCGGACCGTTCTTCCCTCGCGAAGGCGGCGGCATCCTGGCGCGCGCTGCGTCGCGCGAGGAGATCGATGCCATCGTGGCGCGCGATCCATTTGTGCTGGAAAACCTGGTCGAGGCGCGCGTTATTGCATGGAGCCCGAACCGGCGCGTGGCGGGCTTGCCGGAAGCGTGGTTTGTTGATGGGGCCGTGAGCACGCCGACGTAATCCCAGCGCAGTGCGCCCGCTATCATGATGGCCTGCCGTTCACGGGGCCGTCATGACCCACATTCCGGATACACCGACACCATCGCCCACCCCATCAACGCGCCCTGCGTGGTGGCAGCGCGTGGTCGCGCGGTTGCCGTTCGGCAGCGAGCATCTGGTGTTCGTCTATGCCGCTGTGATCGGCTGTGCGGGCGCCTTGTCGACGATCCTGTTTCGCGAGTGTTTGCGCCAGTTGCAGTGGTGGCTCTCCGGCACGGACCAGGGGCTGGTGGCCACGGCCCGCGCGCTGCCGTGGTGGGCGCGCCTGCTGGTGCCGGCCATTGGCGGCGTGCTGGCTGGGCTCACGCTGCAGATCGGGCTGAAATGGATTCCGCGCAAGGGCTCGGAAGACTATATGGAAGCCATCGCCGTGGGCGACGGTGTGTTGAGCGCGCGGCAGAGCTTGGTACGCAGTGCGTCGTCGCTGTGCTCGGTGGCCAGCGGCGCGTCCATCGGGCGCGAAGGGCCGATGGTGCAACTGGCGGCGATGTGTGGCTCGCTGCTGGGGCGCGCGCTGCGGCGCGGGTTTGGGCACATCAGACCGGTCTCGGTCGAGCAACTGCGTCTGCTGGTTGCGTGCGGGGCGGCAGCAGGCATTACCTCCGCCTACAACGCGCCCATCTCGGGCGCTGTGTTTGTGAGCGAGATCGTCTTCGGCGTCATCACCACGGCCACGCTCGGGCCGCTGCTGGTGTCGGCCGTGACTGCGGACATCGTGTTGCGCCAGTTCTTCGGGTACGGCGCGGTCTACGAGATGCCGCATTTCGATTTCGTGTCCGGTTGGGAAGTGCTGACCTATCTGGGGCTCGGCCTGGCTGCGGGCATGGCGGGGCCGCTGCTGCTGGGGCTGATTGACCGCGCACGTGATGCCTTTGCCCGTACCCAGTTGCCGTTGACGTTGCGGTTGGCGCTGGGCGGGTTGATCGTGGGTGCACTGTCGACCAAGTTGCCTGAGGTCTGGGGCAATGGCTACAGCGTGGTCAACAGCTTCCTGCACCAGCCGTGGCTGTGGCAGACCGTGGCGCTGGTGCTGATCTGCAAGGTGGTGGCGACGGCGGCCAGCGCTGGGTCAGGCGCGGTGGGCGGGGTGTTCACGCCCACGCTGTTTTGCGGCGCGGCGCTGGGGTTGTTGTATGGCACCGGCATGCACGCGTTGCTGCCGGGCGCAGCGCCGGTTCCGATCAGCTATGCGGTGGTTGGAATGGGCGCGCTGCTGGCCGCCACGACGCACGCGCCGCTCATGTCGATCCTGATGATTTTCGAGATGACACTGTCGTATCAGGTGGTGCTGCCACTCATGCTGGCGTGCATCACCGGCTATGTGACTGCGCATGCGGCGGGCGCGCCGTCTGTCTATGCGCGGGCGCTGGCGCAAAACAAAAAAGAGGCGCGCGAAGATGCGGATAACGCACAAAGCCCGTCGTCACCCGCGTCTTCCGTGCCTCCAGAAGCTACGCAGAAATAGGTACGCTCAGCCGGTTACACCCGGCGCTGGCGAGTCCGCACCCTCCTTGTTGGATGCCGTGCCGCGCTTGTGGCCATGCGCCCGCATCATCAGGAAGCTGAGCGGAAAGCCGATCCCCGCAAAGACGCGCGCATTCCTGGCGCAGCTGGACGCACATCTGCAGTCCCTGCCCGGCTTTGCCTAGCGCCCCGGGCTGCGGATCTCGCGTGGCGACAAGCTGTGCTTTGTCAGCCGATGCCAAGGAAAAGAGAATCCAAGATCGCTTTTTGGTGTGCGTTTTTAACGACTTTCCAAGCGATCTATGATAAGTGATTGCTGTTGCGAATCATTATCATTTATATTTGCGTCCGAATTTCGTAGTGCGCTCTTGTGCACGGCGGCACGGGCGCAGGAGGGCGTTCCGCAGCGGCCGGCATCCAGAAGGAAGGGCGCCGCCCGGAGAAACCACCCAGATGAATCGCCCGAATCGCCCCAGCCCACTCGCCAGCGCGCTGTTGGCGCTGTTTGCCACGCCCACCGTCGCACTCGCTCAGCAAGCTGCATCCACCCCTGTTGTTGCCACCAGCGCTGCGACTGCCACCGCCACGCTGCCTGAAGCCGTGGTCAAGGCCACTGCCGCGCGTGACGACTACAACGCTGCCAAAAGCTCGATCTCCAAGCTGCCCGAGAACCTGCGGGATATTCCGCAATCGGTGACGGTGGTGCCCAAGGCGCTGACCGATGCACAGGGCGCCAGCTCGCTGGCCGATGCGCTGCGCAACGTGCCGGGCATCACCATCGGCGCGGCCGAGGGTGGGCAGATCGGCAACAACATCAACCTGAACGGCTTTTCGGCGCGTACCGACATCTACCTGGATGGCTTCCGCGATCGCGGCCAGTACTACCGAGACTTGTTCGCGCTCGATTCAGTGGAAGTGCTGATGGGCCCGTCGTCGATGCTGTTCGGGCGCGGTTCGACCGGCGGCGTCATCAACCAGGTGACGAAGAAGCCGTCGCTGAAGGCCGCCACGGAAATCACCGGTTCGGTCACCACCAATGGCCTGGTGCGCACCACGGTGGACGTCAACACGCCGACGTCCGATACGTCGGCCTTCCGCGTGGCCGCCATGGCGCAGAACGGCAAGACCAGCACCCGCGACGAGATGACCGCGCAGGACTTCGGCATTGCGCCGTCGTGGCGCTTCGGCATCGGCACGCCCACCGAAGTGACCATCTCCGCGCTGCTGCAGCACAACCGCGACATGCCCGACTACGGCGTGCCGAACCTCAATGGCCACCCGGTCAACGTGGATCCGAAGACGTACTACGGCTTTACGGACGACCGCACCACGCAGGACGTGGCCGCGTTCTCGGCCAACATCGACCACAAGTTCTCGCCCAACCTGCGGCTGCGCAACCAGACGCAGTTCAACTACGTGCAGACCGATGCGCGCGAGACGGCGCCCAACGCAGTGGGTACGGTCAACTCGTCGGGTGTGTTTACGGCGCTGACCAACAGCAACCTGCCGCTGTCTGCGCTGTCGGTGCGCCTGCAAAGCCACGACCGCCGCATCCGTGACTACGCGCTGTTCAATCAGACCGAGCTGACGGCCAAGTTCGATACGGGTTCAATCAAGCACACGCTGCTGGTGGGCACGGAGTTCGGCCACGACGGTTACGACAACCAGAACTATTACCGCAACGGTTCATGCAACGGCACGCCGCTGGCGCAGTCGAGCATGACGAGCGGGTTTGTGTCGTGCGAGCCGCTGGTCAGCCCGAGCTATACGAACTCGCCGTCGAATGCGCCGTCCGTGCTGGGCAATGTGCAGGGCGGCTCGGCCAACACGGTGGCCGCGTACTTCAACGATTCGATCGAGTTCACCAAGCAGTGGAAAGCGGTGGCGGGCCTGCGCTATGACCGCTACATCGCCAGCATTTCGAACTCGCTGAATGCGGCCAACACGCCGGCGTCGGCCAAGATCACCGCGCTGCCGTATGCGCAGCAGACGGTGAACTTTGTCAGCACGCGCCTGGGCGGCATCTGGCAGCCGACGGATTGGCAGTCGTACTACGTGTCGTACGGCACGTCGTTCAACCCGTCCTTGGAGCAGCTGGTGGGCACCACGGGCCAACAGGGTCTAGACCCGGAGAAGAACAAGTCGTACGAAGCCGGCGGCAAGTGGGATCTGCTCAATGGTGACTTGTCGGTGTCGTCGGCGGTGTTCCAGATCACCAAGGACAACGCGCGCACGCAAATCGACAGCACGACGTACACCTCGGCCGGCAAGATCCGAGTGCGCGGCGCGCGCCTGGGTGCCACGGGCCACGTGACCGACAAGCTGCAGATCTTCGCGGGCTATACGTACCTGGATGCGGAGATCGTCAACGGTATCGCCGCGGGCACGCAGGGCATGGCGCCAGCCAACACGCCCAAGCATGCCGCCACGGTGTGGACGAGCTACACCTTCATGCCGAACTGGGAGGTGGGTGCGGGCGCGTTCTACATGTCGCAGCGCTACGCCAACAACACCGACACCGTGCAGGTAGGCGGCTTCGTGCGCTGGGATGCGATGCTGGCCTACCACCAGCCCAAGTACGACGTGCGCCTGAACGTGTTCAATCTGTTCAACAAGACGTATTACGATGCGCTGATTCCGTCCGATGGCGGTCGCGCCGTGCCGGGTACCGGCCGCGCGGCGATGCTGTCGGTCGTGTATCGCATGTAATGGCTTGGGGGATGGGCCCTCGGGCACGTCCCCCTTTTGTTTTGCACGTTCCACACCATGCTTGTCTGTATTCCCAACGTCTTCAACGCCGCGCAGGTGGCTGCGCTGCGCGAGCTGCTCGACAACGCGGGCGATGCCTGGGTGGATGGCCGCGTGTCGGCCGGCTATTCGGGGGCGCCGGTCAAGCTCAACCAGCAGATTGATGAGCGCGCCGAAGTGGCGCTGCAGTGCCAGCAGCTCATCCTGAGCGTGCTGGAGCGGCACCCGCGCTTCATCAGCGCGGCGTTGCCGAACGTGGTGTACCCGCCGATGTTCAACCGCTACGGCGAGGGCATGACCTTCGGCGCGCATGTCGATGGCAGCGTACGCATCCACCCACACAACGGCGCCAAGCTGCGTACCGACATCTCGGCCACGCTGTTTCTGTCAGACCCGGCCAGCTACGACGGCGGCGAGCTGCAGATCGAAGACACCTACGGCATGCACAGCATCAAGCTCAATGCTGGGGACCTGGTGATCTATCCGGCAACGAGCCTGCACCAAGTCACGCCCATCACACGCGGCGTGCGCGTGGCGAGCTTCTTCTGGATCCAAAGCCTGATTCGCGATGACACCCAGCGCGCCATGCTGTTCGACCTGGACAACGCGATCCAGACCCTCAACCAGACTGATGCGGATGCCACCGCGCGCCGCACGCTGATTGGCGTGTATCACAACCTGATGCGGCAGTGGAGCGAGACCTGAGCTGAGATGCCTGTGTCACACCCGGAGGATGGTGCGACGCAAAAGCGCAAACGGGCTTAGCGGCCCGAGCGGCGATACAACTCGGCCATCATGCCGCAGCTTTCCACGTGCAGCGCGATGGCGCGCTTGGCTTCACGGCGCAGGACTTGCCAGAAACGGGCGAAGCGGGAGGTTGGGGCGGCGTTGAGAGCGGCGGCTTCCATGATGATTCCTTCTGAGCGATAACCTAGGGATTACCCTAATTTTAGTCGGAATATTGCGCCGCAGCAATTCTTGCCTGTTCGTGTCGCCTCATCGCCACATTGATGTGATCACACCGACACTCTGCTGATCGTGCCGGTGTTGCCGTCCACGCGGATCGTCTCGCCATCTTTCAACCGTGCGCGGATGCCCGGCACGTTCACCACCGCCGGGATACCGAATTCGCGCGCCACGATGGCACCGTGTGACAGGTAACCGCCGGTTTCCATTACGAGCGCGCTGGCCTTCAGGAACAGGGGCGTCCAGGCCGGGTCGGTGCTCGGGGCGACCAGCACGTCGCCGGTTTGCAGCGCAGTGCCGGCGGCGGCGTTGTCCACCAGCCGGGCTTGGCCCTGTGCCGTGCCCGCGCCGACGGCGGTGCCAGTCCAGTGATCATCGGTGGATGCGCTCGGTGCGATGGCTGTGGCAGGGGCTTCACCTTGTTCGGTGATGACGTCTGGCTCCTGCTCGGCGGCCCAATGCGCCAACTGCTGCCGGCGCTCGCGCGCACGCTGTGCAGCAAAGCGCAGCGGCAGCGTGCCGTTGCCCGCACGCACGCATTCATCCAGCGTCAGGTTGAAGATGTCTTCCGGCGTATCGAGCCCCTCTTCGCCTCCCTGGCCGCCCAGCTTGCCCGCCAGTTTCAGCAGGCCAGCACGTAGCACCTCTACGTAGGCCACCAGCGCACTACGTGCGGCTTCACGCTGGTTGCTGTCGCGCACGGCGCTCTTGAGCATCGCCCGCACGACTGGCCGTAGCCAGAATGGCAGGCGTTGCCAAGCTTGCGCAGACGCCGCCTGCTGCCGTTGCCGCACCGCCTGCGCATCACTGCCGATCAGGCCAACAACGAGGTCGAGCAGATAGTCCGGCTGCTCGCGCCAGCGTGGGTTGCGGAAGTAGCTCTCTTCGATTGCGCGGTGGCCGTTGCGCTCTAGAAATGCCTTGAACTGCTGGCGGAACGGACTGTGTGCGGGCAGTTGCTGCGCCCATTGCGTGCCGATGCGTGTGGTGCTCCGTAGCCAGGTCAACGCCTCTGCATCGGTTGCGGCCGTCTGCGCCAGCGCCATCAGGTCATAGCTTTGCTGCGCGGTCACGCTGGGTTCGGCGCCGGCCATGAGCGCTGCGGCGAGTGCATGGCCCTCTGCGGGGCGCTGTTTCTCGATGATGTCGACCAGCCCCGAGACCGAGCCGCCTGCTGAGCCTTGCAGGAAGAACAGGCTATCAGCGCGGCGCGCGGTGGCGAAGCGTTCGCGCAGGCACACGGCCAGTTCTGCCGCATCTTCAGGCCACGCGCCTTCGCGCCATTGCGCGGCCTCCTTGCGCGCACGGTTGAGGTCGCTTTGCGCATGGCGGCGCGTGGCACCGGCACTCAGTAGATAGCGCACCAGGCGTCCACCCCGTGCCAGGCGCTGTGACCATGTGACCGGCGGCACCACAATCTCCGGCTGCGTGCCGCCCAGCATGCGGTTGATGGCATCCGGTGCGATGCCGAACGCATCGAACGCTTCCCACTGCATCAGCGAGACATCGAGGTACACCCGGCCGTGGAACAGCGCGGCACGGTCCAGCCCCGGCACCAGCGGATAGTCGACCAGCGCGTAGGTGAGCGTCAGCATGCGGTTGGCCGCGTGGCGGTAGAGCGCCCAGTCGATGGGCGACAGCGGCCCGGGAAACATCTCGCGCGTGTTGCCGCGCGTCCAGAAGCGCGGTTGCGTTTGGAGTGCAGCGTAGGTGTGGCGGCCACGCGTGGTGATGGGGCGCGCCTGTACGATCCAGAAGCGCTGGCCGTCCCAGACCCATTCGATGTCATAGCGCGGCTGCGCAAAATCGAGCGCGCATGCGGTGTCGCGCGCCAGTGCTGCCAGCGCGATGAGCTGCGCATCGTTCAGTACGGCGCGGCGAGCATCTTCTGCGGTGGTGTCGACGAGTGCTGTGCCGCCTTCGGCCAGCGCTTGCGTCATGCGGGCCTTCTTGCCGATTTGGCGTTCGAGCACGCGCAGTGTGTCGTCTTGCGGAGACGACTCCAGCTTGAACGTGTCGCCATCGGCCTGTCCGCCCACCAGCGCTTCGCCCAGGCCCCAATGCGCGTTGATGACGATCTGGTCATCTCGCCCGCCCAGTGGGTCGCACGTAAAGGCGATGCCCGCAGCCACCGCCGGCAGCATGGGCATGATGACCACGGCCATCGCCAGATCTGCGGTGTCGATGTTGAAGCGCTCGCGGTACGCCACCGCCTGTGGCGCGTATGCGGAATCCCATACGGCCTGCACCGCTTCCGCCAGCGCCTGCGGGCCGATCACGTTCAGGCGCGTCTCGTGGATGCCCGCGAACGAGCGTTGCGCAGAATCCTCCTGTGGCGCTGAGGAACGCACGGCCAACGGGGCATTCAGCCAGCCGCGCGCAGTCAGCGCCTGCGTGATCGCGGCCAGCACGGGGTCCGGCACCGCATCGCCCTGCGCACGCCCACTGCTGGCTTCGGCGCTCAGCACAAAGCCCTCGGGCACGGGCACGCCCAGTATCGCCAGCCGACCGAGTTGCCAGCCCTTGCCACCCGCTACCGCTGCACCCGCCGCCGCTGCGGCCGACCAATCCAGCACAGAGGTGTCCATCACGCCTCCTTGTTGCCGATGCCGTGCAAAAACAGGTCGATGGCGGCTGAGAAGCCTTCTTGCAGATCCATCTCCGGGTGGGCCAGCCAGCGCATCAACGTGCCCAGGTAGAGGTATTCGAACAGCCCGGCCAGGTGCTCTGCGTCGAGTCGCGTGTCGAGTTCGCCCGAGCGTTGGCCTGCATCGATGAGTGCCGCGAAGATGGCTTCGAACCCGCTGCGCTTGTCGGCATCGCGGCCGCGTGCGGCCAGGTCTGCGCTGGCGAAGCGGTAGCGGAAGTAGGGCGCGAGGTACGGGCGACGCGCGTTGCACCAGTCGGCCGAGGCGGAAAGCAGCACCGACAGGCGCCCGGTAAAACCCGTTTGCGCCTCGATCAGCGGCCGCAGTTGCGCGCCACCTGCCGCCAGCTCGGCGTGAAACTGGTGCGCCAGCAGCGCCTCTTTGACCGGAAAGTGGTTGTACAGCGTGCCCTTGGACACATCGGCCTGCTCGGCAATCTGCTCCATCGTCACCGCCTCGTAGCCGTGCTGTTCAAACAGGGCGAAGGCGGTGGCGGCCAGGTGATCGAGCGTCTGGGTGCGCTTGCGTTCGCGGCGGCCGGCTTCGATGGGGATCGGGGTGGTCGACATGGGGGTCCCCTAATTTTTAACGATGAACAATTTTATACGTCGTTCAAAAATATGTGCAAGCAAGATCCCCTCTGTAGAATCGGCCTATTCATCGGCAACCCAAGCGCCAACCTTTCGACAGGACCGACCATGTCTGCACTGCGCACGCTGTATCCGCCCATCGAACCGTATGAAACCGGCATGCTCGATGTGGGCGACGGCCACACCATCTACTACGAGCGTGTCGGTACGCCCGGTGCCAAGCCGGCGGTGTTCCTGCACGGCGGCCCGGGTGGCGGCATCTCGGCCGACCACCGCCGCCTGTTTGACCCGGCACGCTATGACGTGATGCTGTTCGACCAGCGCGGCTGCGGGCGCTCCACGCCCCATGCGGGGCTGGAGGCCAACACCACCTGGCACCTCGTGGATGACATCGAGCGCCTGCGAGCCATTGCCGGCGCCGAGCGCTGGCTTGTGTTCGGCGGCTCCTGGGGTTCGACGCTGGCACTGGCCTATGCGCAGAAGCATCCCGAGCGCGTGAGCGAACTGGTGCTGCGCGGCGTGTACACCGTCTCGCAGGCCGAGCTGCGCTGGTACTACCAATTTGGCGTGTCGGAGATGTTCCCCGAGAAATGGGCACGCTTTCAGGCGCCCATCCCCGAAGCGGAGCGCGGCAACATGATCGCCGCCTACCGCAAGGTGCTCACCGGCGACGACGTCGCCAAGCAGATCGAAGCCGCCCGCGCCTGGAGCGTCTGGGAAGGCGAGACAATCACCCTGCTGCCCGACCCGAGCAACAGCGCCAAGCACGCCGATGACCATTTCGCCCTGGCCTTCGCGCGGCTGGAGAACCACTACTTCACGCACCAGTGCTGGCTGGAAGAAGGGCAGTTGCTGCGTGAGGCGCACAAGCTGGCCGGCATTCCTGGCGTGATCGTGCACGGCCGCTACGACATGCCGTGCCCGGTGCGCTACGCCTATGCGCTGCACCAGGCGTGGCCCGACGCGGATTTCCACCTGATCGAAGGGGCGGGTCATGCATGGAGCGAACCCGGCATCCTCGACCAGCTCGTCGCCGCCACCGATCGCTTTGCCGGCAAGTAAAGCGCACCCATGACCGACTCCGCCGATCTGCGCTTCCTGCTGGCCATCCAGGAAAACGGCAGCCTGGTTGCCACGGCGCGGGCGTTGGGCCTGACGCCCTCGGCGGTGTCGCAGCGTCTGCAGCAGTTGGAAAAGAAGCTGGGCGCGCGGCTTGTTGACCGCACCGCGCGCAGCCTGCGTTTTACGCAAGAGGGCGCACTGCTGTGCGAGCGCGGCGCGGAGTTGATCCGGCAGCTCGATGCATTGTCGGAAGATCTGCAAACGCGCCAGGGTGGCCTGGTGGGTACGCTCAAGGTCAACGCGCCGCTGGGTTTCGGCCGGCGCTACATCGCGCCCGTCATCAGTGACTTCCAGCAGGAGCATCCAGACGTCGACATCGAGCTGATGCTCTCCGATGCCCCGTTGACCGAAGCGGCTGAGCGCTTTGATGTGGTGGTTCATATCGGTGCGCTGCAGGTGTCCAACCGCGTGGGCTACGCGATTGCGCCGAATGCGCGGTTGCTTTGTGCGTCGCCTGCGTTCATCAAGCGCCACGGCATGCCTGAGACGCCAGACGATCTCGCCGCGCTGCCCTGCATCGTGCTGCGCGAGAACAAGGAGGACGTGTCGCTCTGGCATTTCAGCAAGGGTCGCACGAGCCGCAGTGTGCGCGTGCAAGCCAAGCTGATCTGCAATGACGGCGATGTGATCCGCCGCTGGGCTTGCGAGGGGCGCGGCGCGATCCTGCGTTCCGAATGGGATGTGGCGGATGACCTGCGCGCTGGGCGGCTGGTGCGTCTGCTGCCGGGCTGGAAGGCGCCGGATGCTAACGTGATCGCGCTCACGCACAACCGCGCGGGGCTGCCGCAGCGCACGCGCCACTTCATGCAGTTCCTGCAGGGCCGCTTCAAACCGCAGCCGCCATGGCGGGCATGATGTAGCTGTCCTGAATCTTTGAATCAAACTGGCTTCACCTCAAGCCGGCTGACGCTGCCTACAATCCGTTGCATCAATCAACGCCGATTTGCAGGTGACAAGCGTGACTTCCTCTACGTCTTCCCCGGGCTATCCCAAGGCCATCCTGTTTGACCTGCTGACCGCGCTGCTGGATTCGTGGGCATTGTGGGATCGCGCAGCCGGCTCACAGCATGCGGGCCGCACGTGGCGCGCGGAGTATCTGCGGCTCACGTACGGCTGCGGCGTGTACGTCCCCTATGAGGCGATGGTGCGGGAGGCGGCACAGAACGTCGGTTTGCCGCCCTCGGCACCTGATGCGTTGGAAGCCGGCTGGTTGCAGCTTGAACCCTGGAGCGTTGCTGCCCAAGCGCTGAAGCAACTGCAACCGCACTGCAAGCTGGCCGTCGTGACCAACTGCTCGGAACGGCTGGGCCGGCAGGCGGCAGCGCGGTTGCCCGTTGACTGGGATGTCGTCATCACCGCCGAACAAGCGGGTGTCTACAAGCCCGACCCCAAACCATATCGCATGGCGCTGGAGCAGCTTGGCGTGGGGGCTGCTGATGCCGCATTCGTTGCCGGGTCCAGCTACGACATGTTTGGCACGGCAGTGGTGGGTTTGCGCACTTACTGGCACAACTGCATCGGCCTCTCGCTGGTAGACGGTGCGCAGCCGCCGGAAATTGAATCGCCAACACTGGATGGGCTCGTGCCCTGGGCCAGCCGCTTTGCCGCATCAGGAGCGCAACCATGACCTCCAGCACCAGCAGCCTAGATGCACTCGACACGCCCGCTGCGTTGATCGACCTGCCGCGGATGCAGCACAACATCGCGCGCATGCAGCAGCGCATGAACGCGATGGGCGTGACATTCCGCCCGCATGTGAAGACCACCAAATGCCTCGACGTGGTGCGCGCGCAGGTGGCGGCCGGCGCGCAGGGCATCACCGTATCCACGTTGAAAGAGGCGGAGGCGTTCTTTGCTGCCGGCATCACCGACATCCTGTATGCCGTGGGCATCGTTGCCGCCAAGTTGCCGCGCGCGATGGCGCTGCGCCGCCAGGGCTGCGACCTGAAGCTCGTGGTGGACAACGTAGAAGCCGCCCACGCCGTGGTTGACCACTACCGCACGCACGACGAACGCTGCGAGGTGTGGATCGAAGTCGATACCGACGGCCACCGCTCCGGCATCACGCCCGAGCAGGATGCGCTGCTGGAAGTCGGCCGCATCCTGCAGGCGGGCGGCATTGAGGTGGGTGGTGTGATGACGCACGCTGGGTCCAGCTATGACCTGAACGACCAAGCCGCCCTTGCCGCATTGGCCGAGCAGGAGCGCGCCGGCTGTGCGCGCGCGGCGCAGCGTTTGCGCGAGGCGGGCGTGCCGTGTGCGGCAGTCAGCGTTGGTTCCACACCGACGGCGCTGGCGACGGCGCATCTGGAAGGCGTGACCGAAGTGCGCGCGGGTGTCTACGTGTTCTTCGATCTGGTCATGCACAACGTGGGCGTGTGCAAGATCGACGAGATTGCCCTGAGTGTGCTGACCACCGTGATCGGTCATCAGGCGGACAAGGGCTGGGTGATTGTCGATGCGGGCTGGATGGCGATGAGTCGTGACCGTGGTACGGCCAAGCAGTCGCATGACTTCGGCTACGGGCAGCCTTGCGCGCTCGATGGCACGCCGTTCGACGGGCTCACGTTGATTGGCGCGAACCAGGAGCACGGCATCCTGGCTGCGAGCGATGGCTCGGTTCGCGACGACCTTGCAGCGCGTTTCCCGGTCGGGACGAAGCTGCGCATCCTGCCGAACCATGCGTGCGCAACGGGCGCACAGTTTCCCGAGTATCACGCAGTGTCGTCGCGTGGCGGGGTGGAGGTGTGGGGGCGGTTCCACGGCTGGTGAGGCGTGTCACGCATCCAGGCCCGCCAAAAGCAAAAGGCCCGCATTGCTGTGGGCCTCTGCCTGATTCATTGGTGCCATTCCGGCGCGCACGCGTATCGGAATGTGCTCCTTGCGTGGTTGGGGACGCAGAAGCCCAAGCCATCCACGACGATTCCGATATTCATCGAGCGACCGGTCTCCCAGAAGCCAAGCATCTGCTCTGACTGCCATTCCCATCGAAACGATTACCCTTCAGGCGCTCATTGCCACCGCTATCCGCCCGTCACTTGCGTTGTTGCCCCTTCTGCCGTCGCGCTGCGCAGAAGCTCCAGTTGTCGGCCCGCAATATCGAGCCGGTAGTGCCGCGAGCAAGGATTCATGAACCCATGATGCGTGTTTTCAATGACAGAACACGCTACGCCGGGGCGGGCAATCGAGGCGGCAACAGACGCAGGGGAAAACGACGGCTCATGCTCCGCAAAGACGACCGTCGCCGGGCATCGAGGAGCCAACCCGACGGCGTCGCGGATGCGGGAACCGTAGTACAGAAATGCTCGACTTTGCACGTGGCATCGCTGGCTCGCGATGTAATGCCATAGGCTTGTCGCCCCCACGCTGAATCCGATCAGAAAGGCGGGTTGGTCTTCAACGACATCGGCAATCTTTTGCGCATACGAGCGCAGGCCGTTCTTCGCGTGGAATGCATGAACAGCGTCTTCTTCGCTCGCAAATGGGCAACCGTCTTCGGGCCACGGCGATAGGATGACGGGATCACCAAGCACTGCGAGCAACGACCGCAACGACGCGTTGATGCCATGAATGTCTGAGGCGACGACGATTTTCATACGGAGGGTGATGTTTGCGAGGCGCTGGCTGGGCGCCAGAAACGCAAAAACCCGCGAGGCTTATCGCCACGCGGGTTTTTGGTCGTCCTCGAACAGCTGAGGACTGTGTTTGGTGCCCAGGAGAGGACTCGAACCTCCACGGAGTTACCCGCTAGTACCTGAAACTAGTGCGTCTACCAATTCCGCCACCTGGGCTAGGTGAGCGCCGCATTTTACAGACCCCCGCGAAATTTGCAAGCCTTTCTTGAGAAGAGGGGGATTCCGCCCCGCCAGGCGCGCGAGCGTTACAGCCGTTACGCGTGTGGCGGCCCATGAAACGGTGGCCCCGCTGTTACGCTGCCGCGCTTTTCCGCAGTCCATTCTTTCCCCTTCTCGAGGTTGATCGATGATGAAACTCCGCCACGCCGCGACCGGCGCCCTGCTGGCCGCGCTTGCCACCTTTGCCCATGCCGAGCGCACGATCTGCACGATCGTTGCCGATGCCGCCACCGGCAAGGTTGTTCTGCACGAAGGCCAGTGCGCCGAACGCGTCACGCCCGCGTCCACCTTCAAGCTGGCGCTGGCCGTGATGGGCTACGACCACGGTTTCCTGAGGGACGAGCACGCCCCCGTCGAGCACATGAAGGCTGGCGACCCCGATTGGGGTGGCGAGGCCTGGCACCAGCCCATCGACCCCACGCTGTGGCTCAAGTACTCCGTGGTCTGGTATTCGCAGCGCATCACGCATGCGATGGGTGCGCAGACGCTGCATGCGTATCTGCGCAAATTCGACTACGGCAACATGGACGCGAGCGGCGACCCGGGGAAGAACAACGGCCTGGACCGCTCGTGGATCACCTCGTCGCTGAAGATTTCGCCGGAGGAGCAGGTGGGCTTCATGCGCAAGATTGTCAACCGCCAGTTGCCGGTGTCTGCGCATACGTATGAGATGGTCGAGCGCGCGGTGCAGACCTGGCCGGTGCCGGGTGGCTGGACTGTGCAGGGCAAAACGGGCACTGCTGGGCCGGGCCCCGGCAATACGTCGCCTGATGGCACGTGGGATCAGGCGCACGCTTATGGTTGGTTTGTCGGCTGGGCGAAGAAGGGCACGGGTGACGACAGTCGGACCTACGTGTTTGCAAACCTGATCCAGGACAACAAGGTTGAGCCGACATCGGGAGGCTTGCGCTCGCGTGATGCGCTGCTGGCGCGCCTGCCGGAACTGCTGGCCTTCGCGAGCCACTGAACCTCGGGGTCATGGATGACGGTGCTCGGCCTCGCTACGCACCGTCGCTTCATCCACGCCCAGGCGCTGGTGCAGCTCCTGCCAGCCCTTGGGCGTGACCAGCACCGCGCGTGAGTTGCGCGAACGCAGCATCCAGCCTGCGTCACACAGTCGATGCAGGAACTGCACACCCAGCGGCCCGGCCAGGTGATGCGTGCGTTCGGTCCAATCCAGGCATTGCCGCGCCAGCCCGCGCCGGGTTGGGCGGATGCCGCGCACGTCGAGCCCCATGTTGCCAAACCAGATCACGCCCGCTGTGCTGATCTCGTATTGCTTGTCGGGCATCGGGAGCAGATAGCCGTGTGACCGCAGCGCTTGCGTGACGGCCACGCCAACCTGACCGGCAAGATGGTCGTAGCAACACCGGCAAAAACCCAGTTCGCGCGCCTTGGGGCTGGGTGCCGTACGCCGCACGGCTGCTGCTGGTGTGATGGCGGCAAGGTGCTCCAGCGCTTGCGCCACGTGCCCACCGGCCAGCCGGAAATACCGGTGCCGCCCTTCCGTTTCCACCGCCAGCAGGCCGCCGTCGAGCAGTTTGGCCAGGTGCGTGCTGGCCGTCTGCGCAGTAATGCCTGCTGCATGCGCCAGTTCGCCCGCTGGTAGCGCGCGCCCGTCGAGCAGCGCGGTGAGCATGGCAGCCCGTGCCGGGTCGGCAATCAGGAAGGCCGTGCCGGAAAAGCTGTTCAGATGCGACATGTCGGACTCCTCGTCATGTGCCCATTCTAGGGACGCCCGTGCCGCGATGCTTCGACACGCATCGAAACGTCGTGTGGGGTGCCGGCACTACGCTGGGGCCATCGTTTCGATATCCCTTGGAGCCCGAAGATGGATGGCATGACGCTGCAGCACGTGCACCCGAACGCCGTGCAGCGCAAACGGCTGGTGCTGTGCGTGTTGTCGATGGCCGTGCTGGTTGCGCAGATCGACACCGCGGTGGTCAACCTGGCCGTACGCCCGATTGGCCAGTTCTTTCATGCAGGGGTTGGCCCGCTGCAGTGGGTGATCGACGCTTATAACCTCGCCTACGCCACGCTGCTGCTCACCGGTGGCCTGCTCGCCGATCTGTACGGACGGCGGCGCGCGTTCGTGTCGGGAGCGGTGGTGTTTTCGGTGGCTTCCGTGCTGTGTGCGCTGGCGCCCTCGATCAACTGGTTGATTGGCGCGCGGGCGCTGGCTGGGTTGGGGGCATCGCTGATGCTGCCGGCGTCATTGGCGATCCTGCGAGTGGTGTGGCGTGACCCGGTCGAGCGCGGGCACGCACTGGGTGTCTGGGCCGCGTGCAATGGCCTGGCCATGACGATCGGCCCGACGGTGGGCGGATTGCTCGTCACGCACTTCGGCTGGAGTTCGGTGTTCTGGGTCGTGGTGCCGGTGAGCGTGGCTGCCATGGTGCTGGCCCTGCGCGTAGTGCCGGAATCGTCGGATGCCACGCGCCGCCGCTTCGATGCATTGGCGCAAGTGCTGGGCGCCATCGTGCTGGGCGGCTTGGCGTTGGCCGCCATTGAAGCGCATCAGGACTGGCGCTTGGCTGTCTGCGTGCTGGCGGTGGCCCTCGGTGCGCTTGTGTGGTTCATCCATGTTGAAGCGCGTCATGGCAGTGCCGCGCTGGTGCCGCTGGATCTCTTCCGCATCCGGCACTTCCGGGGCGCCGTGGTCGCGACGGCAGGCATGACCTTCGGCATGTACGGCGCGCTCTTCCTGCTGCCGTTGATGTGGCAAAGCACCGGGTGCTTCAGTGTGACCGGCGCGGGCATTGCGTTGATGCCGATGGCCGTGGTGTTCATGGTGGTGTCGCCCACCTCGGGCGTGGTGGTACGTCGCTTTGGCGCGCGGTTGGCGATGGCCGGTGGCGTGGGCATCATCGCGCTGGGTTTGCTCACGCTGGGCGCGTTTGCTGGTGACGCGTCCATCGTGCCGACAGCGATCGGGCTGGCGCTGACCGGGCTCGGCATGGGCTTTGCCACCGGGCCGTTGATGAATACCGCGGTGGGTGCGGTGGGGCCGGAGCGTTCGGGTACGGCGTCTGCGCTCGTCAACGTGGCGCGCATGAGTGGCGCGACGCTGGGTGTGGCGATTCTGGGTACGGTGTACGCCGTGTGCGGTGGCGGTACGCCGGGCTTGCGCATGGCGATGCTGAGCGGGGGCATGGTGCAGCTCGTGTGCGCCGCCGTGGCCTGGCTGCACGGTACCGCGCGCCGCTGAGCATTGCGCTGGCGCATGCACGCTTTGCAGCGTCGCGCATTCTCGCGGCGCGGGCGCGGCTCTACAGTCGACTGGACATCCACACTCTGGAGCCGCCCATGCCATTGCAACTCACCCTCATCAGCCATCCGCTGTGCCCATACGTGCAGCGCGCCGCCATCGTCCTGCACGAGAAAGGCGTGCCGTTCACGCGTCGCGACATCGACCTCGCAGACAAGCCCGACTGGTTTCTGCGTATCTCGCCGCTGGGCAAGACGCCCGTGCTATTGGCGGGTGACACGCCCATCTTCGAATCCGCCGTCATCTGCGAATACCTGGATGAAGCCCAGACACGGCCCGAAGCACCACGCCTGCACCCCGAGGCGCCGCTGGCCCGCGCGCAGCATCGCGCATGGATGGAGTTCGGTTCCGCCGTGCTGAACGGCATTGCTGCGTTCTATAACGCGCCGGATGATGCAGCGCTTGCTGCGCGTGCCCTAGACCTGCGTCGGCGCTTTACGCAACTGGAGGCCGAGTTGGGCGACGGCCCTTACTTTGATGGCGCACGCTTTTGCATGGTCGATGCCGTGTTCGGACCCGTGTTCCGCTACTTCGACGTGTTCGACACGATCGATACGTTTGGCGTGTTGGATGACCTGCCGAACGTCGGTGCATGGCGCCGCGCACTGGCGGCTCGACCCTCCGTGCGCGATGCCGTAAGTGCAGACTACGCCGCGCGTCTACGCACATTCCTACTGACACGAGGCTCCGCATTGTCGCGACGCACGGTCGCAGGTACGGTCAATTGAGGCCCACAAAAAAATACCCGGCGAGGGGAATGCCGGGCTAAGTGGGATGCGCAATCCAGTTGGTGAAACGACATTACAAGAGTTCATTTTTTGAGATTGAAAAGAATATTAAAAAACGGTGGTTTTTGGAGGGATCACTCTAAGTAAATTGGTGCTTAGTTATACGCAATTGGTTGCGCCTGGTCCTTTGCTGATAAGGGTTTGCGAGAGGTCGCAAACGATTTGTGGAAAATAATACGAATCCAATATCGCCTTCAAAATCATTAAAAATATCGGCGAAATATCAGTGAACTAAAAATAAAACAAACGTCTGAATCGGACCCAATAAAAACGCTCGGACAGAGCGAGTTGAACGTACAAGATGGCAACTCTGCGTATCTCCGCGATCACTTATCTGCCTGAGCAGTATTTTTACATTTGTTGAATTTCCGTGGGTCGGGGTCGCCCACAATGCACTCCATCGACGAATCAGTGTCGCCTGCACACCCACCGGGGCTGTGCAACTGAATCGTTTGCGGGCTGGAGCCGCCATCAGAGTGGCCCGCCCGCTTGCCCGGCACCGTGATCTGCGTGCCGGCTGCAAGGCGGCAACGAACGGGGAAGTTCGTTTCCATCCATCCACCCATTGTTTTCTCGGAGCGGTGTCTGCTCCGCTGACGAAGCTTGGTGTGTCGGGTCCGGCATGGGCGCGGTATGCGGGGATGTCGTCGGCGGCGCCGGCACGGGGAATCATTATGCCGACGACATCCTTACGCCGCCGCAAGCGGCAACGCATGCTTTCCATCGCGCTAGTGGCTTCGCCGCTGGCACTGTACGGGCTGGAGGCTCAGGCCGCCTGCACCACCACGGGCACCACCACCACGTGCGATGCCACCGCCCCCAACCCCTGGACGCAAACTGTCGGCACCGGCAACAAGGCCGTTGAAGACAACCGTACGGTGACGGTGCAGACCGGCAGCACGATCAGCGTGGGCAGCGCCAACGCCATCAGCCTGCGCGACAACGCCAACATCAACGTGCAGGGTGGTGCCACCGTCAGCAACAACGCGAGCAGCGGCCCGGGCCTGTTCAACACCGGCAACAACACGATCGAGTTCCGCAACAACGGCACCCTCACGGTGGCCGAGGGCGGCAGCGTGCTGTCCAACGGCCGTCAGAACAACGGTGAGGCCGTCAACGTCATGGGCTCGGGCAACACCGTCATCAACAACGGGACGATCCGCGCGAACAACGCTGCGGCCATCTGGTTCGACAACCTGAGCGGCAGCAACACCATCATCAACAACGAGACGGGCGTGATCCAGGCGCCCGGCAACGTGATCGGCAGCGCGGGCAACGCCAGCGTGGATTTCACCAACAAGGGCATCGTGCGCGGCAACCTCGTGTTTGCGGGTGGCGACGACACGCTGCGCCTGTACACGGGCTCGACCATCACCGGCAATTTCAACGGCGGCGGCGGCTCCAACACGATCTACCTGAGCGGCACGGGCGATAGCGCACTGCCCGGCAACATCAGCAACTTCCAGACCCTCATCAAGAACGACACCGGCACCTGGACGCTGACCGGCACCGTGAGCGGCGTGCAGAATGCCACCGTGCAACAGGGCACGCTCATCCTCACCGGCAACAACGCCGCCTACACCGGCAACATCACCGTGGATGCGGCAGGCACACTGCAAGGCCGCGCGCAGAGCCTGATGCCGACCATCGTCAACAACGGCCTCGTGCGCTTTGACCAGCCGGATGCCGGCACCTACGCGGGGCTGATCTCCGGTGCGGGCGCGGTCGAGAAGACGGGCGCCGGCACCCTCACGCTGGCGCCCACGGCTGCTGGTGGCAATACGTATGCTGGCGGCACCAGCATCAACGGCGGCACCGTGGCCATCAGCGCAGACAACGCGCTGGGTGCGGCCACTGGTGGGCTGTCGTTCAACGGCGGTGCGCTGCAACTGAACCAGAATCTCGATCTGGCCGGCACGCGTGCTGTCACGCTCAACGCGGGCGGCGGCACGATCGATACGCAAGGCTTCTCGTCGACGCTGTCGCAGGGCATTACGGGCAGCGGCGCGCTCACCAAGCTCGGCAGCGGTGTGCTGACCCTCAACGGCAACAACAGCGTTGGTGGCGGCACGACCGTTGCGGCCGGCACGCTGGTGGTGGGCGATGCCACGCACGGCAACGCATCGCTGGCGGGTTCGACGCTGGTCAACAGCGGCGCCACGCTGGGCGGCTATGGCAGCGTAAGTGGCAGCGTGCGTAACGACGGCACGCTGGCCGTGGCCGATGCCGTGCCGTCGCTGGCGGGTACCGGTGCAGGCACGGGCACCTTCACCATCAACGGTGCGCTGTTCAATACGGGCCTGATGCAAGTCGGCGGCGCAGGCGTGGGCAATCGTTTGGCAGTCAACGGCGGTTTCATGGGCGCGGGCGGCACGCTGGCGCTCAACACGCAACTGGGCGCCGACAACTCGCCGACCGACCAACTCGTTCTGTCGGGCGGCGGCGCTGCAGGCAACACGGCCGTGCGCATCACCAACGTGGGCGGCGCGGGTGCACAGACCACGGGCAACGGCATTCCGGTCGTGGTGGCCATCAATGGCGCGACCACGCAGGCGGGTGCGTTTGCACTGGGCGCACCGGTGGTTGCCGGGCCGTATGAGTACACGCTGCATCGCGGTGGCAATGGTGCGGCGGATAGCTGGTATCTGCGTTCGACACGTCCGGCTCCGAACCCGGACCCCACGCCGAACGTGACCCCGGACCCGGACCCGAACCCGCCCACACCAAACGTGACCCCGGACCCGAACGGCGGCGGCACTGGCACCACGCCAACGCCCGAGGTGCCGAACTACCGGCCCGAGGTGTCGCTGTACACCGCCGTGCCGTCGATGGCCCTCATGTACAGCCGCGCCATGCTCGACACGCTGCACGAGCGCGTGGGGGATGAAACCCTGCTGCGCACTGGTGTGCCAAGTGGGGGCAAAGATGGCGACAAGGCCTTCAACGGTGCCTGGGCACGCGTGATCGGCCAGAAGGGCAGCCGCATGTCGGACGGCGGCATCTACGGTGCCGACGGCCCCGCGTTCGACTACAAGCTGGCCGCCGTGCAGCTCGGTGGCGATGTCTACCGCGCGCAGAACGCCGACAACAGCCGCGACCACGCCGGCGTGATGTTCTCCACCGGCCGCATCACCGGCGACGTGACGCACGCTGACGGCACCGACGCTGGCAGCAACGCTATCAACGCCACCACGGTGGGTGTCTACTGGACGCACTTCAGCCCGAATGACTGGTACGTCGACGCGGTTGCGCAGGGCACGCGCTACGACGTGACTTCGTCGCCGACGCGCATGGCTGGGTTGACCTCGCATGGCCTGGGCTATGCGCTGTCGCTGGAAACGGGGTACCCGATTGCGTTGGAGAACCGCTGGCGCGTCGAGCCGCAAGCGCAGTTGATCTATCAGCGCATCGGCCTGGCAGATGGTGCCGACCCGGCTGCGCAGGTGCACTTTGGCAACGCGCAATCGTTGCTGGGCCGCGTGGGTGTGCGTGTGGCGAAGGACTGGGGCGACACGCCCGAGCGCCCGCGTTCCACGTGGTTCCGGGCGAGCGTGTGGCAGGAGTTCCGTGGCACGACCACGACGTCGTTCTCGTCGGCCAACGGCTGGGTGCCGTTCACCTCGAGCATGCCCGCCACCGTGGTCGACCTGCAGGCCGGCGTGACGGCGCAGTTCACGCGCACGGCATCGTTCTATGCCAGCGTGGGCTACCAGATCAGTACCGATGGCCGCCTACACGGCTACGACGGCAAGCTCGGTCTGCGCTGGAACTGGTAATGCGAGTGCACTGAAACCGGCTGTAATACGCGCAGCCTGAATACCCCCGGTCGCGCCGGGGGTTCTGCTGCAATGCCACAACCCAAAACGGGGAGCCCCGGCCTATGCCGGCGGCTCCCCGTTTTGCTTGGTGCCACGCGGTGCGATGGCTGGCTTGCGCGTTTTTCTCACGCGTCCGGTGCACAAGACATGACGCTGGAATTCGTGGAAACCCTAGGAAACCCGCGCCAACCTTAGCGATTGGTTATTTCTCGCGAAAAGCATACGCTTACTGCGTAGTACTACGTGTGGTGAGTGCGTACAGGTGCGGATGGTATTGCGGGGTTGGCGCGCTCACAGTGCGCCGGACAACAAGAATGGTGGAAAGCATTCCATCAGCAATCCGACGGGCCACGCATCGGGGCGTGGCACCTCACCGGTTCAAAACAACATCTGAACAACAACCGAAGTCCCTCGAGCATCAGGAGACAACCCATGAAGTTCTTGCTCGCATTGCCATTCATCGGCCTGCTGTGGGTGCCGTTCTACAACCAGGAAACGCCCGCGCTCTTCGGCTTTCCGTTCTTCTACTGGTACCAGTTCCTGTGGGTGCCGATCACCTCGTTGCTGATCTGGATCGTCTTCAAGAACGGCCAGAGCAAAGGAGAAGAATGATGGACGGACAGATCAACTGGACTGCGCTCTCGGTCTTCGTCTTCTTCTTTGCGCTGGTCACGGTGCTGGGCTTCATCGCCTCGCGCTGGCAGCGTGGGCAGTCTGACAAGGGCGCGCATATTGACGAATGGGGCCTGGGCGGCCGCAACTTCGGCACCTGGATCACGTGGTTCCTGGTGGGCGGCGATTTCTACACCGCCTACACCGTGATCGCCGTGCCGGCACTGGTGTATGCGGTGGGCGCGTATGGCTTCTTCGCGCTGCCGTACACGATCCTGGTGTATCCGATCGTGTTCCTGATCATGCCCAAGCTGTGGAAGGTGGCGGCTGCCAACGGCCACGTGACGGCGGCAGATGCCGTGTACGGCCGCTACGGCTCGCGCTCGCTGGAGTTTGCGGTGGCGCTGACGGGCGTGGTGGCGACCATGCCCTACATCGCACTGCAGCTTATCGGCATGGAGGTCGTGATCAAGGCGCTGGGTCTGACGGGCGAGCTGCCGCTGGCCGCTGCGTTCGTGATCCTGGCGCTGTACACGTACTCGGCCGGGCTGCGCGCTCCGGCGCTCATCGCCTTCGTCAAAGACATCATGATCTACATCGTGGTGCTGGTGGCGGTGGTGCTGGTGCCAGCCAAGCTGGGCGGCTACGGTGCGGTGTTTGCCTCGGCGCATGACGCGTTTGCCCTCAAGGGTGGGGCGACAGGTCTGACGCTCAAGTCTGCACAGTTCCTGCCGTTTGCCACGCTGGCCATTGGCTCGGCGCTGGCGGCGTTCATGTATCCGCACACGCTCACCGGCATCTTTGCGGCGCGCAGTGCAGACACCATCCGCAAGAACGCCGTATTCCTGCCGGCCTACACCGTGCTGCTGGGTTTGATTGCACTGCTGGGCTTCATGGCCTATGCGGCAGGCGTCAAGGTCACCAACAACAACGATGTGGTGCCCGCGCTGTTCAACGCGTTGTTCCCGAGCTGGTTCACGGGGTTTGCGTTCTCGGCCATCGCCATTGGCGCGCTGGTGCCGGCGGCAGTCATGTCGATTGGTGCGGCTAACCTGTTCACGCGCAACTTCTGGAAGCCCTACGTGGCGCCGGATCTGAACCCGGCTGGCGAAGAGAAGGTGGCCAAGGTGATCTCGCTGATCGTCAAGGCGGGCGCGCTGGTGTTCATCCTGTTCCTGCCCACCAAGTTTGCGCTGGACCTGCAACTGCTGGGCGGCGTGTGGATCGTGCAGACCTTCCCATCGGTGGTGTTTGGGCTGTTCAACATCTCCAACCGCTTCCGCGCACCGGCGCTGCTGGCGGGCTGGGCGGCAGGCATGATCAGCGGCAGCTGGCTGGCGTTTTCCGACGGCATCAAGCCGGTGCACACCTTCGTGATTGGCGGTGACAAGTACACCGTCTACACGGGCCTGGCGGCGCTGGTGTTCAACATTGTCGTGGCCGTGGTGGTGCAGGTGATTTTTGGCAAGCGTGGGGAAGCCACGCACGCTGTGCGTCAGCCGAGCTGATTGGTGCGCTAGCGCATCTGCAGTAACGAAGGGGCCGGTACCGAGGGGCGCCGGCCCTTGTTGTTTGGTGTGCGATTGCAGTCGGAATGGCAGCAATGGGCCCGGGGGCGCCGCGTCATTTAAAATCGCGGACTTTGCCCGGACTCCCCTCCCTGCCATGTGGTTCAAGAATCTCCAGCTTCATCGTCTTCCGGCACCTTGGGCCGTTACCCCTGATCAGCTTGAACAATGGTTGGCGCCCCATGCGTTCCAACCGGGCAACAGCGTCGAGAAGCAGAGCTTCGGATGGGCATCGCCCCGCGACGACGGCGCGCTCGTGTACTCGATCAACAGGCAGATGCTGCTGACGTTTCGCGCTGAAAAGAAGCTGCTTCCGGCATCGGTGGTCAATCAGGTGACCAAGGCCCGCGCGCTTGAAATGGAAGAGCAGCAGGGCTTCAAGCCCGGGCGCAAGCAACTGCGCGAACTCAAGGAGCAGGTGACCGACGAGTTGCTACCGCGTGCGTTCAGCATCCGCCGTGATACCCGTGTGTGGATCGACCCCGTCAACGGCTGGCTCGTCATCGATGCCGCTTCGCAGACGGTTGCCGACGAGGTTCGCGGCCTGCTCGTGAAATCGATCGACCAGTTGCCGCTCGCCAACGTGCATGTGGCGCACTCACCGGTCGCCGCGATGACGGAGTGGCTGCTGTCCGGCGAGGCCCCGGGCGGATTCACCGTAGACCAGGACGCTGAGCTGCGCTCCACCGGAGAAGGCGGCGCCACGGTGCGATACGTCGGCCACGCGCTGGAGGCCGACGACATGCGGCGGCACATCGAGGCCGGCAAACAATGCATGCGCCTTGCCATGACCTGGGATGACCGCGTCTCCTTCCTGCTGACGCCGTCGCTCACGATCAAGCGCGTCACGCCGCTTGACGTGATCAAGGAGGCGGCAGACCCCACCGCGCAAAACGACGACGAACGCTTCGACTCGGATGCTGCGCTGATGACGGGTGAGCTGGCGCGGATGTTGACCGATCTGGTCGATATCCTGGGTGGCGATCCGCAAGACGCGGCGCAACTGGCCGCAGCAGCCTGAAACACATCGGCTTTCGGTGTTTAGGCCGGCGCACTTGCGCATCTGCAACAAAGAAAAGGGCCGGTGCCAGGAGGTGCCGGCCCTTCTGTTTTGGGGGAATGCTACGGGTGGAGCTTTTCACCATTGTTCAGCATGGCAATGAACTGAGCGATTTTCTTTGCACGCGTTTCGGCCTTCTTCACGTTCTGGATTCTGAACAGAATGGCGTACCGGTTCTGGCTGTTCAGGGTGGCGAAGAAATGCTTTGCCTTGGGGTTGGCATCGAGCGCCTGCTGCAGGTCATCGGGCACGGTCGATGTACTCGCAGATGAATAGGCCGCCTCCCAACGCCCGTCGCGCTTGGCCTGATCGATTGCACGAAGCCCCGCGGGCTGCATCCTTCCGGCGGAGATCAATACCTCGGCTTTTGCCTTGTTGATCTTGGACCAGATGCTTTTGGCGGTTCGAGGCGTAAATCGCTGTAGCCAGTAGTGCTCGTTTTCCGCTTGCTTCTGCCCATCAATCCACCCGTAGCAAAGCGCGCTCTCAAGTGCCTGTGCATAAGACACAGTGGACTGTTCGGCAGATCGCTTGGCGATGCGAAGCCAGACGCCGGGCACAGCCTCTGCGTTGGCTTCGAGCCAGGCTTCCTGATTGCTGAACGTGAGTTTTGGGCTGTGCATCTCACTAGGCCAACGAGTTTGTTCAGCGGCTGCACCGAGAGTCCGCTGGAGTGGGTGTTAGGGCGAGATTCCTGGCAATGACCTTGGGCCTGATGCTTTACTCGTCTTTCCCGGACAGATCTTGTCCCACCACCATGCGGTGCCCGTCCGGCGTTGCCACAACAAACTCCCGCATGCCATGCGCTTTGTCGGCCGGGGCCTGAAGAATGATGGCGCCGTTGCTGACAAACTCGTTGTGAAGCGCATTCGCATCGTCCACTTCGAGATAGCCGAAATAGCTATGGTCGCCGGTTGCGGAAGGTGGAAGTGCGTCAGGGCAGTGCCCCATCATGATGCGTACACCATCTCGTGTCGCGAGTTGCCAATCTGAACCTTCAGGCCACGCAAGCTGAAACCCAAGAGCGTCACGAAAATAGTGGGCGCTCCGCTGAAGATCGGGTACTGCAAGCACAAAAGAGAACGTGCGCAGATCTGTTCCGGATGCAGGCATGTTGGCAACTCCAGAGTCGGGTTGTGTGATTTATTCAGGCATTCCAGGGCTTTCCGGCACCTTGGAAACGATGTTGTAGTGCTGGGCGATGTCTCATCTACGTAGATAGCGCTGGATGTTTCTTGGTGGCAGAAAGTCGCCGCTCGCGTACTGAGCAGTCAGCGATCATTTCCGCGCCAAGCATGACAATCACGTCTCTCCGCACCAGACGTTCGGACGCATCCGAGAAGTCCTCGACTATTTCCTACCGCACGCATCGATTGCGTCCAAGAGGCAACCATACCAATGTGAGCGAATGTTGTTTTCGTTGGCTACTGAGTCCCTTATTGCATTGAGGCGCTCCAACAGATGCGGACTTCCAATCGCTTCCGAAGCACTCAGTTCATACGCACGGCAGTTCGTGTCCAGCTGTTTCAGTAGAACCGGGATGACTCTTTCATCTTTGCGAATGGCCAAACCGACCAGTGCTTCACCTCTAACATCCTCGTCCGTGTCTTGGAGGTTGTCCCATAGCAGATCGCGGATCCTTTGACTATCCACCTCGTGCATGGAGCCAATTCCAAACGTGGCCCAGTCACGAACAGCATCTGAGTCGTCTTTGGCAAGGCGTAACAACGCATCAACTGCGTCAGGCTCGGGATAGCCGCCCAACGCAACTGCAACTTCAAAGCGAACTCTTTGGTTGGGGTGCGAAGCGAACTTGACGAGCTCTGGCAACGCAAGCGGGTGTGGCCGGTGACCAAGCCCAGAGATTGCTGCAAAAAGTGCGTCAAGACTGATGTCATGCAATCCCGCCAACAGCATTTCCTGTGTGTCTTCTACAGCGTACTTAGCAATTCCAAAAGGAACACCTTTTTGGCGTCGGTACAGCTGCGACGCCATATACAGGCCAAGCGCACGCTTTCGACAATTTCGACTGTTTGCCAACCTGCGGGCAAGGGCCAGTGCCTCCGGCGATCCGCGCATCTGGAGTTCCGAAATTGCTTGCCAGCTCTCGTCACTCCCCCAATCTTGAAGTGCCATACCGACGAGGCTTTTTAGGCTAAGTGTCATTTGGCTATCGATTTTCAATTTCGCGTGCTGTGGGCGATGTCTGTCATCAAGCAACCCGCTCAACTCCGCAACTCCGCCAAGATCTGCTCAGCAAGAAAATCGCAGGGCGGCCGTCCGGACCGAGCGCTGCGGGCGAGCACCACCTCCAGATCATCCAGGGGCGGCAGCCCCTCATTCTGCGATAGCTGAACAAGGTGCGCCGGCACACTGCATCTGGCAAGCGGCGCGATGGCGAGCCCAGCTTCAACCATGCTGATCAGGCCCAGCAGGCTGGGGCTTTCGTAAGACATCCGGTACTTGATGTTTTCCCGCTGCAGCGCACTGATGGCGTAGGCACGTGCCGTACTGCCCTGCGCAAACACGGCAATCGGAAGCGGGCGCTCCTGCCACACCTTTCTTGCGGGCGACCCGGCCCACACCATCGGCTCGTACCGGACGAATTCGCCCGCAATGCCTTTCGTTTTCGTCATGCAGGCCAGGTCCAGCGTGTTGTCCTTGAGCAGTGGAGCAAGCGCACTGCTGGGCAGGCCGATGACCCGGATTTCCACACGCGGATGCGCAACCGCAAACTTGCCCAAAACCTGCGGCAGCAACGATGAGGCGTAGTCATCCGGAACGCCGATCGTGACGCGGCCCTTGATCTCCGGGCGGACGACCGAGGCCCATGCCTCATCGCGCATCGCGAGCATGCGGCGGCCATAGTCCAGCAGTGTTTTGCCTTCTGCGGTAATCGCCACGCTGCGGGTGCTCCGCACGAAAAGCGGCTTGCCCAGCGCTTCTTCCAGCCCCTTGATCTGCATGCTCACCGCCGACGGTGACCGATGCACGGATTCCGCCCCACGCACAAACGATCCCGTCTCGGCAACGGCCACCAGCATCTCCAGTACATCCAGATCGAGCTTCTTCATTTTCGTCAGAAAACCTGAGGAATCGGTTCAGTTTAATTCGTTTTACTGGAGCAAACACGAATCCGATACTACGAACAACGAGTACTTGGAGGAGCCCACGAACATGCAGGGTGCGGGGTCAATTTACGGATTTCTGGCAGTCGGCGGCATGCTTGCCGTGACACCAGGCCCGAACATGGTCTACGTGATGTCGCGCTCGATCGCGCAAGGGCGCACGGCGGGATTGATCTCGCTGGCGGGCGTCATGCTCGGCTACCTCTTCTACATGTTTGGGGCGGCGTTCGGTATCACGGCGTTCTTTCTGAGCGTGCCGTATGCCGGCAGCGTTCTGGGTGCGGTGGGCGCGGCTTATCTGTTCTACCTGGCGTGGCAGGCAGTGCGGCCGGGTGGCCGGTCTCCTCTGGAGGTTCGCGATCTTCCACGTGAGCAGCCGCGCAGGTTGCTGATGATGGGCGCAACCACAAGCCTGTTGAACCCCAAGCTCGCGATGATATTTCTGTCGCTGCTGCCGCAGTTCATCGACTATCAGCACGGGAGCGTTCTCAAGCAATCGCTCGCGCTTGGCGGGTCATTGATCGTCGCATTCGCCACCGTCAATGGCCTGGTGGCAATCTGCTCCGGCAGCATGGCGACGCTGCTATCGCGTCGACCAGGGCTGCTGCTGGCACAACGCTGGGCGATGGGCACTGTGCTGGCTGTACTGGGCGCACATATGTGCGTCGATGCGTTGAAGCTGGCGGGCGTTTATTAAGCGGCGTGCAGCGGCGGTTGAAGCGTGGCTGGGGCCCAACGCGGCCTTTCATCAACCAGCCGATGGCTTGCCCGTGAACACCGCCAACTGCGCCGCAAAAGCCCGCTGGTAAGCAGGCCGCGCTTCACCACGAGCAACATAGGCCGCCAGCGTCGGAAACGCATCCAGCAGGCCCGATGACCGCAGCCTGAGCAGCACCGACACCATCAGCAGATCCCCCGCGCTGAACGCTCCATCGAGCCAATCCGCATTGCCCAGGCGCGCAGAAAGCTGGTCTAGCCGATGGCGGATGCGATCCATGATCAACGGCAGGCGCGCCTGGGTCCAGGGCTTGTCGCCCTCCTGAAACTTGGCGGTGGAGAGTTCGAGGATCGGCGGCTCCACGGTGTTGAGCGCCGCAAACATCCACGTGATTGCCCGCGCCCGCGCATTGCCATCGTCCGGCAATAGACCCGCATGGCGCTCGGCGATATGGAGAATGATCGCGCCCGTCTCGAACAAGACGAAATCGCCTTCCTCATAGGTGGGAATCTGGCCGAACGGCTGCAGGTGCAGATGCGCGGGCTCTTTCATCGCATGGAACGAGACAAGGCGAACCGCATAGGGTTGGCCCACTTCTTCCAGCGCCCAGCGAACGCGCGTGTCACGCGCCAGTCCCTTGCCGCCATCGGGCGACCGTTCAAAGGCGGTGATGATGGGGGGCATTGGCGTGCTCCTTGAACGAAGTAAAGGTTTTCCGCTATCGGGACAGTCGTTACTGGCTGAACGCCGTCATATACGGTCAATCCGCGCAGCGTACGACGGAAACTGCTTCTCCATATCGTGCAGGCAATCGGCCATTACTTTTGCCTCGCCCGGGAACTTGCGTTCGAACTCAGCCCAGTGTTTGAGCCGCAGAACGTGTGGCATGTCTACCAGCGCCGTAATCGCATCCCAGAATGCGTCCCAGTTCTTTCCGTACCAACCTGGAAACCGCAGCTTGTCCATCAGTCGCTCGTGGAGCTGCTCAATCGATTCGATGTCACCCAGTTCGATTTCTACAACGTCTAAGCGTGTCAACGCGTGTTCTCCGAGGGGAGGTTTCACCAAAAGCCGAGCCGTCTTGTCAGTGGATCACCAAGCGATAGCCACGGCTGCCGATCCTGCCGCCCAAGCAAGGCACCTTACTCTGAAAGAGGTAGGCGATACGGTTCATCCTGGCGCGCGCCCCGGTGCCCCGCATTATGCAAATTCCGTGATCTTCATCGCGGCACACATGACCCGCTCGGGCAGACGTTACGTAACACGAAACGTTTTAAGCGCTTTTCATAGCACTTTTTCATTGCAATCCTTACAGGTTTGGCGGCCCGCCGTGCCTTATATGACAACGTTTTCATCAGATCCGCAGAATGTTGCTATCGCCGTGGCACGCTCTTTGCAGATTCTCGCCTCATAAAAATTGGTCGCCAGCCGCCGCCGGAAATGCGTCTGGGCGAACCATCACAACAGGTTGGCGCTCGGGTAGCCGGTCTGGACCTATGAGGGGAGGGGACGATGTCACTGACTGGCAAGTCGGCGTTTGGCGACAACGTGTTCATCAAGCCGGCACCACGCTGGCCGGATTCGACCAGGCTGGCGGTTGAGCCTGCAACGATCAAGATTGCCGTGGTTGGCCTGGGTTATGTGGGCGCGCCGTTGGCGGTGGCATTTTCGCGGCACTTTGCCGTGACCGGGCTCGACATTGATGCCACACGTGTGGCGGATCTGAGTGAAGGACATGACCGGACCAATGAGCTCACCAGCAACGCGTTGCTTGAAGCTGCTGCGCGCTTCACAACCGATGCCACGGTGCTGGGGCAGGCCGACGTCATTGTCGTGACAGTGCCCACGCCGGTGGACCAGGCTCGCGTTCCCGACCTGAACCCGGTGATGCAGGCATCCATCTCGGTGGGCAAGCACATGCGGCGCGGGGCCATCGTCGTGTACGAAAGCACGGTCTACCCCGGCGTGACGGAAGAGATCTGCATTCCGCTGCTGGAGCGCCACAGCGGCCTGAAACACCTGAAGGACTTCCACGTCGGTTACTCACCCGAGCGCATCAACCCGGGCGACCGCGTGCACACGCTCACCACGATGACCAAGATCGTGGCTGGCGACACACCGGAGACGCTCGACGCGCTGGTACGTCTGTATGGCGCCGTTACGCAGGTGCATCCGGCCAAGAGCATCAAGGTGGCCGAGGCCGCCAAGGTGCTGGAGAACACGCAGCGCGACGTGAACATCGCGTTGATGAACGAGGTGTCTCAGTTGCTGGCGGCGCTGGGTGTGGACACGCACGACGTACTGGCCGCTGCGCGTAGCAAGTGGAACTTTTTGGACTTCCGGCCGGGGTTGGTGGGCGGGCACTGCATTTCGGTGGATCCGTATTACCTGACGCACAAGGCGGCCTCGTGCGGCTTCAATGCCAGCCTGATTCTGGCGGCGCGCGAGACTAACGACAGCATGTCGCAGTTTGTGGTGGACCAGCTCATGCGGCGCATGACGCAGTGCTACCTGCTGGGCCCGCATACCGTCGTGACCATCCTTGGCATGACGTTCAAGGAAGACGTGCCCGACATCCGCAACTCCAAGGTGGCCGACATCGTGAAGAAGCTCGGTGCGCTGGGCATCCGCACGCAGGTTGTCGACCCACTGGCCGACAGCGGCGAGGTGACGCACGAATACGGCTTCAGCCTGACACGCCTGGCCGATGCCAAACCGGCAGATGCCATCGTGCTGGCCGTGCCGCACACGGAATACCGCGAGGGTGGCTGGACGCTGGTGGAGTCGCTCGCCAAGCCCGGTGCGTCGTTCGTTGTGAGTGATCTCAAGGCCGTGCTGGACCGGGATACCTGCCCGGATCGCGCCGTGCTGTGGCGGCCGTGATCTGGTGAACGGATTTTCCCGGTGGCCCGTCTTCAGCTGACGCTCTTGCTGGGCTGGGATGGCTTACAAAAAATGGTGCTCCGTAGTGCGGGTTTCGTCGCTTAAAGCAGTAAAACGAAGCGAAGCCGATATCTCTTCTGGCGCAATGCATATTTTATTAAATTCAAAAAGTGAAATTCCACGTTCATTTTCGCCGTATTGCGTGCCTTACTCGTGCCAATTTTTTATTGGCAAGGGGTTTGATGCTCGGCCGCCTTTGCGTCATCGGACTGCTCGCTTTCTTGATGTTGCCGGCCTCCGCAAGAGAACTTGATTTTTCTGGTTACCGATGGCTCGTCCGCTCGTCAGACGGGCAACTAGCAGGCCCTGGCCCGAATGTGTTTTCAGGAACCGCTGATTTCGTCAGCGTGGACGTTGATGGAAAGCTCCATCTATCTATCAGAAAAGCGGCAATGGGCTGGGTTTGCTCGGAGATCGTGCTGACCCAGGCACTGGGATATGGCTCTTACGAGATAGAAGTAGAAACCAATCCGTTTGATATGGATCGACAGGCGGTCTTTGGTTTTTTTACCTACGGAAGTTCGGCCGAGAACAGCCACAGCGAATTGGACGTCGAACTATCTTATTGGGGCAAGCCGTCCGGCCAGAACGCGCAATTCGTCGTACAGCCTTCAAGCAATCCAGACAATATTAGCCGGTTCAACGTAAATCAATCAAACACCGTTTACGCGATTCACTGGACTAAAGGCATGGCGGAATTCACTGTGAGCGCTGTTAGCGGTCAGATACTTCACCGCTGGGTTCGAACGGAGAATGTCCCTGATCCGGGTGACGCCAAAATCGACATGAATTTGTGGTTGGTAAAAGGCGCTTCCCCACAAAATAACCGGCCCATCGATTTTGTAGTCAAACGATTTGCCTTCACGCCTGAGTCCGGATTGCGACGTCAGGAAGAATCCATGCGCTCCGCCAAATAAAACGGGTGGCGGTGAGCGTTATAGAAACATCCCGAAAACTGCGGATAACTCCTTATGTTCGATGCGCAATTTACTCTGTGGCATTCGTTGCCCATCATGCTCATCCTTTTTATGTTCGGTGGGGGGCTGTTGGTCCGCCTGACGACTGAGGCAGCCCGTCCGCCTCGTGACTACCGCTACCAGCCAAAGGTCAGTGTGCTACTTCCCGTCTACAACGAAGGGGCGCACGTCTTGGAGACGATTGACAGCATCATGGTTGCGGATTGGCCCAAGGACAAACTTGAAATCATTGCCATCGACGACCGCAGTACTGACAACTCGTACCAGTACTTGCAGCAGGCCCGGCAAGCGAATCCGGACCGACTGCGTATTAGCCAGAACCCCGTCAACTCGGGGAAGCACGTCACGCTCACTCGCGCGCTCGAGCAAGCTACCGGGGAGATCGTCATCTGCATCGATAGCGACTGCATCTTTGACAAGAACGTTATTCGCGAATTGGTGGCCTGCTTCTGCGACCCCAAGGTGGGTGCCGTCGGGGGCCATATCGGCATCGCCAACGTTAACGAGAACGTCTTTACGATGGTGCAGGCTCTTGTCTACTTCATGAGCTTTCAGGTGGGAAAAATGCTTCAGAACGTGCAAGGCAGCATGTTCTGCATCAGCGGGTGTCTGTTCGCAGTTCGCCGTGAAATCTTCGAGGAGGTCGAGGAAGAAGTCCGCACCCGCAACTGGTTCGGGGTGAAGGTTCGGGATGGCGAAGACCGCTACATGACGCACGCCATCCTCATGCGCGGTTGGAAGACCATCATTAATCCAGCGGCCGTATGCTGGACTGCTGCGCCCGCCCAGCTTTCGCAGCTGTTTTCGCAGCAACTGCGCTGGCGCCGCTCAGGTCTGCGTGACCTGTTCTGGACGCTAGCCCGTCTTCCGCAACACCTTCGCGTGATGGGTCCGCGCCCGCTCCTTACGGCGGTACTGCCCGAACTCTTCACGGTAATCTGGGCCATGTATCTGGTGACGGTGATCCCCGTCTTCGGCATTGGCAACGCCTTGGACACCGTGGCGAGCGCCTTCCTGATGTTCTGCTCTGTGTTTATGGTGGCCGCAGTCTCCTACAACCACTTCATCAAGCACATTGCGTATGGCTCGGACAAGATTAGGTATCCACTGCTGGCGGGTTTGGCGGGCGCTTGGTTCTTTATGGATTCGCTGCTGATTACCATTCTCGCGCTGTGCACTTTTGACGTAGGTGTCTGGGGAACGCGGGAGGTTAATACAGTTCAAAAAAATCAGTACAAGTGGCTGGGTTTCGTTACTGATTTTTATCTTGAAAAAGTACATAAAACCTCCACGGGGAAGTAGCAAATGACGCTGTTCCAAAAATTTTTTGTTAAGGGCTATCGTTGGTTGGCCGTCCTCATTTTGGCGTCGGTGCTGCTCGCTGCGGCTTGCTACTTCGGCATGGTGTTTATATACGGGGTCAACAAAAGCTGGGGGGCTCCAGTCATCATGTCCAAATCAAGCCCCCGCATCGTGTCGATGACTGCGGACGTGTTCCGGGCGCGGCAAGCACTTGATACGCTGAAGCTCAAGCTGAACAGCGCTGCAAAAGCCCGCACCGCCCTCATCAAGCAGAAGGAATGGCTCATTGATCTCGCTGCGCGCTATGAAGAGTCGCTGCAAGTACAAAAGCGGGTTGACCAAGCTTTGACTGGAAAGCTGGGCCGACTGGCTGGGGAGAAGCGCAGTGTGGATGCTAAATCGGCTGAGGTTGTGAAGGCCAATCGAGTGCTGGCCGAGTCCATCGACAAAAACCTGAACGCCGGCTTGATTACTGAGGAGGCCGCCGCTCGTGCTCGCTCCCAGATTGTGTCTGCTGAGATTTTGCTGAACACCGGCCTCATCGACACAGTCTCGCTGGAGTCTCGAATGAGTGAGCTCAACTACGGCATCCGGACCATCGACGGTGCTGCAACGTCCCCCAAGACCCTCGAAAGCTTGGCTCGTCTGAGTGTCCTCAAGCGTGAACTGACCGAAGCCGAGCTGAAACTGGCTGACCTCGACGCGGAAACCGCAGTCAATACAGCTGAGCGTAAGGAGCTGGAGACATTCCTGGAGAAGCTGACGAGCAGCCCCTATTACCTAGCTGCCTACGGTGCCCAGGCCGTGCACCAGTTCGCTTTCGTTCCCTACGAGAATGAAGAGTCGGTAGCGGTTGGCGCTCCAGTGTATTCGTGCTTCCTCGAAGTTTTGCTGTGCTCCAAGGTGGGTGTGGTCAGGGCGGTGACCCAGGATGAGGAGAAAGGCCGTCATCCGGTGTTTCAACGTGATATTCGCGGGTTCTTGGTCGACCTTGAGTTGACCGACGAAGCCGCCGCCAAAGAGCGAGTACTGTTCTTTGGTGGCCGTCCTCTGATCCTGTAATCGCGACCAACGAGAAGAACAAAATGAGCAAGGCGATTCAGGCGATTCAGGCGATCGTGGCAGCTGCAGCCACGCTGTTTGCCACCATGGCAGTTGCGGGTGAGAGTGACACATTCTGCGCATTGAACCAGGCGCAAGCAGAAGTGCAAAGCGAACTGCTGGGTTCCGCCGAGGCCTTCACGAACATTGGCGACCCAAATACAGGGATCCACACCATTGCCGTCGGCGTACGCAAATCGCTCTCCAAACACCGACAGGCGCGCGTAGTCCGGCAGTTGGCGCAGGCCCAATGCGATGCTTATCGCCTCGAGAACCGGTTGGCTGAACAAGCGGCGAATGTCGAGCTGCGCGCCGATCTCGTGGCACTCAATGCCATGGAGCCCTTGCTGAAGCAGGCGCTGGAGCAGGCCGAAAACAACGTCCAGAAGGAACAAGCCATGCTGGCCGCACGCTCGGCGCGTCTGACTGATGTGAAGGAAGCGTTTGACCAGGCGGACCGCCTGCGCGGCGAACTGGTCAGTCTCGCCAAGCGTCGGAGCCAGCTGCAAGGCCTGCTGCCCCCCATTGATGAGCCACTCAACGACTTGGTGATTGCCTCAGTGGCAGCCCGGAGCGAAATCGCCGCGCTCAGCAGCAAGATCATTGTTCAATCGGGATGGGATGTGTCGCTGGCTGCGGGTATGCGCAGTGACTTCCGGGCCAATGGCCAACGCGAAGGCTTTGTCGCTGTACAGGCCACGTTCAATTTGGGTAAGCCGGCTGCTGACCGGGCTGCCGGGAAGGTGGCGGCGCTCACCGAACAGTTGCTCAACGAGCAGCACGATGCCAGCGTACAGGGCCTACGTCGTGCAAAGAACACGGTCGCCGGTCTGGCAGCCGGCGAAGCCATGAATGTCTCCACCTTGGAGCAACGTACAGCGCTGGCCAATTCCACGCTGGAGCGCCTGCAAGGAATTGACACTGAAGAGGGCCTGCGCGTACAGCGCACGATGAAGGTGGAACGAATCTCAGCAGAGGCGCAACTCATTGGCTCGCAGGCCCGTTTGCAATACTTGAAGGGCTGGTTGGACCGCAATTCCTGAACGGTCTCGGGTTTCCTCGTGATGCTGTGATGGAGCGCAGCGTTGTCGCGCACGATGACGGTGGAACATCCGTCAACCTAACCTTGAGCAAAACGTTTCGCGATGCTTAGTGGGCGCGCTCCGACTCTGGTTTGTCGTGGATTCGTGCTTGACGACGCTTGTTGTGCTGCGCACATTCGACGTTGCTTAATGGGGCGCGCGTCGCCGGAGCGCAAGGCCCGCTCCCCGCTCTCGCGCCAGAACTATTTCAACGCGGCAGAGATGCCCGTCCAGAAGCTCGCGTCTTCGCTGCCCAGCACCCAGACTGACACGCCGGCCAAGCCGAGCGTGTTGGCCAGTTGCGCCTTGGCTTGAAGTCCTTGCGACGTTTCGTACCAGACTTCATGGGTGCTGCCGTCGCTCGCGACGTAGTTGAAGTGGGCGGACTGGTTGACGGTGTCCCACTGTGGCACAGCATTCGTTGAAGCAATGAGGGTCTGCATGTCCTTGAAAGCCACGGACACACCAGTGTTTGCGGTCCGGTTCCAGTCGTAGCCGTAGGCGGGCAGGCCGAGCAGCACCTTGCTTGCCGGTACCACACTCGTCGCGTACTGCAGCACGGTCTGCATCCAGTCGATGCCGGCAACCGGGCCCGGGGCGCTTCCGGTGAAATGCTGATCGTAGGTCATCACCTGGATGAAGTCGGCAGATTGGCCGATCGACGCAAAATCGTACGGCCATGTCCAGGTATTGCTGGCCGTATCGGCCTGCTTGGGTGGCACGCTGAGGATGAGCTTGGATGCGATCGCGTGGAGTTGCGCCGCCAAGTCCGCCACAAAGCTGCTGTAGGCGGCCCGGTCAGCCGGGTATAGACCTTCGAAGTCGAGGTTGATACCGGACAGACCTTGCGTGCGCGCCAGCGTCACAATGTTCTGCAGCGTGGCGGCGCGATTGGTCACCAGCGCGGCATGGCCGATATCGGGGTCGAATCCCGCCGCTCCGTGGTTGGTGATACACGCGTACGAACCCTTGCCCGCCGCGCGGTTGTTCACCAATAGGCCCGATGGCAGCGTTCCAGTGAGATCGCCGTTGGCGGACGCACGCAGGACGTCGATCGACACCGTATTCACGGGGGTGGTGGCACTCATGGCAGAGGTCAACGAGGCCGTGGTATTGAGCACGTACCCGAGTACGACCTTGCTCACCGTCGTAGCCGGCGTGGCCGCAGCGGGTACGGACTGTGTTGCCGTGGTTGTCGCCACCTCGCTACCGCCGCCACATCCGAAGAGAAACAGAACAGCACAGGCTGCACCGATCATAGATACCCGCTTCATGGGGGTCCCTTTGCGTTCTACTGATATGCAAGGGAATAACGGCGTGGCGAGGAGAAACCTTGATGCTCAGACGTCTCGTCCGTATCAACTAGTAGAGATGTGTGAAGTCATGCGTTCCAAACGCGTGTGCGAGAGCACGGTCGGTTGCGGGAAACGACCAGTAGTGAACCGCCACGCCCATCAAACGGCCCCCAGCTGTAATTGCCGGCAGCGTTGACGGCACGGACGTCGCCTAGGGGTAAGAGGGCCAACCCCGATTGAGGGCGTCGCCAGGCGCGGAATGTTGTCCCCGTTTAAGCCCTCAGTGATGTTGGGATTGGGGCGGGCGTCCTTTGGCATTACCGTGGACAACAAAAAACCCGCGAAGCTTGCACCACGCGGGCTTTTGCACTTTCTCGGATGCGCATCGGACACTTCTTGGTACGGCAGATGACCCAGTTGGCAGGTCACTGACACCGTGGGGAATCGAAGAAGGGCCTTTTGTTTGCCTAGATCAACGTCGAATCATCATCCGAATAGTCACTGCCACCCAGGTCGCTATCGTCGACCAGTCCGAGGCTGTCGTCACGCGACGCTGTGTTGCCATTGCTATTGCCGCTGTCACTGTCGTAGTAGTTGTTGATCACCGTTTCCGTGGTGCCGCCCATCAACGGCTGCTGACCAAAGAAGCCGCCACCGCCACTGTTGTGGTGGAACATGTTCTCAATGCCCTGGAACAGCAGCGCGCCGCCGGCCACGCCGGCTGCCGTGGTGGCCACGCTGCCCAGTGTGCTGCCCAGGCCGCCGCTGAAGAAGCCCGAGCGCACGGGTTGTGCCGGAGCCTGTTGTACTGGTTGGGCCTGCTGCGGCATCTGCATGGGGGCGGCCTGCTGCGGGACGTATGCAGGGTTGGGTGCGGCGCTGGTGGCGTGGCTGCCCCAGTTGTTGGCCGAATCCATGAACGAGGTGCTGCGGCCGGCCTGTGCGGCCTGCAACTGGTTCTGCAGCGCGGCGATCTGCGCCTGGGCTGATGCGAGCGCGTGGTCGAGCAGCATGGCGCGCTGCACGAGCAGGTAGGCGGCATCCGGCTGGCGGGCGACCGCTTCCAGAATGCGGGCTTCGGCCTGCGGGTCTTTTGCCCCGGCGCGGGCTTGCGTCAGTTGGGCCAGGAAGTTTTCCAGGGCTTGCTGTTCTTGCGGGGACATGGCGCTTGTTCCTATTTGGGTGGATGCGACGTGTTCAAGTTAGGGGCAAAGTCTTAAACGAAAATTAAAGTGCGGCGGGTTCTTGTGTAACGGCCTGTAACACTAGGATGCAGCCCGGTACTGGCTGGGGTTGGCACCCGACACCTTGCGCATCAGGCGCCGCAGCGCGGTGGCGTCTTCGTAACCCACGGCCTCGGCCACGCGGTCGATGGTCATGCGGCTGGATTCGATCAGCATGCGGGCGCGGTTCAGACGCACGCTCTGCACCAGCGCCAGGGTGCTTCTGCCCGTGGCTTCCTGCACGTGGCGCGACAGCGTGCGTTGCGACATGGCAAATTCATCGGCCAGCGCCTGCACGCTGGGCGGATTGGGCAGGGCGGCTTCAATGCGCGCCACCAGCCGGCCGACGAGTGCGTTGCCGTTGGCCAGCATGGCAGGCACCACAAACGGCGCCTGCGCGTGGCGGCCGTCGATCAGCAGCACACGCCCCACGGCATCGGCCAGCGCCACGCCAAAGCGTGTGCGCAGCAGGTGCAGCATCAGATCAGTCTGCGCGAAGGCGGCACCGGCGGTGCTGACGGGGCCATCGGCGCAGACCATGCGATCCGCATCGACCGTGCATGCGGGTTCCAACTGCTGCAACGTGGCGGCCAGCCACCAAGAGGTCGTCACACGGCGCTCTGGCAGCAGCCCGGCCGCCTGTAGCAGAAACACCGCAGAACACGATGCCGCCACGTGGCCGCCTGCTGCGGCATGGGCGGCCAAGTGGTGTGTTGCCCGCTGGGCATCGTCACGCGCCAGGCGTGCGGCCAGGGCACCGGCATCGTCAATGCCGAGCCCGGGCACGACCCACGTGCTGCTGTCGGGCCGGGGCCGTTTGGGCAAGGCCGCTGCGTCGATCTGCATGCCGCTGCTCAGTCGTACGCTGGGTGCGTCTGCCGACAGCACGCGCCACGTTGGGCGTGCCGCCTTCACGCGTGGTGCGAGCGTCGACGCCGCCTGCAGAACATCCAGCGTGGCCGCCACGCTGGTGGCATACGCGCCGGAGAGGACGAGGATGGTGAAATCCGCCATGACCAAAGTTGCCCGAAAGATGTCGAAATCGACACTGCCAGTCTAGCGGCTCCGGGCGTTCAATGGAGGCATGTCCACTGCACCCACGGTTCACATGCCCAACATCCTCGTCAAGATTCCCGCCGACACGTTTGATGGCGACGCACGCACCGCGCTCGCCCGCCGCATCACCCATGCCGCCGCGCAGGCCGAGCAGATTGCCGATGACCCGCGCAGCCGCGCGACCACCTGGGTGGTGATTGAAGAAGCGCCCGCGGGCGCATGGTGGTGCGGTGGTACCGATATGTCCGCGCACATCGTGCCGTGCCTGGCCATCGCCCATGTGCCGGCGGGTGTGCTGGATGCCGCCGCACGGGCCCTGTTCGTGCACCAGATGCACGAGGCGTTTGCACAGATGCTGCCCGCAGCCGATGGCCGGCGCGTGGTGACGTCTGTGATGTTGCGCGACGTAGCCGATGGCACGTGGGGCGTGAACGGCGCCTTGTGGGCGCTGCCTGATTTCGTCAGGGCCGCCGGTTATGCGCATCTTCAACACCTGGTTGCCCAACCCTGACCACACCAACGGAGCCCGCGCATGACACGCCACCACCCGCAAGAAGACGACCGCCTGGAAGACTTCACGCGCCGCCAGGTCACGCTGGATGGCACTACCAAAACCGTGTACGTGGGCGGCACCGGCCCAGGCGTGATCGTCATGGCCGAGATGCCCGGCATCAGCCCGCACGTGGCGCGGTTTGCGCGCTGGGTGTGCGATGCGGGGCTGACGGTCTACATGCCGTCGCTGTTCGGGCGCGATGGTGCGGTGCCCGAGGCGGACGCGGGTGCAGAGGTCTTCCGCCACGCGTGCGTGAGTGCGGAGTTCCGCGCGTTTGCGGCCAACCAGTCAAGCCCGGTCACGCAGTGGCTGCGCGCGCTGGCGCGGCTGGCCCACGCAGAGTGCGGCGGCCCCGGCGTGGGCGCCATCGGCATGTGCTTCACCGGCAATTTTGCGCTGACGATGATGCTCGAGCCCGCCATGCTGGCGCCGGTGCTGTGTCAGCCATCGTTGCCGTTGAACGAGCCGGGCGGGATCGAGATTGCCCCAGAGGAGGTGGCCGCCGTGCGCCAGCGGCTGGAGCGCGAAGACCTGACCGTGCTGGCCTACCGGTTTGAAGGCGACCGCTTCTGCCGTGCGCAGCGGTTTGCTGCGTATGCGCAGGCGCTGGGTGATCGTTTCGTGGCGCGTGTGCTGCCCGACAGCGCCGCGCACCCGAGCCCGCCACCGTTCTTTGCGCAGCATGTGCCGTGTCCGCACAGCGTGGTCACTGCCCACCTGATCGACGCCGCCGGAGAACCTACGGTAGCCGCCCGCGACGAGATTCTGGCGTTCTTCCGGCAGCGCCTTGCCTGAACTGCCCGCCATGCCCTGGAGTGCACCCAGCGCCGCCCCTTTGGTGTAAACCCCGGGGGCGCTGATTTGCCAAATTACTTTACAACTAAACTATTCATGACTAATGTAACACCGCATCGAACGCGGAGCCGTTGTCATGAAGATCGTCTGTATTGGTGGTGGGCCGGCTGGCCTGTACTTTGCCCTGCTGATGAAGTTGCAGGACCCGTCACACGACATCACCGTCGTGGAGCGCAACCGGCCGTATGACACCTTCGGCTGGGGCGTGGTCTTCTCGGACCAGACGCTGGGCAACCTGCAGCGCGCCGACGCGAAGAGCGCCGCGCAGATCCTCGACGCCTTCAACCACTGGGACGACATTGAAGTCCACATCCGTGGCCAGGTGGTGCGCTCGGGTGGGCACGGCTTCTGCGGCATCGGGCGCAAGCGCCTGCTGAACATCCTGCAGGCGCGCTGCGAAGAAGAGGGCGTCAAGCTCGTCTTTGAAACCGATGTGCAGGATGACACGGCCTATGCCGACGCCGACCTCATCATCGCCAGCGATGGCCTGAACAGCCGCATCCGCACCAAGTACGCCGCCACGTATCAACCCGATATCGACACGCGCCGCTGCCGCTTTGTCTGGCTGGGCACGCACAAGCTGTTCGAGGCCTTCACGTTTGCGTTTGAACAGACCGAGCACGGCTGGTTCCAGGCGCATGCGTACCGCTTTGACGACGAAACCTCCACCTTCATCGTCGAGGCGCCGGAAGAGGTGTGGCGCGCGGCCGGGCTGGAGACGATGGAGAAGGAAGACGCCATCGCCTACTGCGAGCGCCTGTTCGCCAAGTACCTGGATGGCAACAAGCTGATCTCCAACGCCACGCACCTGCGTGGCTCGGCGCAGTGGATTCGCTTTCCGCGCGTGGTATGCAGGCATTGGGTGCACACCAACGCGCACAACACGCCGGTGGTGCTGATGGGCGATGCCGCGCACACGGCGCACTTCTCGATCGGCTCGGGCACCAAGCTCGCGCTGGAAGATTCGATTGAGCTGGCGCGCAGCATCGGCCAATACCCCGGCGACCTGAAAGACGCGCTCGAACACTACGAAGCCGTGCGCAGCGTAGAGGTGCTGCGCATCCAGAACGCGGCGCGCAACTCGACCGAGTGGTTTGAAAACGTCGACCGCTACGCCAACCTGCCGACCGAGCAGTTTGCGTATTCGCTGCTCACGCGCAGCCAGCGTATCAGCCACGAAAACCTGCGCCAGCGCGACAAGCGGTATCTCGAACAGTTTGAAGACTGGATTGCCGAGCAGGCGGGCGCGCCGCGTGCGCCCGAGCATGGCCCCGTGCCGCCGATGTTCACGCCGTTCACGGTGCGCGGCGTCACGCTCAAGAACCGCGTTGTCGTATCACCGATGGCGCAGTACTCGTGCGAAGACGGCCAGCCCGCCGACTACCACCTCGTGCACCTGGGCGCGCGCGCCATGGGCGGCGCCGGGCTGGTGATGGCCGAGATGACCTGCGTGTCGCCCGACGCGCGCATCACGCCGGGCTGCCCGGGTTTGTGGAACACCGACCAGCGCGACGGCTGGGCGCGCATCGTCCAGTTCGTGCATGCCAACAGCGATGCGAAGCTCGGCATCCAGTTGGGCCACGCGGGCGCCAAGGGATCGACGCGCGTGGCGTGGGAGGGCATCGATCTGCCGCTGGACGAGGGGCAGAACTGGCCGCTCATCTCCGCATCGCCCCAGCAGTATCTGGATGGCGTGAGCCAGTGGTCGCACGCCATGACGCGCGACGACATGGACCGCGTGCGTGATGACTTCGTCCACTCGGCACGCCTAGCGGCGGAGGCCGGCTTCGATTGGCTGGAGCTGCACTGCGCGCACGGCTATCTGCTGTCGTCGTTCATCTCGCCGCTGACGAACCAGCGCAATGATGAGTACGGCGGCTCGCTGGAAAACCGCCTGCGTTTTCCGCTGGAAGTCTTCCATGCGGTGCGCGAGGTGTGGCCGAGCACCAAGCCGATGTCGGTGCGGATCTCTGCGCACGACTGGGTGGAAGGCGGCATCACGCCGGACGATGCGGTGGCCATTGCGCGCATCTTCAAGGCAGCGGGCGCGGACATGATCGATTGTTCGTCGGGCCAGGTCAGCAAGAAGGAGCAGCCGGTGTTCGGCCGCATGTTCCAGACGCCGTTTGCCGACCGCGTGCGCAACGAGGCGGGCATCGCCACGATTGCCGTGGGCGCGATTTCCGAGGCGGACCACGTCAACAGCATCATCGCCGCCGGCCGTGCGGACCTGTGTGCCGTAGCGCGCCCGCATCTGGCCAACCCGGCCTGGACGCTGAACGAAGCCGCACGCATCGGTTACCTCGATATGCCTTGGCCGAAGCAGTACCGCGCGGGCAAGCTGCAACTCGAGCGCAATCTCGAACGTGAACGCGCGATGGCGGCGCAGGCGGCGGGGTTGTCTCCGCTGGAGCAGGCCAACCGCATGCAGGGGGTTTGAGATGGCGATGCTTGAAGGGCGACACGCTGTCGTCACCGGAGCCGGCCGGGGGATTGGCGCGGCCATTGCTGCGCAACTCGCCGCGCAAGGCGCCACGCTCACGCTGATGGGTCGAAACGCTGCTGTGCTGGAGGCGACGGCCAAGACGCTGCCCGACAGCGCCCGCGCGCAGGTCGTCACGTGCGACGTGACGGATGCGGCGAGCGTGTCGGCGGCCTTCGAGTCGGCACGCGCTGGCCTTGGCGCCATCTCCATCCTCGTCAACAACGCGGGGCAGGCGGAGAGCGCATCGTTCGCCAAGACCACGCTCGACCAATGGCAGCGCATGCTGGCCGTCAACCTGACCGGCACGTTCCTCTGCACACAAGCGGCGTTGGCCGATGTGCAGGCCTCGGGCCGTGGCCGCATCGTCAACATCGCCAGCACGGCGGGGCAGCGCGGCTATGCGTATGTGTCGGCGTATGTGGCGGCCAAGCATGGGGTGATCGGCCTCACGCGCTCGTTGGCGCTGGAGCTGGCGGCGCGCGGCGTCACCGTCAATGCGGTCTGCCCTGGCTATACGGAAACCGACATCGTGCGCGAGAGCATCGATCGCATCGTCGCCCGCACCGGCCGTAGCGCAGAAGAGGCACGCGCCGAGCTGACCAAGGGCAACCCGCAAGGCCGGCTGATCTCGCCTGATGAAGTGGCCAACGCCGTGGTGTGGCTGTGCTCCGAAGGCGCGTCGTCCATCACCGGGCAGGCCATCTCGGTGTCCGGCGGGGAGGTCATGTGAGCAAGCCACGCAAAACCGTTTTGGCCACGCGTGCGTCCGGCTACCACGCCGTGGCGCAGGCGCTGGGCGACGAGCACATCGGCCTGGAAGCCCGTGCGCATGTGGATGACCACATCGATGTAAAAATCTGGCTTCGCCTGCTCGCGTGCAGCACGCAGATCGAACAGCAGATCCGCCAGCGCCTGCGCACGCGCTTCAACACCACGTTGCCGCGCTTTGACTATCTGGCGCAGCTTGACCGCTATCCGGACGGCATGCGCATGAACGTGCTGTCGCGCTACCTGATGGTGACGGGCGGCAACGTCACCGGCTTGACCGACCAGTTGGAGAAGGAGGGGCTGGTCAAGCGCGAGCCTGATCCGGACGACCGCCGGTCTTTCCGCGTGTCGCTCACCGAGGCCGGCCGCCGCAACTTTGCCGAGATGGCCGCTGAACACGAACGCTGGCTGATCGAGATGTTCGACGGCCTGGGCGCTTCGAATAAAGACGCACTGTATGCGCAACTCGGCAGGCTGCGCATGCATCTGGCCGAGCGCGAAGCCGAGCTCGACGCCCGCGAAGATCAACCTTGAACGAACTCGATCCAACCATGACCGACCGCATTGATCCGGCCCTGCTGGCCGGCAACCGCCGCCCGCTCGCGGGCTATCAGGCCAAGCACTTTCTGTGGAGCGTGCAGGGCGGTGTCGCCACCATCACGCTCAACCGGCCCGAGCGCAAGAACCCGCTCACGTTCGATTCGTATGCCGAGCTGCGCGACTTGTTCCACCAACTCAAATGGGCGGATGACGTAAAGGCCATCGTGCTCGTGGGCGCCGGCGACAACTTTTGCTCCGGCGGTGATGTGCACGAGATCATCGGCCCGCTCGTGCAACTGAAGGCGCCCGAGCTGCTGATGTTCACGCGCATGACGGGCGAGCTGGTGAAGACGATGCGGGCGTGTCCCCAGCCGATCGTTGCCGCGATTGACGGTGTGTGCGCGGGCGCCGGGGCCATCCTGGCGATGGCATCGGACCTGCGCTTGGGCACCGTACGCAGCAAGACGGCTTTCCTCTTCAATCGCGTCGGCCTGGCGGGCTGCGACATGGGCGCGTGCGCCATCCTGCCGCGCATCATCGGCCAGGGCCGCGCGAGCGAACTGCTGTACACCGGCCGCTCGATGAGCGGTGAAGAGGGTGAGCGTTGGGGTTTCTTCAACCGCCTGTGTGACCCCGCTGAGGTGCTGACCCAAGCGCAAGCGCTGGCTGCCGACCTGGCCGCCGGCCCCACCTTCGCCAACGGCATCACCAAGACCATGCTGCATCAGGAATGGACGATGACGATCGAGCAGGCGATCGAGGCCGAGGCGCAAGCGCAGGCCATCTGCATGCTGACCGAAGACTTCTCGCGGGCGTACCACGCGTTCGTCGCCAAGCAAAAACCGGTATTCGAGGGCAACTGACATGAGCGACAAGGACTACCTGCAGTGGCCGTTCTTTGATGACAAGCACCGTCAGCTTGAAGCCGAGCTGGATGCGTGGGCCACAAAGCATATCCCGCACGACCACGGCGCTGATGTGGATGCCGAATGCCGTGCGCTGGTAAAGCTGCTCGGCCAAGGCGGCTGGCTGCGCCATGCGGTGGGCGGCACGGCCAACGGTGGTGCGGGCGAGACCATCGACACGCGCGCCATTTGCCTGATCCGCGAGACGCTGGCCCGCCATTCCGGCCTGGCCGACTTTGCGTTTGCGATGCAGGGGCTGGGCTCGGGTGCGATCTCGCTGCACGGCACGCCCGAGCAGCGTGAGCGCTATCTGACGAAGGTGGCGCGTGGGGAGGCGATCTCCGCATTCGCACTGTCCGAGCCCGACGCCGGCTCCGACGTGGCCGCCATGGCCTGCGCCGCACGCGAAGATGGCACCGACTACGTGCTCGACGGCGAGAAGACGTGGATCTCCAACGGCGGTATTGCGGATTTCTATGTCGTGTTTGCCCGAACGGGCGAGGCACCGGGATCGCGCGGCATCAGCGCGTTCATTGTTGAGGCTGGCACGCCAGGCTTTGAGATTGCCGAGCGCATCAACGTGATCGCGCCGCACCCGCTCGCACGCCTGCGCTTTACCAACTGCCGCATCCCGGCCAGCCAGCGCGTGGGCGCGGCGGGCGAGGGCTTTAAGGTCGCCATGCGCACGCTGGATGTGTTTCGCACGTCGGTTGCGGCAGCCGCACTGGGCTTTGCGCGCCGCGCGCTCGATGAGGCACTGACGCGCGCCACCACCCGCAAGATGTTCAGCGGCGTGCTGGCGGACTTCCAGCTCACGCAGGCCAAGCTCGCGCAGATGGCCACCGCCATCGACAGCGCTGCGCTGCTGACCTATCGCGCCGCCTGGCAGCGTGATCAGGGCCGCAACGTCACGCGCGAAGCGGCCATGGCCAAGTTGACCGCTACCGAGAACGCACAGCAAGTGATCGACGCCGCCGTGCAGATGTGGGGCGGCCTGGGCGTGGTGAGCGAGCAGCCGGTCGAGCGTCTGTACCGCGAAATCCGCTCGCTGCGCATCTATGAAGGTGCGACCGAAGTGCAGCAACTCATCATCGCGCGCGAACTCTTGCGCACCGCCACGCCCGCAGCGCACTGATACGTTTCAGAGACGGAGAGCTCGCCATGCCCAGCGCCCATATCGACACCTTCGCCCGCGACCGACTGCCGCCGGCGGAGCAGCAACCGGTGTATCGCTTCGATCTGCCATCGCTGCAGTTTCCGGCGCAGCTCAACTGCGCGACCGAATTGCTCGACAAACGCGTTGCGGCGGGTGAGGGCGACCGCCTCTGCATCCAGGCGCCCGGTGGTATCCGCTGGACCTACGCCGATCTGCAGGAGCACGCCAACCGCATTGCTAACGTGCTGGTGAATGAGATGGGCGTGGTGCCGGGCAACCGCGTGCTGCTGCGCTCGCCCAACAGCCCGATGCTGGCGGCGTGCTGGTTTGCGGTGATGAAGGTGGGCGCGATTGCCGTGGCGACCATGCCGTTGCTGCGCGCGAAGGAACTGGGGCAGATCATCGCCAAGGGTGAGATCGGCTTTGCACTGTGCGATGCGCGGCTGTTCGATGAACTGCGGGATGCTGTCGCGCAGGCGGCCAAGCCGGTGCAGGTGCTGTGCTTCCACGATGACACGCCGGAAGGATTGGAAGCGGCCATGGCGCGCCAGCCGGCCATCTTCACCAACGTCGATACGGCGGCCGATGACACCTGCCTGCTCGCCTTCACCTCGGGCACCACTGGCGTGCCGAAAGCGACGATGCATTTCCACCGCGACATCCTGGCGATCTGCGCATGCTGGCCGCCACACGTGCTCAAACCGCGTGCGGATGACATCTTCATCGGCAGCCCGCCCATGGCGTTCACGTTCGGGCTGGGCGGCCTGCTGCTGTTTCCAATGAGCGTGGGCGCGTCGACGGTGCTACTGGAGAAGGCATCCCCGAACGATCTGGTGGAGGGCATCCGCAACTTTGGCGCGACGGTGCTATTCACCGCGCCCACCACGTACCGCAACATTGCCGCGCGTGGGGATGAGCTGCGTGCCACGCCGCTGCGCCGCTGCGTATCGGCTGGGGAAGCACTGCCCGTGGCCACGCGCACGCTGTGGAAGAACGCCACCGGCATCGAACTGATCGACGGCATTGGCGCGACGGAGATGCTGCACATCTTCATCTCCGCTGCGGATGCCGACGTGCGCCCCGGCGCCACTGGCAAGGCCGTCCCCGGTTACGTCGCCCGCGTGGTGGACGACCAAGGCAACACCGTGCCGCCGGGCACCGTCGGCCGTCTGGCCGTGCAAGGCCCGACTGGCTGCCGCTACCTGGCCGACGACCGCCAGCGCGCCTACGTGCGCGACGGCTGGAACCTCACGGGCGATGCCTACGTGATGGACGAGGAAGGCTACTTCCACTACCACTCGCGCACCGACGACATGATCATCTCGTCGGGCTACAACATCGCCTCGCCCGAGGTGGAAGATGCGCTGATGCAGCATCCGGCCGTGGCCGAGTGCGGCGTGATCGGCGTGCCGGACGAGGAGCGCGGCCAGATCGTCAAGGCCTTTGTGGTGCTGCATCCTGGCCACGAACCGGGGCCGGAGATGGTCAAGACGCTGCAGGATTTTGTGAAGCAGACGGTGGCGCCGTACAAGTACCCACGTGCCATCGAGTTTCGCGCTGCACTGCCGCGCAGCGAAGTGGGTAAGTTGCTGCGCTATCGCCTGCGCGAGAACACCAAATCATGACGTATCACTTCGAGCGCACTGCGCGCATCCGCTTTGGCCACTGTGACCCGGCCGGCATTGTGTACTTTCCGCAGTACCTCGTGCTGTTCAACGGGCTGGTCGAAGACTGGTTTACCGATGGCCTGGGCATCTCGTATGCCAACATGCTGGGCCCGCGCCGCATCGGCCTGCCCATCGTCAAGCTGCATTGCGAGTTCAGCGCCATCAGCCGCATGGGCGACGATGTGCAGTTCAAGCTGAAGTTGGACCGGCTGGGTGGCAAATCGCTGTCGCTGTCGCTCGACTGCTGGGCCGGTGATGAGCAGCGTGTGCGCTCACAGCAGGTGCTGGTGTTTACCGATCTCAATACGCATCGCGCGATTGCGGTGCCGCAGGATGTGCGGCAGGCAATCGAGGCGCGCGTTCAACAGTAGAAATCGAACTAGAAGGAACCGCATCATGGAAGTACTCCTCCCCCCCGGCTGGCCGCGTCCGAAAGGTTATGCCAACGGCGTGTCCGCAAGCGGTCGCATGGTCTTCGTGGCCGGCATGATCGGCTGGGATGCGCAGGGCGTGTTCCATACGGATGACCTTGCCGGCCAGGTACGCCAGGCGCTGCAGAACATTGTCGAGGTGCTGGCGGCGGGCAACGCCAAGCCCGAGCACATCGTGCGCATGACCTGGTACGTGACCGACAAGAAGGCCTACGTGGCCGCGTACCCGGAAATCGGCCAGGCTTTCCGCGAGTTGATTGGCAGCTTCAGCATTGCCATGACCGCGGTGGAGGTGGTGGCGCTGGTGGAAGATCGGGCGAAGGTGGAGATCGAGGTGACGGCGGTGGTGCCGGACTGAGCATGGTCGCCAGGCTTCGGGCACCTCAGCCACGCAACCACCGTTGGTGTTATTGCACGCCGTCCCGGCGCATCACGAATGTCTCTTTGCGGTTGCCGTGGCGCTTCGTGATTTCCGCTTCCGTCATCAGTGTGGATGACTTCAGGATGGGTTTCGCCACGCCATAGAGTCGATCGGGATCGGGGCCATACATATACAAATAGCCCTCATTGCCATCGAGGTGGAGTTCGGTCTCGCCGAGTTCGCCGGCGCCCGCCCGCTGGATCGCCTTTTGCAACCGCTGTTCCAGCGCACGAATGAGCGGGTGGTCCTTCGGGTAGTAATCGAAGTGGACCATCAGCGCTGGCTCCGGTGGCTTCTGCGGCTGCGCAGAAGCCACCTTGCCGGCAAAGAAAACGCCGCAAAGGAGTACTGCAAGTACGAAATTCTTCAGCATGAACATGGCAGCGACGCCACGACAAGCGTGCCTTCGCGTTGAAGTCCGTGAAGTGCCATCAAGGTTCGTGCCGCAGATACCCTTCCTTGCTCGGGTCAGGCATGAAGTACGTCACGATGAACGACACGGCGCACAGCGCGGTCACGTACCAGTAGAACGTCGATTCGCTGCCGGCCTGCTTGAACCACAGCGCCACATACTCGGCCGAGCCGCCAAACACCGCATTAGCAATCGCATACGACAGGCCCACGCCCATGGCGCGCACTTCCGGCGGGAACATCTCGGCTTTGATCAGACCGCTGATCGACGTATAGAAACTGACGATGGCCAGCGCCACCGTGATCAGGCCGAATGCAGCGACCGGGCTTGACACCGTAGCCAGCGCGTTCATGAGCGGCACCGTACCGATGACCGACAGCGCCCCGAACAGCAGCATCGAATTGCGGCGGCCGATGCGATCGGACAGCGCGCCGAACGCCGGCTGCAGCACCATGTACACGAACAGCGCCACCGTCATGACGTTGGAGGCGGTCTTCTTGTCCATGTGAGCTGTGTTGACGAGGTACTTCTGCATGTACGTCGTGAACGTGTAGAAGATCAGCGAGCCGCCGGCGGTAAAGCCGATCACGCGCAGGAACGCGCCTTTGTGCTTCCACGCGCCGCGGATCGTGCCTGCGCCCTCTGCCTTGCGCGATGCGGTGGTCTGCGTTTCGTGCAGCGATTTGCGCAGATACAGCGCAATCAACGCAGTGAGTGCACCCACCACAAACGGAATGCGCCAGCCCCAGGCTTCCATTTCAGCGGTGCTCAGGAACTGCTGCAGGATCACCAGCACGAGCACCGCGCCCAACTGACCGCCGATCAGCGTCACGTATTGGAATGAGGCAAAGAAGCCGCGTCGCCCGGCCAGTGCCACTTCGCTCATGTACGTGGCGCTGGTGCCGTATTCCCCGCCCACCGACAGGCCCTGGAACAGGCGTGCCACCAGCAGCAGGAACGGTGCGAGTGCGCCGATCTGTGCATAGGTGGGCAAGACCGAGATCAGCAGCGAGCCGCCGCACATCATCAGCACCGAGATCATCATGGCCGTGCGCCGGCCGTGCCGGTCGGCAATGCGGCCGAACAGCCAGCCGCCAATCGGCCGCATCAGGAAGCCTGCTGCAAACACGCCGGCCGTGTTCAGCAACTGCGTTGTCGGATCCCCTTTGGGGAAGAACGCCGGCGCGAAGTACAGCGAGCAGAATGCGTAGACGTAGAAGTCGAACCACTCGACCAGGTTGCCCGACGATGCACCGACGATCGCAAGGATGCGGCGCCGGGTGTCATGTGGGTCGGCGGCTTGCTGGGTGGCTGTGATGTCCATGGGAGCGTCTCTGGTGAATGTTCTTGTGGAGCGGCTTTGGCTGGGTCTAAGCCGGACCTCAGAATTGTAGCGACAAGTGACGGATTGCCGCGCCCCGGAATTGCCCCGATTGGGGGATATGGCACGTTGCCGGAAGTGCGCGAAACAGGGCACTTCCAGCGGTTTTTGGCTACGCAGAAACGGGTACGCTTTGGCGATTCAGGCTGGCACAGCGTGTAACCGAATACCCAACGCACGCATGACCTTGAGCACGGTGGCGAAGCTTGGATTGCCTTCTTCCGACAGTGCTTTGTAGAGGCCTTCACGTGTCATGCCAGTGTCACGCGCGAGTTGCGTCATGCCGCGTGCACGAGCAACCACGCCCAGCGCGTGCGTGATGAAGGCGGGGTCATCGCCGGCTTCTTCGAGGCAGGCGTCGAGATACTCGGCCATGTCGGCCTCGGTTTTGAGGTGTTCGGCAGAGTCCCAGAGGCGGGTTTTGACAGATTTGTCGGTCGGCATGATTACTCCACGTCGAGATGGCGCGACAAGTCGATCGCGCGCCGGATGTCCGCTTCCTGTGTCGACTTGTCGCCGCCGCAAAGCAGGATGATCAGCACCGCGCCACGCTGTACGAAATACACGCGATAGCCGGGGCCATGATCGATCCGAAGCTCACCGATGCCATCGCGCACCGCCTTCGCATCGCCCGGATTGCCCAGTTGCAGACGGTCGATGCGCACCTGGATGCGCCGCTGCGCAGTCTTGTCACGCAGCTTCGCGAACCAGGCATCGAACACTTCGGTGGTGCGGATCGTCAGCATGCGGGCATGCTAGGCACCACAAATCAACCTGTAAACTATAGTTCACAGATGATGACATCGGCAAGTGCTGCCCGTACTCGTGCGTGCATGCGTGTTTGTCAGCGCGCCCCTTGCCGCGCGTTGAACACCACCCGCAGCACCAGCGCTACGAGCGACGCCACCGCGCAGAACGTCATCAGCCCCGACCAGCGCGCGCTGGTCCACGCCAGGCTGGCGCCGTAGGCCCCCACCGACATGCCGATGAACAGCGAGGTCATGAACACCGCGTTGATCCGGCTGCGCGCTTCGGGCGCGAGCGCATAGATGATGGTCTGGTGCGAGACCAGTGCCGCCTGCACGCCCACATCAAAGAGCAGCGTACCGATCACGATGGCGATGAGCGAGTGTGGAAAGAGCGTCATCGTGGCAAACGTCACCGCCATCAGCAGCGCACCGCCCACGACGATATGGCCTGGCGCGACGCGGCCCGATAGGCGTCCGGCGATGCTCGCGCCCAGCGCACCCGCCGCGCCCGCCAGCCCCAGCAGACCGGCTTGCCCGGTCGACAGCCCGAGCGAACTTGTCAGATGCAGCGCCACGGTTGACCAGAACCCGGAAAACGCAATGCCGATGAACGCCTGCGTGAGTGCCGACGCCCGCAGCCGTGGATGCTGCATGAACAGCGTACCCAGCGAGCGCAGCAGCGTGAAGTACGGTTGCCGCGTGGCCGGCGCCACACCAAAGTGGGATGCGCGCACGGCAATCGCCAGCCCGACAATCGCCACGGCCGACACGCCAAACGCTGCACGCCAGCCAAAGTGATCCGCCACGATGCCGCTGAACACGCGCGAGCTGACGATGCCGATCAGCAGCCCCGTCATCACCGTGCCGATGTTGCGGTTGCGGTTCAGGTCTGTGCTGATGGCGGCGGCGCTGGGCACGAAGTCCTGCGCGATGGTGGCCGACAGCCCGATCACAAAGCCGGACGCTGCCAGCAGCGGCAGGTTGGGTGCCAGGCAACTGCCGATGAGCGCGAGCGTGAGCAGCACTGCCTTCCATAGGATGACGAGGCGGCGGTCGTAGCGGTCCCCCAGCGGGCCGAAGAAGAAGATGCCGCTGGCGTAGCCGGCCGCCGTGAGCGTGGGCAGCACGCCCAGCGCGTGTGGCGCGATGGCGAGGTCGCGGCTGATGAGCCCGAGCAGCGGGTGGTTCAGGTAGATGCACGCTACGCTGATGCCGGCACCGGCCGTGAGCAGGCGGATCAGCCCTTGCGTGTCGCCATGGGAGGCGGCAGTCGCGGCGGTTGCAGTGGAGGCGGGGGGCGTGGGGGGCGCAGGCGAGGCCGACATGGGAACCTCATGCAGAAGGTTGCTGCATCGCAGCGAAGCGGCGATCCTAGCAACTTTCCTTTGAGATTGCTGACGGCGGAATAACCCCGTTGCCGGTGATGTCGGCCAGATCCGACCAGGAAATCAGGCGCGCGTGAATCAGGCGCGCGTGCTGGCGGGGGTGGCCGACGCGGGGGAGGCGTCTTCCACGTCTTCACTGTGGCCGCCCTGCACGTCGTGGCCGGCGTTGTCGATCCACAGGCGGGCACGGTCTTCGCCCACGCGCGAGAGTTCCATGCGGTATTCGTAGCGGTCGGGCCGGTACAGGCCCTGCAGCAGTTGCACCGGGCGCCCGCTCATCTCACGCACGATGCGCTGCACCGACAGCAGCGGCGCGCCGACGGACACGTCCAGGTACTGCGCCGTCGCCACGTCCGCCAGCCGTGCGGAGACCACCTGCGATGCGCGATCAATCCGCACGCCAGAGGCCTCGATCAGCCGCAGCAGCGATTGGTTGGCCAGCCGCTCCAGCGTGAGCTTGCTGGTCACGTCCAGCGGCAGCCACGTGGTGATGAGCGCCATGGGTGTGTCTTCCAGATGGCGCACGCGCACGAGTTTCTTGATCGGCGTGCCGGGGGCCAGGTCCAGGCACTTGGCCTCGTCGGGCGGGGCCAGCACGTCTTCAAATTCGACGACGACGGCGGAGGTGCGCTCGCCCACGTCGATGATGTTCTGCAGCAGCGTCTGCCCGCCGCCCATCACCAGCGGGTCATCGGGCTTGACCACGAAGGTGCCCATGCCGCGGTGGCGCCGCACCAGACCTTCCTTGACCAGATAGTCGAACACGCGCCGCATCGTGACGCGTGACGCGCCAAACTGACGGGCGAGTTCGATCTCGCCCGGCATCGGCCCATCCCCGAATTTGCCTTCGAGAATCTGCTGACGCAGGACAACGTAGATCTGGTGGTAGAGCGGTACCACGGCATCGGGCATGGCGGTCGTGGGTCCGTGCGTGTGCGGCGAGGTCGAGATCGGAAAGGGTGGTCGTTAGGAGAGAACGACCAAGTGCGGGATGACTTTAGAAAAAGACGACAAAAAGCCGGGCGTACGCCCGTCCATACGCGACGATAGGGGGTTTTGGTTAGCGTGTAAAGTTGTGTGTTACCCGCTTGTTACCCGTTCGTTAGCCGTTGGCCACTGGCGTGTCGGCGTCATTCGCCGGCGGATGCTTGCCATGGCTGTAACGCGGGTTCGGCTCGCGCATCGAGTTCTTGGGCGCCACCGGTTCGCCCAGCGCGTTGACCAGCGCCACATGGATCGGCGTGCCGCTTTCGCGGTCGCGCAGCAGCATCGGGCCTTCACCATCGGGGGTGAGATAGCGGTCGCCCCATTGCATGAGCGCCACGATGGCGGGCAGCAGATCGACGCCCGCACGCGTGAGCCGGTACGCATCGCGCACGCGGTCGCCCGGCTCCTGGTAAGGCACGCGGCGCAGGATGCCGTACGCCACCAGCGCCTTGAGCCGTGACGACAGGATCGCCGTCGAGCATCCCGTACGGCGCAAGAACTCATCGAACCGCGTCACACCTGAGAACGCTTCGCGCAGCACGAGCAGCGTCCACTTCTCGCCGACGATCGATACCGCCGCCGCGATCGAGCAGGGCTCCTCCATCGACGTTACCAACGCGGACGCTGCAGGGACGGGGAAGGGTTCCGGGATTTTCATACCAAAATCATAGTCAATTCTGACTTTACTTGCAAAAGTTAGGGTTTCTGCTAATCTAGGTTCAAATTGAAAAGTCAGGTGGTGATCCCGCGCTGGCAGCCATAAGACGATCCATCGCGTGAGGAGATCCCCATGCTTTACACCATCTACCGCTATCCCGCCGAATGGATCGACCGCTGGACCATGCACGACGGCTCCATCGCTACCGTGCGCCCGATTTTGCCGCAAGACGCGCCACTGGAGGCCGCCCTGGTCGAGGGGTTGTCGTCTGAGTCGCGCTATGCGCGGTTCCTGGTGGGCGGCGGGCGGCTGTCCGACGAGATGCTCGCCGCCTACACGCAAATCGATTACGTGAACCACATGGCGCTGGTCGTGAGCGTGGCCCGCGCAGACGGCACCGGCGAAAACCTGATTGCCGATGGCCGCTTCGTCATTGAAGACGGCGTGGCCGAGTTCGCCATGCTGGTGGCCGATGCATGGCAGGGCAAGGGCGTGGGCCGACGCCTGTTCGCCACGCTGGTACGCGCGGCGCGTGTGTCCGGCGCCCGCGAAGTCTTTGGCGAAGTGCTCTCCACCAACCGTCGCATGATCGGCTTGGCGCGCGACGCCGGTTTCCGTGTCGCCGCCGTGCCGGGCGACGCCACCGTGTGCACCGTGCGCCTGCCGCTGGCACAGGTTGAGGCAGCCATCACGCCTTTCGTTTTCGCCTGATCTTTCCTCCTTCGCGTGCCTGCTGCCCATGCAGGTGCGCCTACCGTGTGTCTCTTTCGCCGCCGTTGTGCGGCTTCTTTTTTGCCTGATTCATCGAAATTTATGGTGCTCAGTGCAAAAAAACATCGCTTTTATGGATGAATGGATGCGCATAGACTCGTTCGCGTGGCCTGGTGCGTGGGTGGCCCCCCCTCCTGCGTGCCGGCGCCGCCTGATTCCAACCATTCAAGATCCATAGCCCCATACCATGAGCGACCAAAGCGACGTCCGGCCTGTGCTTGCCCCATTCCATCTGGCCTTCCCCGTGCACGACATTGCCGCCGCGCGCGCGTTCTATGGCGACATCCTCGGTTGTCCTGAGGGACGCAGCTCGCCGGACTGGGTTGACTTCAACTTCTATGGCCACCAGATCGTCGCCCACCTCGCGCCGGACGAAGTCGGCCACCGCCAGACCAGCGCCGTCGATGGCGACAACGTGCCGGTGCGCCACTTTGGCGTGGTGCTTTCCATGGCCGAGTGGGAAGCCGCCGCCGACAAGCTGCGCGCCGCCGGCATCGACTTCATCATCGAGCCGCACATCCGCTTCAAGGGTGAGGTGGGCGAGCAAGCCACGATGTTCTTCCTCGACCCGTCGGGCAATGCGATGGAGATGAAGGCGTTTGCCAATATGGCATCGCTGTTTGCCAAGTAAGGCGGCGGGGCGCGCGTATCCTTGCGGTTCTCTTCTGATCTGCGCGCGCCATGCTTCGAGAACTCAAGACCTTCATCGCCGTTGCCCGGCACGGCACCTTTGCGGGCGCGGGCGAGCGCATTGGCCTCACGCAATCGGCCGTGAGCGCGCAGATCCAGCGGCTGGAAGAGTCGCTCGGCTTCCAACTGTTTGACCGTACCGGCCGCTCGGCCACGCTCAATGCCGCCGGGCGCGATGCGCTGGCGCTGGCCGAGCATATCGTCACCCTGTACGACCGGCTTGGTGAACAGGCCAGCGGCAGCGAGCAGCGCGGCCTTGTTCGCGTTGGCGCGATTGCTTCTGCGCAAACGTCGTTCCTGGTGGATGCGCTGGTGCAGTTCCGCGCCGAATTCCCGCACTGCCGCGCGCGCGTGTTGCCCGGCGTGTCGCTTGACCTGCTCGGTCTGGTGGACGCGGGTGAGATCGATCTGGCCGTGCTGATCCGCCCGCCGTTTGCGGTGCCGGCCGATCTGGAATGGCGCACGCTGGTGGCGGAGCCTTTCGTACTGCTTGTGCCTGACAGCCTGCCCGGCGACGACTGGCGCGTCTTGCTGGAGCACCAGCCGTTTATTCGCTATGACCGCCGCTCGTTCGGTGGCCGCCGCGTCGACCAGTTCCTGCGCGATCAGCGCATCACCACACACGACGTGATCGAACTCGACGAGCTGCAAGGCATGACGCTGCTCGTGGCGCGCGGGCAAGGCGTGGCACTTGCCCCGCAGACCGCTGCACAGGGCGCCTGGCCGCCCGGCGTGCGCGCCATCAGCCTGGGCGACGACACCTTCACCCGCGAGATCGGCCTGATCGAACGCCCGCGCCACAGCCGCCAGCCGATTGCCGGCCGCCTGGCCGATTGCATCGATGAAGCGGCGCGCGGCGTCTGAACCAGCCATGAGCATCGCGTGATACCTGGCATGCGTCACTGCGCGTTGACCAGGCGTTATATCGGCTCGTATATTACGGCGATCCTTCCACCGTTCCTCTGGGTCTTTCATGCAACGTTTCTCGCTTCGCCCGCACGTGCGCGCCATGGGTCTGGTTGCCGTGCTGTCGTTGGGCCTGGCCGCGCCGGCACACGCTGCTGATCTGGTCGTCTCGGCCGCCGCCAGCCTGACCAACGCCTTCAAGACAATCGCCCAGCAATACGAAGCGCAGCATCCGGACACCAAGGTCGTGCTCAACTTTGGCGCGTCGGACGTGCTGATGCAGCAGATCGTGCGCGGCGCCCCCGCCGACGTGTTTGCCTCTGCCGACCAGGAAGCGATGAACAAGGCCGTGGACGAGAAGGCCATTGATACCAAATCGCGCCATGACTTCGTGGCCAACCAGCTCGTGCTGATCGTGCCGACCACCGGCACGGTGCCCGTGCACGCGTTGACGGATCTGACCAAGCCCGAGGTGAAGCGTGTGGCGATCGGCAACCCGGCGTCGGTGCCGGTGGGCCGCTATGCCAAGCGTGCGCTGGAAGCCGCCAAGCTGTGGGAGCCGGTGGAAGCCAAGGCGGTGCTGGCGCAAAACGTGCGCCAGGCGCTGGACTATGTGTCGCGCGGTGAGGTTGAGGCCGGCCTCGTGTTCTCCACCGATGCCGCCATCGCTGCCGACAAGGTGAAGGTGGCGAGCCCCGTGCCGCTGAACGTGCCGCTCACCTACCCGATTGCCGTGACGGCCGGCACGAAGCAGCCGCAGCAGGCGGCCGAGTTTGTGGCCTTCGTGATGTCGCCGGCTGGCCAGGCAGTGCTGGCCAAGTACGGTTTCTTGAAGCCGTAATTACGCCGAGGGTGCGGTAACTGGCTGACCTGCACGCCCAGCATCCTGCTTGGGGCCACGGTGGATGCGCAGCACCAGGAAGGCGCCTGCCACGCACAGCCCGCCCGAGATCATCGAGGCCAGCGTGTAGTTGCCCAGCGTGGAGCGCATCATGCCCGCGCCCAGCGTGGCAAACGCCGCGCCCAACTGGTGCCCAGCAACGATCCAGCCGAAGACGATGGGCGCTGCAGCCTTGCCGAACACATCGTTGGTCAGGCGCACGGTCGGCGGCACGGTGGCAATCCAGTCCAGACCGTAGAAGAGCGCAAACACCGGCAGGCCGAAGAACTCGAAGCCGAATGCATACGGCAGGTAGATCAGCGACAGCCCCCGCAGGCCGTAGTACCAGAACAGCAGCACGCGGCTGTTGTAGCGGTCGGACAGCCAGCCCGACAGCGTGGTCCCCACCAAGTCGAAGATCCCCATGACGGCCAGCAGGCTGGCGCCCTTGACCTCGGTCAGGCCGTGGTCTGCACACATGGCGATGAAGTGCGTGCCGATATAGCCGTTGGTGCTGGCGCCGCAGATGAAGAAGCTGAAGAACAGCAGCCAGAAATCGCGCTTGCGTGCCGCTTGCACGAGCGTGTTCATGGCCAGCACGATTGGGTTGGCGCGGGGGCCTTGATCGACTTCCGGTGCATCGGCGGGTTCACCATAGGTGCGCAGGCCCACGTTCTTGGGCGACTCCGGCAGCAGCATCGCAACGATCGGCAGCAGCAGCGTCAGCGCGCCAGCCACGATCAGCACCACCGGGCGCCAGCCGTAGCGCTCGACCACCGCCGCCATCATCGGCAGGAAGACGAGCTGACCGGTGGCAGAGCTGGCCGTCAGGATGCCCATGGCCAGCCCGCGGTGGCTCGTGAACCAGCGGTTGACCACCGTTGCGCCCAAGGTGATGGCCGCCACGCCCGTGCCGCCGCCCACCATCACGCCCCACAGCAGCACCATCTGCCACGGCTGGCTCATCATCGCCGAGAGCGCCGTGCCCGAGACCAGCACGGCCAGCGCGACCAGCACCGTGCGGCGAATACCGAAGTACTGCATCGATGCCGCCGCAAACGGCCCCGTCAGCCCATACAGCGCAATGCCGATCGAGATGGCCAGCGAGATCGTGCCGCGGCTCCAGCCAAACTCGTGCTCAAGCGGCAGCATCATCACGCTGGGCGTGGCGCGCGTGCCGGCCGCGCACAGCAGGATCAGGAACACCACCGCCAGGGCGATCCAGCTGTAGTGAAAACGTGGGGCGATGAGGCGGGCAAGTCTCTGCATGGGGGCGTCCGATTCCGGCGTTCGATTCTTGTGGGCTCGACAATGCGCTATTCGTTACCGACCGGTAACAACGTGCTTGCGATGGTAGGTACCGCTCGGTAACATGTCAAGCAGCAATCGAATGTCATCGACACGGCTGGGGTTTGTGACCCGCCGTGTCTGCAGGAGCACCCACATGGCAGCACGCGGTCCACGCGCCGTTTCTCCTTCCGTCGAGCAACCCAAGCCGACTTCCCGCCGCATCAGCGGTGAGGATGCGCATGCCAGCCTGCTCGAAGCCGCGCGTGAGTTGTTTTACTACGAAGGCGTGCGTGCCGTGGGCGTGGAGGCGGTGGTTGAGCGCGCAGGCGTCAACAAGATGAGCCTGTACCGCCAGTTCAAGTCGAAGGATGACCTCGTCCTCGCTTACCTGGAGCGCAGTGACGAGAACTTCTGGGGCTATTTCAACGCGAGCATGGCCAAGCACCCGGACGATGCGCGCGCGCAACTGCTGCAGTTCTTTATTGATGTCTCCGAGCGTGCCTCGCGCCCAGGTTACCGGGGCTGCCCGTTCGTGAATGTGGCGGCGGAGTTTCCGGACCTGTCGCATGCAGCGCGGCAATTCGTCCAACGCAACAAGGCCCTGTTGCTCGCGCGCCTGCGTGATCGTGCCGAAGCTGCCGGCGCCACTGACCCGGATGCGCTGGCCGATGATCTTGCCTTCCTGATCGAGGGGGCCTATACCGCCAGCCAGACGTTCGGCACCGACGCGCCGCGCCTGATCAAGAGTTTGCCGCGTACGGCACGCGTGCTGCTGGACGCCGGTATTCCCGCAGCCAAGTCGAACTGATGTTGTAGCCGCAGCACGGAGTGGAGACGGGCGCGTACCGGCGCAGCACGATGCCGCTACACTCGCTGGCATTGTTGCTTCGGCCGCACCCGACTCGATGACGCCCAACCAAGTCCCGCTTTCTCCCGTTCGTTCGACGCCGGTTGCTCCGGTGCAGCCGCCTGCAATGCTGTCGCTGTCGGCAGCGTTGTCGCAGGCGCAACGCGCACTCGACCGCATCGTGCTCGGCAAGCCGCTGCAGATTCGTTTGGCGCTGGCGTGTCTGCTGTCACGCGGGCACCTGCTGCTGGAGGATCTGCCGGGCGTGGGCAAGACCACGCTTGCACACGCGCTGGCCCGCACGCTCGGGCTGCAATATCAGCGCGTGCAGTTCACCAGCGATCTGTTGCCGACCGACCTGATCGGCGTGTCGATTTACGTAAAAGAAAAGAGCGCGTTCGAATTCCACCCCGGCCCGCTGTTCGCCCAGGTGGTGTTAGCCGACGAAATCAACCGCGCCACGCCCAAAGCGCAGAGTGCGCTGCTCGAAGCAATGGCCGAAGGGCAGGTGACGCACGATGGCGCCACGTATCCGCTGCCCGAACCGTTCTTCGTGATTGCCACGCAGAACCCGTTGAACCAGATTGGCACGCATCCGCTGCCGGAGTCGCAGTTGGATCGCTTCACGATGCGGCTCTCGCTCGGGTATCCCGACCAAAGCTCGGAGCGCGCGCTGTACCTGGGTGGCGGCGCGCCGCAGGACATCCAGCCCGTGCTGACTGCCGCGCAGGTCGTCGCGCTGCAAGCGGCTGCGGATGCCGTGCACGTGGCACCCGCGCTAGTCGACTATGTGCTTGCGCTGGTCAATGCCACGCGCACCGATACACAGGTGCAGATGGGCCTGTCGCCGCGCGCTGGTCTGGCGCTGCTGGCGGCGGCCCGCGCGTGGGCGCTGATCGACGGCCGCGATGTCGTGCTGCCCGAAGATGTGCAGGCCGTGTTCAAGGCCGTGGCGGCGCACCGGCTGCTGCCGACGGGCGGTACGTTGTCGGCCACCGCGCTGGCGCAGCGGCTGCTCGATACGGTCGCCATTCCATAAGTGCACGGCGCCATGGCGCGTTTCACCTCCCGGCTGGCGGCACCGTTCCGCGCGCTGTTTCGCATCCTGGGTGCGGGCTTGGCGGCGTTGCCCGGCGTTCGCTTTGCGCGAGCACGCGTGCAGCGCTTTCTGCAACGGCCGCGCAAGCCGCGCGAAGGCCGCATTCGTCTAGACCGCAACCACGTCTACATTCTGCCCACGGCGTCGGGTGCCGGCTTTGCGCTGCTGCTGGTGGTAATGCTCGTCACCTCGCTCAACTACAACGTGAGCCTGGGCTTTCTGCTGACGTTCGTGCTGGCTGGTGTGGCGGCCTCTGCCATGTGGCAGACGCACCGCAACCTCGTCGACCTGGAAGTGCGCGGCGCGGCGGGCGAGGCGGTGTTTGCCGGGCATGCGCTCAACGTGAGCGTGGCGTTGGCCAACGTAACACCCTGGGCGCGCGTGGGTTTGGATGTGAGCGCGCACGAGGCCGCACCGGTTGAAGCCGCGCTCGATGCGCAGGACGCCACGGTGGCGGCATTGGCGTTTGCCGCACAACCGCGCGGCTGGTTCAAACTGCCGCGTCTGACGGTGTCGACGCGCTTTCCGCTGGGCCTGTTTCGCGCATGGAGCTATGCCGATGCGCCGCTCACGCTGTTGGTCTATCCCGAACCCGAGCCCTCTGCGCCGCCGCTGCCCGCCAGCTTCGCGCCCGACCCTGGTGAGGAAGACAACCCGCGTGCCGCGCGTACCCAGGTCGAAGAGGCTGCCGACCAATTGCGCGCCTATCGCCCGGGTGATCCGCTGCGCAGCATCGCCTGGAAGCACAGTGCCCGGCTCGACACATGGATGAGCCGCACCGGCCAACAGGTGCGCCATGCGCAGTGCGTGCTCGCGTGGGATGCACTGCCGCCATCCATGAACGCGGAGCAGCGCCTGTCGCGCCTGTGTGCCTGGGTGCTGGCCGCCGAACACGCACCCGCCGGTGATGAACCCGAATACACGCTGACCTTGCCGGGCATCTCGATTGGCCCGTCGCGTGGACCAGCACACCGCGATGCGTGTCTGCGCGCGCTGGCGCTGTGGGGCAAGCCGGCAATGCCTGAGGAATCAGCATGAGCACCGCCACCATCGGCACGCAGGCTGCGGCGTTTGGTTCGGCCCGCGCCCTCACACACCGAGAGCACGGCTGGTTGATCGCACAACTTGCCGTCGTGCTGGTGCCGTTGCTGCGCGCACTGCCGCTGGTGACGTGTGCCGTGTTTGGCGTACTGCTGCTCTGGCGCACCCTGCTGTGGGTACGCCGCGCGCCGTTGCCAGGTAAATGGGTGCTGGGCCTCACAGGTGTGGCGACACTGCTCGTGACGCTGGCGCTGTCCTTGCGCACCGGCGGCAACATCGGCCGCGACCTGTCGGTGGCATTGCTGGGCGCGTTCCTGGTGCTCAAGCTGATGGAATCGCACACGGTGCGCAACGGCATTCTGGCGACGCAGCTGTGCTGTTTCCTGCTGCTCTCGCAAACGCTGTTCGACCAGCCGCCCTGGATGGCCGTTTCCTTGCTGGCAACGGCGGCGCTGCTGTTGCGCAACTGGCTGCTGCTGTTGCATCCGCAGGCGCGCATGCGGGTGTCGGCCGTGCGTGTGTTGGGCCGATTGGTGGCGATGGGTCTTCCATGCGCGGCCGTACTGTTCCTGCTGTTCCCGCGCCTGGATCATCCGCTGTGGAGCCTGCCGCGCTCCGCTGAAACCGGCACCAGCGGCATCACAGATCGCATGGCGCCAGGCTCCATCGGCCAGTTGATCCTGTCGGATGACCTGGCCTTTCGGGCCGACTTTGCCGGGACGCCGCCGGCGCTCGATACGCTCTATTGGCGCGGCATGGTGCTGTGGCGTTTTGATGGCCAGGCATGGACGGCAGCGTCGATGCGGCAACGGGCCGTGCCCGGAAGCGTACCCAATTCTGCGAGCGCGGAAAGTGTCGCAATCGGTGGTTTGCCAGGCGTGGTCGACTACAACATCACGCTGGAAACGACGCACCAGCGCTGGCTGTTTGCGCTCGATCGCGGGCTGTCGATCGACGCGCGCGACGACATCGGCCGCAGCATCGACGCAGAGTTCCTCAGCCGGCAGCCGATCGACCAGCGCATGCGTTACCACGCGCGTTCTCGCTTGCCTGATCGTAGTCGCGTGGATGATGCACAGCCGCTGGACCCGATCACGCTGCAGACGGCATTGGCGCTGCCGCCGGGCAACAACCAGACGCGCGCGCTGGCCGCGCAATGGGCAGAGCTGCCGCCGGCCGACCGCGTATCGGCAGCGCTCAAGCTGTTTGGCAGCGCCCCGTTTGCCTACACGCTCGACCCCGAGCCGCTGCAGGGCCAGCAGATCGACGACTTTCTGTTCCGCACGCATCGCGGCTTTTGCGAGCACTACGCGGGCAGCTTCGTCTTCCTGATGCGGGCGGCGGGCGTGCCGGCGCGCGTGGTGGTGGGCTACCTCGGTGGCGAGGTGAACGCCGTGAGCGGCGACATTATCGTGCGCCAGTCCGATGCGCATGCCTGGGCCGAGGTGTGGCTGGCCGGACGTGGCTGGGTGCGTGTGGACCCGACCGCCGCCGTCGCGCCGCAGCGCGTGGAACGTGGCCTGGCTGCTGCCGTGCCCGCCAGCGAATTCCGCTCGCGCCGCGTGGAGGAACCCGCGTGGCTGCGCAGCGTGCGCTGGGGGCTCGATGGCCTCATCAGCGGCTGGAACCGCTGGGTGCTCGGCTACGACCGCAACCGGCAGGCGCAGCTCTTTGCATGGCTGGGGTTGGAGGCGGCAGACCCGCGTGCGGTGCTGTGGGGCGTGTCGGCCATCTTCCTGCTGGCGGCGCTGCCGCTGCTGTGGCAGCAGCGCAAGCCGAGACCCGACCCCGTGCAGGTGCAATGGCAGCGCGTGTGCAACCAGTTGGCACGGCATGGCTGCCCGCGCAGCCCGACTGAAGGGCCGATGGCCTACGCCGAGCGTGCCGCCGTGCGGTTTCCGCAATCGGCTGAGGCGTTGCGCCGCGTGGCCGCCGGTTATATCGCGCTGCGCTATGGCCGTGATGATGGCGATACGCAGGCGCGTGCCCAGCGGTTGGCGCGTTGGAAAGACGATGTGGCCGCGCTGCGCGTGTCCGCATGACCCAAGGACGACGAAATGGCTCAACCCGACGCGCACGTGCTCAACAACCCCATCTGGTCATCGCTGGCGAGTGGCCACCTGCATTTCCGGCAGGGCGGCCCGCTTGCCTGCCGCTACCGTGCCGACGTTGCACCGTTTGCGGCCATTGCTGCCAGCTCTGACGAGACGGCCGCCGCATGGCAGGCACTGTACGGGTTGCTGGAACCGGGTGAGCAACTGTCACTGTTTGCGCGTTCGGCCATTGATGTGCCGCAGGAATTTGACGTCGAGCGGGCGGGCCTCCTGCAGCAGATGATGGTGGTGCGTGACCCTGGCGGGCCCGTTGATACCACGGGCATCGTGCGCTTGGGGCGTGCCGATGCGGCCGACATGTTCGACCTGACAGAGCGCACCAAGCCTGGCCCGTTCCGCACACGCACGCAGGAGACCGGCCAGTACATCGGCATTCGCGAAGGCGGCCGGCTGATCGCCATGGCCGGCGAGCGCATGCAACTGGATGACTACGTGGAGATCAGCGCCGTCTGCGTGGACGATGCTCACCGCGGCAAAGGTTTTGCCAACCGGCTCATCCGCGTTTTGCAACATGACATCGCCCAGCGCGGGCAGACGCCGTTCCTGCACGTGTTCGACCATAACCGTGTGGCGATTGCGCTATATGAGCGCCTGGGGTTTGCAATCCGGCAGTCGTTTTACCTGACCAAGGTCACCCGCCTGGACGCGTAATCGGACGCTTTCCAACGCTGTGGCGCGGCGCGGTGATTTTATTTGCACGCGTGTCGGTATATTACTCATATTGAGTAATTTAGAGTCAGCGTTCAGAACATAATCCCGTTTTTTCTCCGTTTCTCGTCAACGTTTGCGCCCTTGCTGCGGCTGGATTCGTGCCGCTTGCCGTCAAGGCAGGGCGGCTTCGGTCAGGGTTCTGCACCGTTTGAAAATGTTTGCAATTCAGCCAATATGGCTTCATAGACTGCATTTCAAGCCGATATGCGGTTAATGGGCTGGCCCATTTGAATCATGAATGGGGTTGAGTGGGTTGGTACATTATCAAGCGCATTTTTGAAACGGGAGACTGACATGGCGAAAATGCATCGCGGTACGCTGGTTTCAGCCACGCTGGCCGGGTTGCTGGTACTGGGCGGTTGTGCAAGCTCGGGTTCGGGCGACATGAGCGGAACCAGCGGTGGCGGCACCTCTGCCAACAACGGCAGTGGTGGCTCGGGTGGTTCTGGGGGCTCCGGTAGCACGGGTGGGTCCACCACGACCGCCTCGAACACGCCCACGGGCGACGTCGCCAACAAGGGCGGCGGCGTGCTCACGGCCACGGGCGGTGCCATCAGCGGCTTGGGTGCAGCTGTGGGGGGCTCCAATGCGCCGGGTGCGTCTGGATTGGGTAGCGTGGTCGACAACGTCGGCAACACCGTTTCCGCGCTCGGCACCGGCGTGCAGTCCGGCCTGGGCAGCATGGGCACCAACCCGAACCCGGTGGGGACCACGGTGTCCAGCACGGGCAACGTGGTCACCCAGGTCGGCAATACCGTCAATGCCACGGGTGGTCTGCTGACCAGCCTGGGCGCGGGCCCGCTTCAGCCGCTCGCGCCGGTGACTACGCCGGTGGGTGGCGCGGTCTCGCAAGTGGGGCAGGCCGTGGCCAATGCGGGCGGCACGCTGGGTACGGCCCTGTCGACCGGGCCAGTGGAGCAGGTCACGCAACAGCTCAGTTCGACCGTGGTGCCGCTCACCTCGCAAGTCACCACCACCACGCAGACACTGGGTAATGCCACAGGCCTAGGCGCACCCGCGACCAACTTGCTGCAGACCGTGGGCGGTACGGTGGCGAACGTCGGTACGTCGCTCACGGGTACGAATGCGCCGGTGGTGTCCAACTTGGGCGGCGTGGTGACCGCCACGGGCGGTACGGTAGCGGCGTTGGGTGGCGCGGTTTCCACGCCGGGCGGCGGCACATCGGGCAGCCCGCTGGCGCCCATTACCAATGCGCTGGGCGGTGCTGCGGGCGGCAGCAATCCGCTGGGTGCGGTGACGGGGGCTCTGGGCGGTGCCACAGGTGGTGGCGCGGGGAGCAACCCGCTGGCCCCGGTGACAAGTGCATTGGGTGGCGCTGCGGCGGGTGGAAGCAACCCGGCAGCCGGTGTGACGGCGCCGGTTGGCTCGTTGCTGACTGGTGTGGGCTCGTCGCTCAGCTCAACCGGTGCGGCCACGCCGCTGGCCCCGGTCACGGGCGCTGTGGGTGGTGCGGTCGGGTCGGTGGGCGGTGCGCTGGGGGGCACGCCGCATCATTGATTCACGCTGTGCTGATGGGCCGTCCATGCCTTGCGCTGGACGGCTTTTTTTATGGACACGGCCTACGTCGCGCGCAACTCGCGAATGCCCTTGCCAAGCCGCTTGCGCAGCAACGTGCGCAGTGTCACGCCATCGGCATAGCCCACCTGTTCGGCAATCTGGTCGACGCTGTGCTTGCTGGTCTTGAGCAGATGCACCGCACGCTCGATACGCAAGTCCTGGATGTAGGCGATGGGCGTTTTGCCGAGCACCTCGTTCAAGCGCCGCGATAGGGTGCGTTTGCTGGTGGCCAGCGCATCGGCAGCGGCATCGAGCGTGATGGCGGTGTCGAGCCGCTCGCGCACCCAGCGGTCGAAACGCTCGACCAGCGGGTCGGCATGCGAGAGGTGGTCGGCAATCACGTAGGCCGATTGCGACGGCCGCGTGTCGAACACAAGGTACCGCGCCACCAGCGCGGCCAGCTCCGGACTGCTCTGGCGGATCACCCACAGCGCCATGTCGATGTGGCTGAGCGCGGCACCAGCCGTGAGCATCGTGCCGCTGGGCACGATGATGCGATGCGCGTCGAGCCGCACCTGCGGGTAGCGCTGACGAAACAACGGCGTGAGCCACCATGTGGTGGTAGCGTCATGGCCGTCCAGCAGGCCGCTTTCTGCCAACACAAATGTGCCGATGCAGGCAGCCGCCATGCGCGCACCACCCGCCGACCACGTGCGCAGCGCGGGCAGCGCGTCCACCACATCTTCACGGCCCAGCGCGGGCACCAGCACGTCGGGCATCTTGGCGCTGATGGCCGGCACGATCACCCAGTTGGGGGAGGGCGCATCGGCCACGCTGCACACGGGCACCTGCAGGCCCAGCCCGCTGCGCACCTGCGGCCGCATACCGACCACTGCCACTTCAAACGCCGGCACATCAATGCCGGCTACCCGCGCCAGTTCATTGGCCGTGGCAAAGGCATCGAGCACCGTGGCCAGCCCCGTATCGAACACACCTTCCAGCGTGAGCACGACAATCCGCATGGCAGTATCGATATCAAAGTTGTCAATCGAGACAGTATTTTCCGTCACGACCGCTTTGTAAAGTACGTCTGTCCGAGCAGACCCCCTGCGCGGCATCTGGAGACCCAAGATGATCAAGTACGCATTGTTCGCCCGGCTGACTGCCAAGCCGGGCAAGGAGCAGGCTGTGGCTGACTTTCTGCAGGCCGGCCTGGAGATGGCCAATCAGGAAGCCACCACCCCGATCTGGTTTGCGTTGCGCATTGCGCCCAACGTGTTCGGCATCTTCGATGCCTTTACCAGCGAGCAGAACCGCCAGGCCCACCTGGATGGCCCAATTGCCAAGGCGCTCATGGCCAACGCAGACGCGCTGCTGGCCTCGCCGCCCGAGATCGCACCTATTGAAGTGCTGGGCTTGAAGAACACGCTGGCAGGCTGATCTTGTCCGAGCCTGTCCGAGGGATTGGCCCATGCGTCGGGTCGCGCGCTGCGGCAAGCGGCCTGATGCATCACGCAAGAAAAGTGTCTGCCCGAGGCACTGTTCGTGCACTGCAAGCTATCCGCCATGCGGGCGACTTTGTGACGCTGCCGAGCAGCATGGCGCCCGCGGCATCGGGCCACTGATCACGCCATTCCATCCATTCGCCACGTCTCAGTGGCATCTAAGTCTGCGTGCCTAGCCTGTCACCGTCATCACTTTTTCGCGCTCGCGAAGCTGACGGCGCAATTGACGGAGGAAGCAATGCACACACGACCGGCACGCGAGGTGCCCAGCCTGCTCAACAAGGTGCCCCAGGTGGCGCTGGGCTTCTGGATCATCAAGATTCTTTCCACCACGGTGGGTGAGACGGGCGCGGATTTTCTGGCCGTCAACGTTGGGCTGGGTACGGCCATCACCGGCGGTGCAATGGCGGGTTTGCTTGCTGTTGCACTCGCGGCGCAGGTGCGCGCGCAGCGCTATGTGCCGTGGTTGTACTGGCTGACGGTGGTGCTGGTGAGCATTGTCGGCACGCAGATTACCGACCTGCTGACCGACAAGCTTGGTGTGAGCCTGTACGTGAGCACAGCGGTGTTTAGCATGGTGCTGCTCGCGCTGTTTGCGATCTGGTATCGCGTGGAACACACGCTGTCGATCCAGTCCATCGACACACGCCGCCGAGAGTTGTTCTATTGGGCGGCCATTCTCTGCACGTTCGCGCTGGGCACGGCCGCTGGTGACCTTGCCACCGAAGCGCTTGGCCTCGGGTTCCAGCTAGGCATCGTGGCGTTTGGTGCGCTCATTGCGTTGGCTGCCGTTGCGTACTGGCTGGGCGCCAACAAGGTGCTGGCGTTCTGGCTGGCCTACATCCTCACGCGCCCGCTGGGTGCGGCATTGGGGGACTTCCTTTCGCAATCGCAAAGCTATGGTGGATTGGGCCTGGGCGCGATGCTGACCAGTGCCGTCTTCCTTGTCGTCATCGTTGTGCTGGTGGCGTTTGCTCAACACCATGAAGGCCGTATTGCCCGTGCGGCGCACGCTGTGTCGACTGCCTGATCCGCAAGCCCCTGCTTTTCATCCAACTCAGGAGATGTCATGAAGCTCGTCAAACTGACGCCGCCGCTGGCGGCTGCCGCGCTCGTTTTGTTCATGGCGGGTGCCGGCCATCTGGTGCCCGCCAACTTTGGCCCGGTGAAAACCGTGCAGGCGGCCACGCCCTCCAGGCTGGGCGATCTGGGCCCGTTCCGCGCGATTGCGGCCGACACAGCTGCCATTGTCGACAAGGGCGACCTGGCCGGTGCCAAGACCCGGATCAAGGATCTGGAAGTCTCGTGGGACAGCGCCGAGGCCGGTCTCAAGCCGCGTGCCGCATCGGATTGGCACGTCGTCGACAAGGCCATCGACCGCGCGCTTGAAGCGTTGCGTGCAGGAAAACCGGATGTGGCCACCTGCAAGCAGGTGCTGGCTGACCTGATCCAGACCATGGACCAGGTCAGCGGCAAGCGCTGAGCGCCTGCCGTTTGCGTGTCAGCCCGGCACGCGCACCCAGCCTTCCATCAACACACGCGCGCTGCGGCTCATGATGGCTTTGTGACGGTCCATTCACCGTCGACGAGCTTGGCCTCCGCACCCACGCGCAGCGTGCCGGACGGATGCCCGAAGCGCACTGCGCCACGTTCGCCACCACCCGCCGCGAGGTTGACCAGCGTGCCCGGAATGGCCGCTGCCGTACCGATGGCCACGGCGGCCGTGCCCATCATCGCGTGGTGCAGCTTGCCCATCGATAGCGCGCGCACCAGCAGGTCCACATCGCCCGCACCGACTTTCTTGCCACTGGAGGCGACGTAGTCCTTCGGCGGCGCAACGAACGCCACCTTGGGCGTGTGCTGCCGCGTGGCGGCTTCATCGATGTTCTTGATGAGCCCCATGCGCACCGCGCCGTGCGCGCGGATGGTCTCGAACATCGCCAGCGCTTTCGCGTCGCCGTTGATGGCGTCCTGCAGCTCGGTGCCGGTGTAGCCGATGGACTCGGCATTCACGAAGATGGTCGGGATGCCGGCATTGATCATCGTCGCCTTGAACGTGCCCACGCCGGGCACCTCCAGGTCATCGACGAGGTTGCCGGTGGGGAACATCGCGCCGCCGCCGTCGCCGTCTTCTTCCGCTGCCGGGTCGAGGAATTCGAGCTGCACTTCCGCGGCCGGGAAGGTCACGCCGTCCAGTTCAAAGTCGCCCGTCTCCTGCACCGCGCCGTTGGTAATGGGCACGTGCGCAATGATGGTCTTGCCGATGTTGGCTTGCCAGATGCGCACGATGGCGGTGCCGTTGTGCGGCACACGGCTGGCGTCCACCAAGCCGTTGCTGATGGCGAACGGGCCGACCGCTGCGGACAGGTTGCCGCAGTTGCCCGACCAGTCCACAAACGGCTTGTCGATGGAGACCTGGCCGAACAGGTAATCCACGTCATGGTCCGGACGCGTGCTCTTGGCGAGGATCACCGTCTTGCTGGTGCTTGACGTGGCACCGCCCATGCCGTCGATCTGCTTGCCGTACGGGTCGGGGCTGCCGATCACGCGCATGAGCAGCGCGTCACGGGCCGCACCGGGCTGCTGCGCGGCTTCCGGCAAATCCTGCAGACGGAAGAACACGCCCTTGCTGGTGCCGCCACGGATGTACGTGGCGGGCACTTTGATTTGAGCGGGATGCGTCATGCGGTCACCTCCTTGAGCTTGGCGTTTATTTCACGTGGGTGGTGTCGATGGCTGCTTGCATTCGCGCACGTGCGCCTCCCCACTGCGTGGGGCCCCTGCTTACTGCTCATGCAGCCTCCTTGTTCGATTCCAGGAAGTCCTGCGCAAAGCGTTGCAGCACGCCGCCCGCTTCGTAGATCGAGACTTCCTCATCGCTGTCGAGGCGGCACGTGACGGGCACTTCCACACGCTCGCCGTTCTTGCGATGGATCACCAGCGTCAGGTCCGCACGCGGCTGGCGCGCGCCGATCACGTCATAGGTTTCGGTGCCGTCGATGCCCAGCGTCAGGCGCGTGGTGCCCGGCTTGAACTCCAGCGGCAGCACGCCCATGCCGATCAGGTTGGTGCGGTGGATGCGCTCGAAGCCTTCGGCCACGATGACTTCCACACCGGCCAGGCGCACGCCCTTGGCAGCCCAGTCGCGCGAGCTGCCCTGGCCGTAGTCGGCGCCGGCAATCACGATCAGCGGCTGCTTGCGGTCCATGTAGGTCTCGATCGCTTCCCACATGCGCGTGACCTTGCCCTCGGGCTCGATGCGCGCCAGCGAACCCTTCTTCACCACGCCGTCCACCACGGCCATCTCGTTGATGAGCGTGGGGTTGGCGAACGTCGCGCGCTGTGCGGTCAGGTGGTCGCCGCGGTGCGTGGCGTACGAGTTGAAGTCCTCTTCCGGCAGGCCCATCTTGGCGAGGTATTCGCCGGCGGCACTGCTGGCCAGGATCGCGTTGGACGGCGAGAGGTGGTCGGTCGTGATGTTGTCGCCCAGCACGGCTAGCGGGCGCAGACCCTTGAGCGTGCGCTCTCCGGCCAATGCACCTTCCCAATACGGCGGGCGGCGGATGTAGGTGCTCTGCGCACGCCAGTCATACAGCGGGCTCACGTTGGCCACAGACGCGCTGCGCTGCTCAAACATCGGGATGTAGACCTTGCGGAATTGCTCCGGCTTGACCGAGGCACGCACGATGGCGTCGATCTCTTCGTCGGTCGGCCACAGGTCCTTCAGCAGGATCGGCTTGCCGTTGGCATCGGTGCCGAAGCTGTCGCGCTCGATGTCGAAGCGCACCGTGCCGGCAATCGCATAGGCCACCACCAGCGGCGGCGAGGCGAGGAACGCCTGCTTGGCATACGGGTGGATGCGGCCGTCAAAGTTGCGGTTGCCCGACAGCACGGCGGTGGCGTACAGGTCGCGGTCGATGATCTCTTGCTGGATCTTCGGGTCCAGTGCGCCGCTCATGCCGTTGCACGTGGTGCAGGCAAACGCGACGATGCCGAAGCCGAGTTTCTCCAGTTCGGCTTTCAGGCCGGCCTCTTCCAGATACAGCTCCACTGCCTTGGACCCGGGCGCGAGCGAGCTCTTCACCCACGGCTTGCGCGTCAGACCCAGGCGGTTGGCGTTGCGCGCGAGCAGCGCGGCGGCAATCACGTTGCGCGGGTTGCTGGTGTTGGTGCAGCTCGTGATGGCGGCGATGATGACCGCGCCATCCGGCATCTGGCCCGGGGTCTCTTCCCACTTGCCGGCGATGCCCTTGGCGGCGAGGTCGGTCGTTGCCACACGGGCGTGCGGGTTCGACGGGCCGGCCATGTTGCGCACCACGCTCGACAGGTCGAAGCGCAGCACGCGTTCGTATTCGGCGTTCTTCAGCGTGTCGGACCACAGGCCCGCGGCTTTGGCGTACGTGTCGACCAGCTTGACCTGCTCGTCGCTGCGGCCGGTCAGGCGCAGGTAGTCGAGCGTGTTGTCGTCAATCGAGAACATCGCGGCGGTAGCGCCGTACTCGGGGGCCATGTTGGAGATGGTGGCGCGGTCGCCCAGCGTCAGCTTCGATGCGCCTTCGCCGTAGAACTCCAGATACGCGCCTACCACCTTTTGCTTACGCAGGAATTCGGTCAGGGCCAGCACGATGTCGGTGGCGGTGATGCCGGGTTGGCGTTGGCCCGTCAGCTCCACGCCGACGATGTCCGGCAGGCGCATCCACGACGCGCGGCCGAGCATCACGTTCTCGGCTTCCAGGCCGCCCACGCCGATGGCGATCACGCCCAGCGCATCGACGTGCGGTGTGTGGCTGTCGGTGCCGACGCAGGTGTCGGGGTAGGCCACGCCATCGTGTGCCTGGATGACCGGCGACATTTTCTCCAGATTGATCTGGTGCATGATGCCGTTGCCCGCCGGGATCACGTCGACGTTCTTGAACGCGAGCTTGGTCCAGTCGATGAAGTGGAAGCGGTCTTCGTTGCGGCGGTCTTCAATGGCGCGGTTTTTGGCGAAGGCGTCGGGGTCGAAGCCGCCGCATTCGACGGCCAGCGAGTGGTCGACGATCAACTGCACTGGCACGACTGGGTTGACCTTGGCGGGGTCGCCGCCCTGGTCGGCGATGGCGTCACGCAGGCCGGCGAGGTCCACCAGTGCGGTTTGGCCGAGGATGTCGTGGCAGACCACGCGGGCGGGGAACCAGGGGAAGTCGAGGTCGCGTTTGCGTTCGATCAGTTGCTTGAGGGAATCGGTGAGCGTGGCGGGGTCGCAGCGGCGGACCAGATTCTCGGCTAGGACGCGGGAGGTGTACGGCAGCTTGTCGTAGGCGCCTTGGGCGACGGCTTCTACGGCTTCTCTAGCGTCGAAGTAGTCGAGCTTTGTGCCGGGGAGGGGCTTTCTGTGGGTGGTGTTCATGGTGTCTGGTACATCCCTTGTTTCATCCCCTGCCGGGGCTGACTCACTTTCTTTGTCTTGCCAAAGAAAGTAAGCAAAGAAAGGCGCGCCCGAGATGGCGAAAGATTCCTTGAATTTCCGTAACCGGGCGGAGACGGGAAAAACTCGCTTCGCTCAGACAGTTTCCCGTCTTTTTTCCGCCCGCTTACAAAAATTCAAGGCGCCATCAAGGGCAGGAACGTCAACGGCCAAACCGTCTAAGGGCTTGGGTTGACGTTCTTTGTTTCTCTTCTCTCTTTTCTCTTCTTACGGGCGCTTGGCGATCGGTACGAACTTCAGATCGTCCGGGCCGGTGTAGTTGGCGCTCGGGCGGATGATCTTGTTGTCGATGCGTTGCTCGATGATGTGTGCGGCCCAGCCAGAGGTACGTGCAATCACGAACAGCGGGGTGAACATCGCGGTCGGCACGCCCATCATGTGGTACGACACGGCGCTGAACCAGTCGAGGTTCGGGAACATTTTCTTGATGTCCCACATCACCGTTTCCAGGCGTTCGGCAATGTCGAACATCTTGTTGTTGGACGCTTCCTTCGACAGCTTGCGCGCGACTTCCTTGATGACCTTGTTGCGCGGGTCGGACACGGTGTACACGGGGTGGCCGAAGCCGATCACGACTTCCTTGGCTTCCACGCGGCGGCGGATGTCGGCCTCGGCTTCGTCCGGGGTGTCGTAGCGCTTCTGGATTTCGAACGCGACTTCGTTGGCGCCGCCGTGCTTGGGGCCACGCAGCGCGCCGATGGCGCCGGTGATGGCCGAGTAGATGTCGGAGCCCGTGCCGGCAATCACGCGGCCGGTGAAGGTCGATGCATTGAACTCGTGTTCGGCATACAGGTTGAGCGACACGTGCATCGCGTCGACCCACGATTTGGACGGCTCCACACCGTGCAGCAGGTGCAGGAAGTGGCCGCCGATGGAGTCGTCGTCCGTTTCGACTTCGATGCGCTTGCCGTTGTGGCTGTAGTGGTACCAGTACAGCAGCATCGAGCCGAGGCTCGCCATCAGGCGATCAGCGATGTCGCGCGCGCCGGGGGTGTTGTGGTCGTCCTTCTCGGGCAGCACGGTGCCGAGCACGGACACGCCGGTGCGCATCACGTCCATCGGGTGAGCGGAGGCGGGCACCCATTCCAGTGCGGCCTTCACGTTGGCGGGCAGGCCGCGCAGGGCTTTCAGCTTGGCCTTGTAGGCGGCCAGTTCGGCCTTGTTGGGCAGCTTGCCGTGCACCAACAGGTGGGCGACTTCTTCAAACTCGCACGCGCCGGCCAGGTCGAGGATGTCGTAGCCGCGGTAGTGCAGGTCGTTGCCGGTGCGGCCGACGGTACACAGCGCGGTGTTGCCGGCGGTCACGCCCGACAGGGCCACGGATTTCTTAGGCTTGAAAGCGCCGGCGTTCGGGGTGCTGTTATCGGCTTCGCTCATGGTGATGGTCTCCTTGGATGCGTGGAATGTGTAGGCGTTATTTCTGTGCAGCAAACAGTGCGTCGAGCTTGTCTTCGTACGCGTGGTAGCCGAGGTATTTGTACAGATCGTTGCGCGATTGCATGGTCTCCACGGCGGCCTTTTGGGTGCCGTCACGCATCACGGTTTGATAGAAGTTGAGCGCAGCCGCGTTCATCGCGCGGTACGCGCCGCAGCAGTACAGGGCGATGTCCACGTCGGCGCTGGCAAGCTCTTGCGTGGTGAAGAACGGCGTGCTGCCGAACTCGGTCAGGTTGGCCAGGATGGGCACCTTTACGGCGGCCTTGAAGCGGCGGTAGTCGTCCAGCGTCTTCATCGCTTCGGGGAAGATCATGTCCGCACCCGCTTCCACGTAGGCCACGGCGCGCTCGATGGCGGCATCCACGCCTTCCGAGGCAGCCGCATCGGTGCGGGCCATGATGACGAAGTCGTCATCGGTGCGGGCATCCACGGCGGCCTTCACGCGGTCGACCATTTCTTCGATGGGCACCACTTCCTTGCCCGGGCGGTGGCCGCAGCGCTTCTGGCCGACCTGGTCTTCCATATGCACCGCGGCCACGCCTGCCTTGATGAACGAGCGGACGGTGCGGGCGATGTTGAAGGCGCCGCCCCAGCCGGTGTCGATGTCGACCATCAGCGGGATCTGGACGGCGTCGGTAATGCGGCGCGCGTCGATCAGCACGTCTTCCATCGTGCTGATGCCCAGATCCGGAATACCGAGCGAGTTGGCTGCCACACCGCCGCCCGACAGATACACGGCCTTGAAGCCGGTTTGCTCCGCCATCTTGGCGGCGTAAGCGGTAATGGCGCCCACCACTTGCAGCGGCTGGCGCAGTGACTGTGATTCGGCAACGGCCGCGCGGAACTTGGCGCCGGCGCTGGTGGGGTGTCGTTGGGTTGTGCTCATGTGGGCTCCAAAAAGGTTGGCCCCATACAGCAGGAAGCGGGCCACCTTCGCCACCCCACGTAACCCGTTGATTTGTATGGAAGTGACGTTGCCGCCCTCGCGCACATCATTTCAAAAATGAAATTTCCAATTTCAATGTGGAAATGCGCGGCGCATAATGACCGGACCGCCGTTTCTTCACCTTGCACCGCACCATGAGCCCCACCCCCGCTGATCAGGCCGACCGCCCGCGCATCTGGGCCTGCGGTATCAGCCGCCTGAGTGACCTGTTCCTCGACATTGCCGCCGAGTACAACGACCGCGCCGAGCTGCGCGTCGTCACGCGCGGTTTTGAAGACATCGTGCGTGAGATCGACGCAGCCGGTGCTGACCGCCCCGACGTGGTGGTCGCTGGCGGGTCCAATGGTGCGTATCTGAAACCGCGTCTGTCGCTGCCCGTGGTCGTCATCAACCCGAGCGGCTTTGACGTGATGCACGCGTTGGCCCGTGCGCGGCGTGATGCAGAGTCGGTGGCGCTTGTCACCCACGGTGACACGCCGGATGAAGTGCGCCGCTTCGTCGCTGCCTATGGCATGGACGTGGTGTTTGCCTCGTACACCTCGCGCCAGGGCGCAGAAAGTTGCGTGCTGGACTTGCGCGACCGGGGCGTGGGGGTCGTGGTAGGCCCCGGCCTGGTGACGGACCTGGCCGCGCAGGCTGGCATGAACGCGGTGTTTCTGTATTCGCGCGACTCCGTGCGCGCTGCTTTCGACACCGCGCTCGAAGTCGTACAGGCCACCCGTCGAGAATCGGCGCGCCGCCAGCGGCTCGACAACCTGCTGCAGCACTTGCGCGACGGTGTGGTCGCGCTGGACGCACAAGGCCGCGTGGAGGCCATCAACCAGCGGCTTGCCACCGCGCTGGACATCGACGCCAAGCAGGCTGTCGGCCAGCCGCTGCTCAACATCGCACCCAACCTGTTGGGCCTGCTGCCCGATACCGAGGGGGATACGCTGGGCACCGTGCACGGCGTGAACTACGTCATCCATCGCGGCCCGCTCGCCAGCACGGGCGCGGGCGCTTCAGAAGGCACCGTGTTCACCTTCCAGGAATCCCGCGCGGTCGAGCGGCTGGATCGCACGCTGCGCTCACGCCAGCGCCCGCAACAGTTCAGCGCGCGTTACCGGCTGGATGATCTGGTGGGAGAATCCGCGCCCATCGAGCGTGTGCGTACGCTGGTGCGCCGCTATGCAAAGTCCGACGCCACCGTGCTCGTGCTGGGCGAATCCGGCACCGGCAAAGAGATGGTGGCGCAGGGCATGCATCAGCTCAGCGCACGGCGCGACTTTCCGTTTGTCGCCATCAATTGCGGCGCGTTTCCTGAGGCGCTGCTGGAGAGTGAACTGTTCGGCTACGAAGAGGGTGCTTTCACCGGTGCACGCAAGGGCGGCAAGACCGGGCTGATTGAAGCTGCGCACCGCGGCACGCTGTTCCTCGACGAGATTGGCGAGATGCCGCTGCCGCTGCAAAGCCGTCTGTTGCGCGTGCTGCAGGAGCGCGAAGTGGTGCGGTTGGGCTCCACCGAGCCCACGCGCGTGGACATTCGCGTGGTGGCCGCCACGCATCGCGCGCTGACGGATGCCGTGGAGGCCGGCACCTTCCGCGCCGATCTCTATTACCGCCTCAACATCCTCAGCATCGCGCTGCCGCCGCTGCGCGAACGCCCTGAAGACGTGATGACGTTGGCCGCCGAGTTGCTCGTGCAGGCCGCACGCCGCGAGCCGCGCCTGCTGTTGCGTATTCCCGATACCGAAGTTGCCGCGCAAGTCCTGGCCGACGTTGCCGAGCCGCTGCGGCACTACCCTTGGGCGGGCAATGTGCGTGAGCTGCAGAGCGTGGTCGAGCGCATTGCAGTGGAGCTGGCCCACGCAGACGACGCCGACGCAGGAACCATCACGCAAGACGTGCTGCGCCTGATTGCGCCGGAAGTGTTTGCCCATGGTGCACGCAGCAAGACGCCCGTGTTGACGCTGCGTGAGCGCAGCCGGGGTGTGGAAGCGGAAGAGATACGCGCCGCGCTGGCGGCGCATGACGGAGATCGCGACGCGGTGTGCGCCGCGCTGGGCATCAGCAAGACGACGTTGTGGCGGCGGTTGCAGGCGGGGTAACTGAGTCCCGCGTCAGGATCGTTGCGCTATTCCAGCAACCGCAACGCGTCCACCAGCGACAGCACCGTGGTGCGCGACTCGAACGCCGTGGCAAACAGATGATCGTGCACGATTGGGTCCGGGTCGTAGCAGCAATCCTTCACAGTGAATAACCGGAAGTCCGCATCGCTCGCGTGCGCAATCGACGACAGCATCACGCCCGTTGATGCAACGCCTACCATGATCAAGGTATTCACACCGTGCGCGGACAGCCGCACCTGCAGATCGGTGCCATAGAACACGCTGGCGCGATGCGCGATGACGAGCGGTTCATCGTCCTGCTGGCCAAGCTCTGGCGAGATCCGGTCGTGAACGAACAGTCCAAGCTGCTTGACCCCTTGCCCGTTCTTGTTCAACGGACTGACTTCCGGATAGCCTGGGCTGAAGTGGAACTTGGCGAAATAGATGCGGATGCCCTTGGCCCGTGCCGCGTCGCACAGCGTGCGCGTGTTGGAGAGCAGCGTGGGCGCGACCGACGGAAACAACCCCATGATGTCGGTCTGGTAATGCATGACCAACAGCGCGGTTTGCGACGGAACAATGGTCGGAGTCGGCATGGCCATGTTGGGTGGTGGGCGGTGGTGGCCGACTCTATCACGGCCCCCTGGCGCCGAATTTCAGGCAACCACGCGTGGCGGTTTTGCGTCAATTTGGCCGCCGCCCGTCACCTGAGCGTGACGTGGGGTCCTATGGTACGGTTAAGAAGTCTTGCCCGTGCACACGCATCAACGGTGGGTGCATGGGCCACATGAATGTGCTGTTGAGGAGAGTGACGCACCGTGAGTGATGCGAAACAGGACGCACGGCGCACGCTTCAAACGGACAAAGCCGCCGTCAGCCGGGCTTTACGCCTGAGTGTGCCGCCAGAGGCCAGACCCGCGCCGGTGAGCCGGAAAGACTGGCTGAAGCAAAGGAAAGCGCAATTGCAGGCCGCTCGGGTAGCGGCCAAGCAACGGCGCGCGCAACTCAAGGCCGAGATCCTGTCGGCCGCGCAGGATGTTGCCCGAGAAGAGCGCGTGGCCGCCAAGCTCGAAGCCGATCGCCTGAAGGCAGAAGCCAAGACGGCCAGCATTCATGCCAAGGAAGACGCCCGCGCCGCTGCCAAGTTCGAGCGTAGCAAGCCCGCCCGTTCCACGTCAAAACGCAAGACGCTGAGCGCCGGAAAACGGAAACTGGTTTCGTACGCCGATCTGCTGCGCATGCGCGGGTGATTTGCGGATCGTCAGCAAAGACGATCCGCCCAGCGTTGCAGGTTACGGGTTCCGACGTTACATTGACGTCCAGTCGAAAAAGGCAGACTTGGTGTGGTCCAGCCCAAGTCCTTCCCTGAGCAAGATCCAGCGGAAGCTCTGTCCATGCCTCGTGCATGAGTCCCACGACGAACATCGACGCCGCTCAGGCGTTGTTTTCTGTTCGTCCGTGCGGTTCTCAAGACATCGAGCTGCTCCGGTCGAACGACCATCACGGAGTCGCTCATGCACGATGTACCCATCTACGACGTTGTCATTGCCGGCGCAGGCCCGGTTGGCTTGTTCCTCGCCTGCGAGCTGCGCCTCGCCCACCTTTCGGTGCTGGTGCTGGAGCAAGCCGAAGATCCACATTCGCCCCTGAAACAGCTGCCGTTCGGCTTGCGCGGGTTGTCTTCTCCCACCCTTGAAGCCTTCTACCGCCGCGGCTTGCTGGATGACGTTGTTGCACCGCAGCGCGCAGCGGTGCCAGCCACGCATTGGAGGCAGCAGACCCCGCGCCGCGGTGGCCCCGGTGGTCACTTTGCGGGCATCCAGTTTTTCCACGACAGGGTCGACGGGTCGGGATGGCTGTACCGCCTGCCGAGCCCGGCCGGCACCCACATGGCCAGCGACATGGCGCACATCGAATCCGTTCTGGCCACGCGTGCCAACGTGCTGGGTGTGGAGATCCGGCGCGGCCACTGTGTGGATGACGTCGCGCAGACGGACGCAGACGTGACCGTTCGCGCCGGCGGCCAGACCTTCCGTGCGCGTTGGCTTGTCGGGTGCGATGGTGGGCGCAGCGCAGTGCGCAAGGCAGGCGGGTTTGAATTTGTCGGCACCGAACCCGAGTTCACCGGCTATTCCGTCGTGGTGGAACTGGCCGATCCGCACACGCTCGCCCCGGGGCGGCAGTACACGCCCACAGGCATGTTCACGTATCAACCACCGGGCACCATCGCCATGGTGGATTTTGACGGCGGCGCCTTCCATCGCACCCAGCCGATCACGCAGGACCATGTGCAGCGGGTGCTGCGCCAGGTGTCCGGCACTGCTGTCACTGTGACGGCGCTCAAACAGGCGACCACCTGGACAGACCGCGCCTTCCAGGCGACGACCTACCGCAAGGGGCGTGTGCTGCTTGCCGGGGATGCGGCGCACATTCATTCCCCGCTGGGCGGTCAGGGGCTGAATCTCGGGCTGGGCGACGCCATGAATCTCGGTTGGAAGCTCGCGGCCACCCTTCGCGGCGATGCGCCGGACGGTCTGCTCGACAGCTATGAGGCGGAACGGCATCCGGTGGGCGCACAGATCCTGGACTGGTCGCGCGCGCAGGTTGCACTCATGCGGCCGAGCCGCAGTACGCGCGCGCTGGCAGCTATCATGCGCGATCTCATCGAGACACGCGACGGCGCAACTTACTTTGCCGAGCGCGTCTGGGGACTGTCCTTGCGCTACGAGATGGGCGGCAGCGGCGGTGGCCATCCGCTGGTCGGCCGCAGTGCACCCGATTTCGCACTCGCCGACGGCACCCGGCTCGGCGAGCGTTTGCGCAACGGCAAGGGCCTTCTGCTGGACTTTGACGCGCGTGCACCGCTGCGGGCGCTGGCAAGCCGCTGGCACGGCCGTATCGCCTATGTCGCAAGCGATGCCACCGACAGGCTTGGCCTTGCCGCGGTGCTGGTGCGCCCCGACGGCGTCGTTGCCTGGGCGGGGGAGGGGGCGGCCGACCAAGTGGCGTTGACGCAAGCCGCATTGCAATGGTTTGGCGCGGCCTGACAATGCCAGGCTGCGAGGTGACGGAGGCGGCACGTCGTCAGCGTCGCTTTCGGTGTTAACAGCTTCCTTACGGAAGCCCCATGCAAGGCGATTTTTTAAGTTTTCCTTAACGAATCGACTGTTACGATTTATTACGGGGTGTGCTCTGGAGGCCTGATGTGACGGCTTTCAAGGGCGAACAAATCAAAAAATGGGCCAGATCCATACGTGGGCTGGCCGTATCACCGCAATGCAGTGCGCGACAGAGCCGTCGCAGCCGCATGCGGTTTTGGGGAGAGGCGCAATGCGATTGCTGGTGGTCGAGGACGATCCGATGATCGGGGAGGACCTCGAAGAGGGGCTGCGCCAAGAAAACTATGCGGTGGATTGGGTGCGCGATGGCGAAGCCGCGGTGCTTGCCCTGCGCCAGCAGGTGTATGACCTGCTACTGCTGGATCTGGGCTTGCCGGGCCGCTCCGGAAGCGAAGTCCTGAAGGCCTACCGCGATCAGGGCGGCGACATTCCCGCACTGATCATCTCTGCGCGAGACACGCCAGCCGACCGTGTGATGACGCTGGATGCCGGTGCGGACGACTACCTGATCAAGCCATTCGATTTTGGTGAACTCATGGCGCGCATACGCGCCTTGCTCCGTCGGCGCTCCGGTCGGCGCTCCGCCACCATCGTGTACGGCGGCCTCAGCCTGAACCCCGGCACGCACGAAGCGCACTTGCGTGATCAGCCGCTCAATCTGTCCAAGCGCGAGTTTGCCTTGCTGCTTGTGCTGATGGACGCGCGCGGCGAAGTCGTGTCGCGCGAGCTTCTGAAAGAAAAGCTCTACGACTGGGATGCCGACATCGAGAGCAATACCGTTGAGGTCTACATCCATGCGTTGCGCCGCAAGCTCGGGCGTGATGTCATCAAGAACGTACGGGGCGTGGGCTACAAGCTGACGCAGGCGTCATGAAGACGATCCGGGGGTACCTCCTGGCCTGGCTGATCGGCGGCATGCTGCTCTGCACGTTCATTGCCGGTGTCTTGCTGTACAACGTTGTGCGGGCAGAAAACCGCCAGCTGTTCAACAACCAGCTCAAGCACATCGCAGGGTCGTTGCTGATCCATTTGCCGCCGCTGACCACCGAGCCCGGCAAGCCAGGCACCGACGAAAGCGATGCCCCGGATGATGGCATCGTGGTGCAGGTCTGGGACACCGGTGGCAAGCTGATCTACACGTCGCGTCCGGCGCTCATTTTCCCGCGCTACCCGGATGACGGACTGAAGACCGTTCCATTTCGCGGCGAGCGCTGGCGGGTGTATGGCGAGGCACGCTCGGGGCAATTCGTGCAGGTGGCGCAGCCGATTGGTGTGCGCAAGGCCCTGGGCTTGCGGCTGATCTGGCTGGCGCTGGCGCCGTTCTTTGTGCTGGTCCCGATGCTGGCGGCCATCATCTGGTTCACCGTCCACCGCGGTCTGAGCCCGTTGCGCCGCACCGCTGCGTCCATCGAACAACGCGGGCCCAATGCGCTGGAACCGGTGGAGACGCTCGCATTGCCGCGTGAGCTGCGCCCGATGGTCGATGCGCTGAACAGCCTGATGAAGCGCCTGGAGCGCGAGCTGATCTGGCGACAGGAGTTCACCGCGGAAGTCGCGCACGAACTGCGTTCACCGTTGACCACGCTGAAGCTGCAACTGCAGTTGGCCGAGCGCGTGCAAACCGACGAGCAGCGCGTCAAAGCCTTCGCCAAGCTGCATGCCCGCCTGGATCGGGCGACGCATCTGGTGCTCCAGTTGCTCACCCTGGCGCGTCACGAGCGGGGTTTGCAAGATGAGGACATGCGTCCTGTCGATCTGGCCAAGCTCGCGCATCAGGTGGTGGCCGATTTCGTACCGCTGGCAGAGAGCAAGGACATTGCGCTGACATTGGACACGACGGGCGATGTGCCCTCCCGCGTTCAAGGAGACGAAGACGGTCTGCGCACGCTGCTCAGCAATGTCGTCGACAACGCCGTGCGCTACACCGCGCCGGGTGGCCGCGTGGAAGTGACCGCGCTGTGGCAGGACGATGCGCCGGCATGGCGCGTGGTGGATTCGGGCCCGGGCATTCCGTGGCAGGAGCGCCTGCGCGTGTTTGACCGCTTCTACCGCTTGGTCGACGCCGCGACGGTCGGCAGCGGTCTTGGTCTTGCCATCGTCAAGAACATTGCCGAGCGCCACCACGCCACCGTTGCGTTGAGCGACAACCCGGCGGGGCATGGTCTTGTCGTCACCGTTGCGTTTCCACCGGTCGACCGGAAGGCCGTCGAGCTTCCGTTCGCAGACACCGCAGCACGCCGATACGTTCAGGACTAGGCCGGGCTCGCTCCCGGTATCCGCGCGCGATAGTGGTACCGTCAACAGCGGGCACGCCGTCGCGCGGCGTTGTATCTCATTCATTTTGGTCGATCAGTCAATGCAAGCCACATCCTCTTCTGCACCCATACTGCCCGTGCCGGTGCCGCCCGTTCTACGGTCGCTGATCGACCAGACGATCAATGCGATTCTGGAGGAGGCCGCGTCGAGTTCCGGACTTGAGGCTGGGCCCATCGGGCGATGTGGCGACTACGCAATCGTTGGTGCGCGGGTGCTGACCTTGCTGACCCGCCACCCCTATGTGGCGGTCTCTGGCGGCGAGCTCATCGACTGCGGTAGCGGCCGCTACGTTGTGCTGAATCCTTCCAGGGCTGCGCGACGCACGGCGCGCAAGCTGTCGGAGCTCAGGGAGTACCACTGCTGGATTCAATCACTGCACGACGACGCGCCCAACCGGCCCCGCGTGGAGATCGTCGACTTTACCGCCAGGCATGACCAACAGGTGGCGAATCTGCTCGGCGTGCCATTCACCCGAACGGGCGCACCCAGCTACTTGTGGGAGTGGGAAGAAGCCCTGGGTGACGTGCCGGATGACGCCCGCGCACACATGAACACCACGCGCAAGAAGCTCGGTTGGCTATGGGAAGACGCCAACTGCACGCGCCTGCTGCACAAGTATGAGAAGGACTACGACGCCCTGTTCGGGCGGCTGACCGCACTGACCATCCTGCGCCTGGCCGACAGCTTTCAGACGGCGCTGGCCGTACCCAAACCGGCCACGCTTTCCGAGACCGGTATCGGATAGGCGATCATGTGGTGTCTGCCAGCACGCCATCTGAAAAACCATGACCGCCCCCACGCCTGACAACCCGCAACCCACGCTGGTTGGCAGCAACGTCGAACTGCGCCCCCTGCAGGCAGACCACGCCGCAGCACTCGTTGCCGCTGCTGCAGATGGCGAGCTGTGGAATCTGAAAGTGACGGTGGTGCCGGGCCCGGACACGGTGGACGGCTACATTGCGACGGCGCTGCAAGGGCGCCAGGCCGGCGCGGTTATGCCGTTTGTGATCGTCCGGCGTGACACCGACCAGATCGTCGGTAGCACACGCTTCTGGAAGATCGACCGCGCCAACCGGAAGCTCGAAATCGGGCATACGTGGCTGAGCCGGTCGGCCCAACGATCGAGCGTCAATACCGAAGCCAAGCTGCTGCTCCTGACGTTTGCGTTTGACGTCATGCAGTGCGTGCGCGTGCAGTTCACCACCGACGAGCTGAACGAGAAATCTCGCGCGGCGATCCTGCGCATCGGCGCCAAGCAAGAGGGTATCGTCCGCCACGAGCGGATCATGCCCGATGGCCGAAAGCGCAACTCGGTGCGCTTCAGCATCATCGATACCGAATGGCCGGAGGTGAAGGCCATGCTGGCAGACAAGCTTGCTAGGGGCTGACGAACCCCACCAGATTGCCCACCGAGTTGATCAGTGCACCGCCCGCTGCGGCGCTGCAGCCGCAGCGCCGCCCAGGAATGCCGGCGGAATCGACCAGAACTGGCACAGCGCGCCCAGAATGCCGACCGTTGCAAACGTGAGTGCCAGGACCGCCATGGCTGGCTGATGCGACACCAGCATGCTGGCCACCAGACCCAACGCACCAACCACTGCCGGCAGCGCAACGTGCCAGCAGCGCTCCTTGGTGCGGTCTGAGCTGCGGTCGATCATGATCACTGTGCAGATAGCATCAGGACCACAATTGCAGGTGCTCGGCAATCGAGCCCAAGGCCAGTGCCGGCAGATAGCTCAGCACACCAATCAGGAAGAGGGCGCCGACCAGCGCCATGGCAAACATCAGGCCATCGGTCGGCAAGGTGCCCAGTGAGATGGCGCGACGCCCCTGGTTGGCAAAGCGACCGGCCAACGCCAGCGCCGGAATGGCCAACCCAAAGCGCCCCGCCAACATGGCGATGAGGGTGGTCACGTGATAGAACGGCGCGTCTGCGCTCAACCCGCCAAACGTCTGCCCGTTATTTGCAAAGCACGAAGCATAGGCAAACAGAATGGTCGTAAAGCCATGGGCGCCGTGGTTGGTGCTCAAGGCCGCTGTGCCCGCGCTCGTAACCACCGCCAGGGCTGTCAGTGCCAGGATCACCACCGGGCCGATCACGATATAGAGCCCGACCAGCTTCACCTCTCTGGGCCCGACCGTCTTGCCCAGGTACTCCGGTGTGCGGCCGATCATCAGCCCGGTCACAAACACCGCCGACAGCGCGGTTAGCACCATGCTGTACAGGCCCGTCCCCAATCCGCCAAAGATGGCCTCACCCAGCAGCATGTTCACCAGAAGCACCGCACTGCCCAGCGGCGTGTTGCTGTCGATGGATTGGTTTTGCGAACCGGTTGCGCCATTGGAGGTGGTGATGGCCGCCAAGGTTGAAGAGGCAATGCCGAAGCGCGTTTCTTTGCCCTCCATGTTGCCGCCAGCCTGATCTGTGCCAACACGCAGGTCGACACCCTGTGCGGCCAACTGCGGACTGCCCATTTGCTCGGCATGGTCGTACACGCACAACCCCACGGCAAACAATGCCGCCATGACCGTGTACAGCATCCACCCGTGTGCACGGCGTCGTGCCACGCTGCCAAAGGCATACGTCATTGCGGCGGGAATCACGGCAATGGCCAGCATGCCGATGAAGTTGGTCAGCCCCGTTGGGTTGGCATACGGGTGCGCACCGTTGGCACCAAAGTAGCCACCGCCGTTCGTGCCCAGGTTCTTGATGAACTCCAGCGTGGCCACCGGGCCTTGTGGCAACAGTTGGTTGGCGCCCTCAAGGGTTTGTGCCACCGTGTAGGGGCTCCAGTTTTGCGGCACGCCCAGTGCGATCAATAGCAGCGCACCCATCACGGAAATGGGCAGCAGCACCCACAGCGTTGCGCGCGTGACATCCACCCAGAAGTTGCCGATGGTGCGGCTGTGCGACCGGCCGAAGCCTCGGATGAATGCAAAGCCCACAGCCAGGCCGGCAGCACCGGCAAGAAAGTTCTGCGATGTCAGCGCCAAGGATTGGCTCAGATAACTGAGCGCGGCTTCACCGCTGTAGGCCTGCCAAGTGGTGGTGGTGGCAAAGCTGACGGCCGTGTTGATGGCCAGCAGGTGGCCCAACGGGCCGGGGTGGTAGTTGGGGTCGCCCGGCTGCAGCAGCGGTTGTAGCAGGAGCAGGCCGTAGATGAACAGGGTGCCGAGCAGGCTGAACAGCACAAAGGCCGTGGCGTACGCTTGCCAACCCATCTCCTGCTGTGGATTCACGCCGGCGATGCGGTAGATGGCGCGCTCCAGGGGGCGCAAGCCGCGATCCAGCCAAGTGGGCTGGCCGTTGAACACGCAGACAAGATAGCGGCCGACTGGCTTGACCAGCAGCGTAACGATGCCCAGAAACAGCGCGTACAGCAGCAGGTGCGGTGGTGGTATGAAGGCTTGCATGCCTGTATTGCAGCACTCGGCGCGCAAAGACGGCGGCAAATTTGGACGACCCACCGTAAAAATGGCGTCAAGACATCTTCCAGGCCTGAGGGGGTCTCCACGCAAGAGACCCCATTCGACAGCGCTTAGCAACGCTGCATCTTCAGCACGCGAGACACTTGTCCGCTGGTGAAGCTCGTGCCCCGTGCGTACGGTGCGCAATCCAGCGGCGTCGTCAGCGATTCCACAACCTTGTACTGACCCACGTAGCGCAGCCGGTCCGCCGTCAACTCGATAAACACAGGAATCGCCTCCGCCTGGTGCGCCAGCGTCCGGCCTGCCGCGCGGGCTGCGGCCCCGCTATTGCAGACGATCACATCAGGGGCCTGCGGGTTCAGATCGGGGCGCAGGCATGCGGCCACGACTTTGCCGTTCTTGGTTGGCAAATGCGATTGCTTGTTGCCACCGCAGATGACATGGATGTCTTCACGTGTGTACTCCTTGCCTTGCTCAAACATGGGATGCTCCTTGCATCGCTAAAAAAAAAGAAAAAAACGGGCCCTGCCGGGCCGCGCGGGCGGCCCGGGCTGTCAAGGGAATGACGGATCAGGCTGGCAGTGAGAGCGCTCAGCCGTGCGAGGCGCGCCGGCTAAAGCGGTGCATCAGCCGTTGCCACAGGCTTGGCTGCGCGTGCGTTGCCGCTGTCTGGACGATGGGGGTGTGATCGTCATCGTGGTGGCGATCCTGTGCGACGAGTAGTGCGAACAACATGGCGCGGCTCCTGGAGCGGTCTCCAGAGCGCCGAGGCCGATCAATGCCTGGACTGCGCCGGAGACGAATTAGCGAAGGTCTGCTGGGTAAGGTCGAGGTCGACTGTCGTCTGCGGGCATAGCGTTACCTCCGGCTGTATTTCTGTTCTTGATTGCTGAGCGGGCTGTCGTGTTTTGCCGCGTTCATCAACCACCCAAAACAAAAGCCCAGCATCCTGAGCGGATCACCGGGCTTGAGGGTTGGATCGAGCTATCGATCTAGCGCATGGACGCATTCCGTGCGCGTTGTGACGGTCCCCAAGGACGACTCCGCGGATGGTTTGTGTGCGATCGGCACGGCTTGGGCGGCACCACAACACTGCGCCCAATTCCGGCAATGCCAGCACGCGCACAAGCGCGTTCCGCCAGTGCCTTGACCCGCAGGTCGGCAACGGCCGTCGGAACAACTGCAACGTGGATGCGCACTCGGTTCATGGCGTTTCTGCCAGGGCTGTTGGGGTCAATGGGCCTGCAATCAAAGTGCGGGCAGTATGGCACGCAGCAAGTAAAGATTGCGTAAATTCGGCATGCCGTGCGCTCAGTTCGCGCCGCCTGTGGCTGCAGGGGCGGAAGCCGGTGCCGGCGTCGGCATCGTCGATGGCGTGGTTGCCGCAGGCGCCGAAGCCGGTGCGGATTCAGCATGCGCTTTGACCTCCGGCGCGGGCACCGTAGCTGCGGGTGCAGATGCCGCCGCAGGGGTAGCAACCGGAGCCGACGCTGGTGCCGCAGCAGGCGCCGCCACCGGCACAGGCGGCGCCGGCGGCGTTGGCACCACGGGCGTGGTCATCTTCATCGGCTCGCCTTGCGCCGTGGGTGCAGGTTCGGGCAGCGGGGCCACGTGTTCCTTCTCGGCCGCCTCTGCCACCTTGACCGCTGCGCGGTCGCGGCGCACCGGGTCAATCTTCAGGAAGTGATCAACCAGGTTGAAGTAGCGCTCGTAAAACACGCCGGCCGGAATCGTCTCGCTGGCCACCTTCACCATCGAATCGTCACCCGAGCCGATCGGTAGCGACACCGAGCCCAGGATGCTCAACCCCACGCTGGCCGACGTGCTCGTCTTCTTGAGCGAGTAGCGGTCTTGCACCGCGTTCACATACGCCGTGCTGGATGTGCCGTCTGCATTGGCATCTGCACACACCACGTGGAAGGCAATCACCACGTGTGAGTCATTGCTCGGCTGGAAATTCTTGCTGCCGTCGATGGTGTCTGCACGCGGTGATGTCGACACATACCCCTGGCTCAGCAGCGCGCGGCGCGCGGCCTCACACGTGGCATCCGCCTTGGCGTGGAACGTGCGCGAGTACGGGCTGGCCGCCGCATCAAACTGCTCTTGCTGATAGAGCGGCGTGGGCGCAGAGCTGCATGCCGACAACAGGGCGGCAACGGCACACGAGGCGGACAACAGGCGGAAGCGGTAGGGCATGGTGTGGGTCAAAAGGGCAAGGCCTGGCGATGTGCGGTGCTTTGACATCGCGGGTGCGGCGCAAGTTTTGTGCGCGACGCTGGCTGGCGGCCACGTGGGTTTGCGTGGCCGGGCGTCATTATAAGTTTGTTGGGTGATGGGTGATGGGGGATGTGAGCGCACGAGAGTGCGCATCTGTGTATTGAACGTGGCGTTGGTGTTGACCGCTGGAGCCGCGCAATCGTGGGTGGCGATTGCCGGATAGCTGGATTGCAAAAAAGTCCTTTTATGTGACCATCACAGAATCAGACTGTGATCTCCACCCACTTTCTGGAGTTCCAGATGAACCGCACAAATGCAAACCACAAGTCGAACCAGGCCAACCCGAACAACCGGACTCACCGGCAAGCGAATAACAACAGCTCCAATCAGGGCAACCCGAACAACCGGGCTTTTCACAGCAGCCGCAACGTGCCGGCTACCTTGAAGAAGTAATCCAAAAGAACGAAGCGGCCCTGGTGGCCGCTTTTCGGAGAGCTACGTGAAAACAGGTACCAAAATGCATTCCGAACCGGGCTCGAAGAAGCCTGGGCGGCCCAAGGGCAAAAACGGCGTTGTCGCAACCTTGGAGAAGTTAACCGATCAATCACCGCTTCCAAGCTATCTGCGCGAACGTGCCTACAAATACCTTCGAACCAATACCGGTCTCTTTTCGCAGAAGAAAGGAACGAGCAATGCGGCGAAGCTGGCCGAGGCGGGGGCGCCCAGGTTGCTCATGAATGCGTTACAACTCGACGAGATTCTCGGCGGAGACACTTCTGCCGTTGTCAGGATCATGAAGGGCGAGGAGCGTACGGAGGGGCTGCAAGAACGGCTCAAGCGCGCTGAGCAGGACATCGCCAAGCGTGCAGAAATTTACGCGTACTGGAATCAACGCATGTCTGCCGTGAAGTCCTTGCTCACAAGTGGGTCAGTCGATTTCAAGGAGGATGACCTTGGTGCATTGCTCAGCAATCATCGAGATGTGCCAAACACGAATGCGCCTTTACCCTTTGCACTGCGGGCGGTGCGTCAACTTGAACATATTGAGCGGCGCGGCCGGCCCTCTGGCCCCAACGCTGAAGACCTGCTCGAGCAGGCCGAAGCATATCTGGCACTGAATGATCTGCCGATGGCGGGCGACAAAGCCGAGGCTGCGTTAGCGCTTGATTCGACGTGCGCTAAGGCGTGGTTTATCAGGGTGGTGGCTGCCTTGAAGCAGAGAAACGCGGGCCTGGCACGTGTGCGTCGTCACCAACTCGAGGCTAGCGAAGTTGCAGAGCCGATGTCGGCACACGAGCGCATGGCCTACCAATTGGCCGACGATGCTTCCGACGAGGTGTGGGTGCATCAAAACACGCTCGACGCCGTGGTGCCTGAAGCGCTTTTGAATTGGCCGACACGAGGTCGTGACCAATATGAACACCTGGAGTGGCGCGCGCTTGTACGTGACCTCCTGCTAGATCAGGTTTTCCAGAAAATTAAGCTGGATGGGGACCTGGGACACTCGCGCAGGGCATTTGCGCTCAATGGGTTCGGGCCTGAGTGGTACTTGAAATACGACAATGTGGAACTCGTTGTGGATGCACCGCCCACCGACCTTAAAAGCTTGCCACTAAGACAGAACGAACGCGACGCGCTCAATCTACTGTTTGAAGAGCACGAACACGATCGGTCGATGTTCTTCGGGTTTGGCCGTAACGATTTCTTGGTGAGGGACTTCCGTGTGTTGCATTTGCGTTGGGCGATGCAGGACTCGGGCTACGAGAAGCATTGGCAGGCATGGTCAGCGGACGCCGAATGGTTGGATGCATCCATCCTGAACCACGCCGTTCTGGCACCGCTATGGTTTTGCCATCAGGCGCGCCATGGTGGCGTGGAAGCCGTTGAGCAGACCTTAGACCGATGGCAGGCTCGCGCAAGCAACCGGCGCCGTGAACTCGATCGGCGCCAGGAGATGCAAGTAAGGGTGATGGCATATCACTACCAGCTGGCAAGAAACGACTTTGCTGGCTGCTGGAAAACGTGCGTTGAGGCAGAAAGATCGACAGACGGTGTCAACCCTGGCGCGGGCTATGAGCATCCTCTTGAGCCGTTGATCATGATCCCGGCGGACAACGCAGCGTATTGGCAGTACTTGAAGGCGTTGACTGCGGTATTCGCAAGGCACGCCAGCGTTGCTCTACAAGCGGACGCGGCTGAAATCTTGGCCGATGCCGAACACTGGCGCACCGTGTTCCGTAACAACAACGCGTGCTGCTGGCAGGTCGCAGAAATGTACGAAGAGGGCGGCGGCGACGAGTATCCCGTGCCTCCATACGACATTGACCTGACCAATGCATCCAGTTGGGAAACACCGGTTCGAATCACCGGGTCTGTTCAGACGTCGTAGACGGTGCCCGCCGCGTGCGGTGGGCACGTTGCACTGAACCGTTTGCTGCTAAGACCTCAGCCGCCCGGTGCGCAACGCAACCGTCCAGTCTGCCCGCCCGCGTTGTTCCGCAAGCGCTGCCGCTTCATCCCACGCATACTCGACCGCGCGAAACTCAACGGTCCAATCATCCCCACACCGGGTCACGACGGCATAGCGCGCATGCGGGCTGCCAACCTCAATGGAGTGGGTGATGGGATGCGTATCGCTATACGCCTGCAGACCAACACTGCCGGGGTTGACGAAAAAGCGGCCGTCCGTCAGCCGCATAGCGCGCGGCACATGGGTGTGGCCGCACAGCACGAGCTTGGCGTCTGCATTGACAGCGCGCGCGAGCACTTCATCGTGCGTGGCCGCGCGATGCCCGTTTTCCGAAAGCGTTTCCAGAAAGTAGGTCAGGTCGCTCTCAGCAGACCCGTGGACGAGCAGCACGTCTTCGATGTACTGAAGCTCCGGCAGGCTGGCAAACCATGCGAGCTGGTCGGGCCGCAAGGCGGCAAACGCGTACTGGTCTGACGGGCCCATGCGTGATGGGTCGCCTGCGAGCAGTTGCCTTTCATGATTGCCGCGAATGGTGGGCAGGTTCAATGCCATCAACCTGTCGACGGTCTCGCCAGGTTGCAGCGGGCCGGACGCAATATCGCCAAGGTTCACGATCAGATCAACACCCTGGCTGCGAACGTCTTCCAGCACGGCGTCTAGTGCGGCCAGGTTGCCGTGAATATCGGAAAGGGCGGCGATTCTCATGAGAATGTGGCGGGCAATAAGCCCGGAATCGTACCGCAGAGGTATTAGGTCTGTCAGCGTACGTGTGGGGATTTCAATCGACATTGGATACTCAGAAACCCCTACCACTGAGGGCTTCCCAACCCCCAAACCTGGGCTATGCTATTTGCCGACAAAATCACGGCGCGATTACCTTATTCGGATTATAAAAAAGCGCCTAATCCAAAATGTCTAAAGGGGTGGTATGGCAACGCTAATCCCCAGCTTGAGTAGCTGCGTGGGGCGCATGACCTCGGGTGAGAAGCGCTTTGCGCAGCGGCTCGAAGCCTTTCTTGAAGACGATTATCTTTGCTGGTACGACGTCACGGTCGGCGCCAAGCGTAGGCGACCAGATTTCCTGATTTTGAATCCGCATCGGGGTTTGCTGGCGCTGGAAGTCAAAGACTGGAAAATCGGCAGCATTATCCGGCTCGACCCGCAACTGGTGGAGGCGGAATTTGACGGCCGGCTCCATAAGGAAGTGAACCCGCTACTCAAATCGCGGGATTTCATCACGACCACCGTCGATATGCTCAAGCGTGACCCGTTGCTGGTCGAGCCCGCCACCAGCAGATACGCCGGCAAGCTATGCATGCCCTACGGCCACGGGTTGGTGCTGCCCAATATCTCGCGTCGGGAGTTCGAGACCTCCGGCATGCAAGACGTCATGACCGGCCGTCTCGTCATCTGCAAAGACGAGATGACCGAATCGGCGGACCCCGAAGCCTTCCAGCAGCGGCTGTGGGACATGTTCACCCAGCCCTTCCGTTGCCTGCTTCAACTGCCACAGATCGATCGCATCCGCTGGCACCTCTTTCCCGATGTGCGCATCGTCAGCCGGCAAGGCAGCCTTTTTGAGGCCGATGACGTGCCGGCCACGCAGGATGCCAGCTCCGCCATTCCCGATCTCATCCGCGTCATGGATCTGCAGCAGGAGCAGCTTGCCCGCAGCCTGGGCGATGGGCACCGCGTTATCCACGGCGTGGCGGGTTCCGGCAAGACGATGATCCTCGGCTATCGCGCCGAGTATCTTGCGCAAGCATCCGCCAAGCCCGTGCTCGTGCTGTGCTTCAACCGCGCGCTCGCGCAAAAGCTGACCGGCTGGATGGAGCACAAGGGACTGTCGCAAAAGGTGCACGTGCGCACCTTCCACAGTTGGTGCTCGGACATGGCGACGACCTACCAACTCGACAAGCCTTCTGTCCTGCGGCGCGATGAAGACTATGCGGTGCTGGTGCAGAACGTGATCGACGGTGTGAACCGGGGCCAGGTGCCCGCCGGGCAGTACAGCGCGCTGCTGCTCGATGAAGGCCACGACTTCGATCCCGCGTGGCTGCGACTTGTCGTGCAGATGGTGGACCCGGAAACCAACTCCGTGCTCGTCATGTACGACAGCGCGCAAGACATCTACCAGAAGTCGCGCAAGCTCAAGTTCAGCTTCTCCAGCGTCGGCATTCAGGCGCGCGGGCGTACCACCATCCTCAAGCTCAACTACCGCAACAGCGCCGAAGTGCTGGCCGTGGCCTACGCGTTTGCCAACGATCTGCTGACCGCCGAAGAGGCCGAAGAAGACGGTGCTCCGCTCATCCTCCCGCAAACGGCAGGGCGACACGGGCGGGCGCCGGAGTTCATCCGCCTGCCTAGCTTCAAGGCCGAGTTGGATTACGTGGCTGATCGACTGCGCGCTGCCAACGAAGCTGGCACGCCTTGGCGCGATATGGCGGTGCTCACGTATCGCAAGGCGCAGAGGGAAGAGGTGGTCCGCCTTTTGGCGATGGCTAAGGTGCCCGCGAGCGCAGGCCTGAGCAAACACGACAACGACTGCGTGAACGTGCTCACGTTACATGGGAGCAAGGGGCTGGAGTTTCCTTTGGTGGCGATTCCCGGTCTCGGCCAGATGCCCTATGCCAGTCATGACGCCAATGAACAGGCGCGCGTGTTGTATGTGGGGATGACCCGGGCGATGAATGAACTGGTGATGACGGCGGATAGGGATTCGGAGTTTGCGGCTAGGGTGGGGGAGGCTTGTGGGACGCTAGCTGAATAAACGAATTGCTTCGGTGGCGCGCTAGTAACGCGCCGAACTGAACTTGACTAAGTTTAAAAAGTAATTGCGATATTTATTCTGTTTCACATTGTGGCGAGATTGACGGATTTTGCGATTCATAAATTATGAAGCTTTACTACTGCAAATTTGATGGGCTTCCTGGTTTTCCATCTTTGGAGTTGGAGGGGTTGAAATCAGTAACGGCGCTGATAGGGCCAAACGGATCCGGAAAGAGTTCAATACTCAAGGCGATTAGATTTGCGTTTGATTTGCTCAATAAAAGAACGCTTTGCGACGAATTACCGGATCACGATGGTTGGGAGAAATTCGAGAGGGTGACATTATTATTTTCTACTGGCGGAAAGATAGATTTCGGTGAGTTCTCTGATTATCTTGATAGCAACTCTGATGCCTTCCTGATTGGCATAAGATGCGACGAGGCAGTATTTTCGATCGATCGTATCGAGTGCGGGGCGGCGTGCATTGAGTTTGATAGAAATCAGACTTCACTATCAGTGATAAACGATAGGATAAAATCTATAAATCAAATTAAGACGTCCATAGACAACATGGTGTCGCAGTCACAACAGATTCCGCATCAATCGCAGCACTATCTATCTCAAGCACAGTCTATGCGTGACCAGTTGCGAGAGAGCGAAAAGGAACTGATTCAAGAGCGTGTTGTGACAGCAACGTTGTCGGCTGGCAACGATAAGCTGGCCCTCTCCAGAGAGCGGGTTGACGACCTGCTGTCGATGATGAGTTTTCCGTCAATCGAATATATTGACGCCAGTCAATTCTTGGAGGACGGAGTTCCTAAATTAATCAGTCAACTAATGAGGCAGAAGAAGGGCAGGAAATTTGAGTTCAATCAATACGATGCCGCGGTAGAAAGATTGAATCACTTGCTGCAAGCGGATGTTGATTTCTCAGACGTTGACGGGCGTGAGTCTTTGCATATTGACGGTGTATCACATGAATTTACATCAACGGGGACAAAATCTTCTCTGAGTTTCTTTGGTGCAACGAAACTGATTGAGAGGAATTGCATTGTTTTGTGGGATGAGCCTGAAAATGGACTTCATCCCACGAGAAGAACTCGCGTTCTAGAATTAATGGTTGAAGACGGGCGGCAGTACGTAATCGCGACACATGCTGCAGAGTTTGCGCCAGTGTTTTCTGAGGCTGGTCGTGTTTTTCGCTGCATTGCGATCTACGATGGAAATGTTCCAACCGTGAGTCTTGCGGCCAGTCCCGTTGCCACTCGACGAGATGCATTCGCTGCGCTTGAGGCGCTGGGCGTACATCCTGCCAAGACATTGTTTACCTCCAACGTCGTGATCTGGGTTGAAGGGCCAACAGAACTATTCTTCTATCGTCACTGGCTTAATTCCCGCTTGCAACGCCATGGTCTAAAAGAGGGATTCCATTACACCTTTATGCAATACGGAGGTGCGCTGGTGTCATATCTATCAGCGGCGGATGACGATAATTTTTTATCCGCTTTTGATGTACTTAGCGTTTGCCGTTATCCGATATTTATTGTTGACTCGGATTTGAGAGAGGCGCCAGATGCGGGCCAGAAGCCTTGCGACTATCTGAAGCAAGGGGCTGGTCGCCTCTTGAGGCAGGTAGACATGCTGAATCAAGAGCGTCCCGATTCTTCGATCTTTGAGTGGACCTCTGGGCGTGAGGTCGAAAACTATCTACCGAGTGATGCAATTAAGCATGCAATGAAGAATTTGTGGAAAGAGTGCGATAAATATTGGGGCGATATATCCTCGACAGAGTTCCAGGTCGCTCAGTACGACGCATATCATGAGACCATTGGGGAGAAATTGATATCTCTTGGGATTGTTGATATTGATCGAGAAAATAAAAATCTTCGTCTCGCAAAGGGACGCTCAATTTGGGGGGCTGGAAATAAAGTGGAGTTCATGCGGGCTGCGCTTACAATGGATAACTTGTCTGAGCGAGATTTGCTTTGGGATTGCGCAAAGATGTTTGACAGAATCGAGGGTTTTGTGCTGCGTAAATGTGGGATTGGACACGGTTCTTGATTTGGAAATATTTTCCGATTTGTGTGTGTTGTAGACGCGGGAGCCGAGTAAGACCAAATGGCATGAATTGAAGTCGATCATGTGCAAGGTACGGGCATGCCTGGTTCCCAGGTGCCGGCGTACAAGATTAGGTGGGGCGTGTTTTATTCCTTGCCTAGCATTGGGATGTCGGCGTAATAATTTCCGAGTAGAACCGCCAAAAACTCCCGAATAGACCAGCGATTCTTGATTGCATGCGCGCGCTCGATCAGGACAAGCAAGCCACGCTGCTGGCGAAGGTGTTTGAGCTGGATTACCAGACGCTTTCGTGTCCGGCTTGTGGGGGTGAAGTTGGTGGCGCGGAACGGGATGTACTAATCATCGATCAGGGCGTCGATATGCGTTGCAGATGGGGAGAGCGTGGTCGTTACTTCGGATGACCATGGCTTTGAGGTGGCGCCCTACAGCTAACGATAACGCCAATAAGGTCACTGCGTGCTGAATAGTGCAAGTGATAAAAACGTTGTAGATCACAAGCGCTGAATCAGGTTGTGTGTCAAAACTCTTGAGGGAATAGGGGGGGGATATGGCGGTATTGATTGAGAAGGTTGTTGTGCGGAATTTTAGATCGATATCTTTGGCCGAATTCAGTTTGGGTATCTATACACCGTTGATCGGATATAACAACTCAGGGAAGACGAACGCTATCTCTGCGATTCAATGGCTGTTGCGTCGAACTTCGTTGGCGAAATCGGATTTTACGAACTCCGACGAGCCAGTAGAAGTGGAGGCAGAAGTTGTCGGCATCGCACAAGAAGATTTGGACGCGATGCCTCTGCGTCAGCGCCCGCAGATTGAGCCGTACGTTGTCGACGGAAGACTGAAGATCAAACGCACACAAGCGGTGCCACTTGCGCGAACAGCGGAGATTCCCCTGTCGGTGTGGGATCCTCGGCAGAATGCATGGGCTCCCAACCCTACAGGCATAGATAATGCGCTCGCAGCATTGCTACCCGAGCCAATTAGAATTGGTGCTATGGAGGACGCGGCAGAAGATGCATCAAAAGCGAAAGCCTCAACGACAATCGGAAAATTGCTGGCTGAGTTTGTTGCTCCAGTTCGCGCTGCACATGAGGTCCAGCTTTCTGCACTTTTATATGAAATCGAGCGTCGTCTTTCGGCGGATGGGGACACCAGATTCACAGAGCTTAGTGCAATCGAGGAAGCCATAAGTGACAAGATCGGCGATTTATTTCCCGGGATTGGTGCGAGACTGCATTTCCCGACTCCAGCGATCGACGATTTGATTAAATCCGGGACCTTGAGGCTCTATGAAGGTGTTGACGCCACGAGAGATTTTTCTTCCTACGGTCACGGGACGCAGCGCTCAGTTCAGATGGCATTGGTTCGACATCTCGCAGACGTCAGACGGGGTGGAGCCAGAATGCCTGGTACAACGCTATTGTTGATCGATGAACCTGAGCTTTATTTGCATCCATTCGCGGTCGAGCAGGTACGTGTTGCTTTGAAAACGCTTGCTAGCAACGGGTACCAAGTTATCTTTTCAACTCACTCGGCTCAGTTGGTTCCGGCTGTTGATGCGCAGCATGCGCTTCTCATGAGAAAAATCCCCGGCTCGGGTAGCCATGCTCGCCGTCGCTTGCGCGATGCGATTCAGATTGTGGTCCCCGATTCCGTGCACCAAATGGAGCAACTTTTTACTTTGGGGAATTCAAGCCAGGTTTTATTTTCCGATCGCGTCATACTGACCGAAGGAAAGACAGAGCAGAGATTGGTTCCTCACCTCTATCAAGCGGTTCGCCGTTGCTCCCTGGGGCAAGACAAAAGTGCGCTCGTGGCGCAGAGCGGTGTAAATGATACGAAGAAGTCAATGCAAATATTGACTGAAATGGATTTGCCCGTGAAGGCGATTGTGGATCTCGACTATGCGCTCACCGGCGCTATCAGACATGGGTTTATTGTGGAGGATGACCCAGACGTGGTAACGCTATTGGGTATCCTTCAGCGATTGGCTAACGCAGGGCAGATTTCAGTTACTGCAGCGGGGCTCCCTACGAAAGGAGTGGTTACCGCTGCGGACGCATTCAATTTGCTGGCAACTCAGACGGATGCGCAAGCCGCGATTAATGCTCTACATAACAAGCTGCTTCCCCAAGGGGTGTGGCTTTGGACTAACGGTTCGATAGAGGTCAGCCTGGGGTTGAGAGAAAAAAATGAGAGAGAGTGGGCGCGGTTCCAAGCACAGTTGGATTCTTCCGGTCTTCACGCTTGTTGCGCTGATCCAGCCATGGTTGAACGGATGATAAATTGGATCGCCGCGTGAACTTTTCCTCCGAGAGTGGCGGATGAAAGCTCTCTTCGCATGAACCGCAACTCAAACTTGCCCCATGACAACTACGCCGCTAAACTCCCCCCGCTGCGCAAACAACCGCAGCCGAGACTGCAATCTCGAACGTTCCTGTCCGGAAGAAACTCGAGTTTCTACCGCTGTCGTCGTTCGCCTATTTGGGCGGGCCCGACAGGGAGGGCTTCGGCCCTGCCGTCATGACAGTAACGTCGGTATTGCAGACCTTGTCGTGTGCCCGCCCACCCTCACCGGTGGGTGGCTCCCCACTCAATCAGCAGAGGGCAAGACAATGGATCAACCGACCCAAGCCGTACCCATCCCACGCGGGCATCGCCCCGCACGTTCTCGTCTCACCCGCATCGCGCAACACCCTCCCTCCGGAGGCGCCCGATGAGCCTTGAAACCAAGCGCGACTATTTGCAAGGCGCCCTGAGCGGCCGAGATTTTCTGCGCCGCACGCAGGCAGGCCTGAAACTGCATCGCCAGTTCGAGCCCAAGACGCTGCGCTGGGAATACCAGCTCCACATCCAAGACAAGCCCGCTGAATATCAGGCCGGGTTTCTGGATGCGATTGGCGCGTATATGCTGACCACGCTGGAGGGCGTGCTGGTTGACCTGTACCGGTGGGAAATCCTGCGCGTGCTGGAGCGCGCAAATCGGCAGAAATAAAAGAACCGCAGTAAATGCGACCCCGAGACGGGCGGGGGCGTCAATCAACGCGGGCAATGCCGCTGCGCAAATCTTCAGCGCTCTGGCCCTGGCTGCCAACTGGATGGCTGCTGGCGCTTAGTCGGAGGCAACGTTAGTTTCCGCGCACTCCTGCATCTCCTTTCCCACTCACTGCTGCACCACCTTCCGCAGCACGTAGTAGTGATGCCGTCCGCTGCGGTCCGCAATGTCAAAGAGATAGCCTCTCTCCGGAACCACCATCGTCGCGAACGAGGCCGGCAGGGTGCCGGAATTCACAGGGTCTGGGTTGGTCTGTCGCTGCAATGAAAAGAAGTTGATCTCGCGGATGTCTGCATCGCACTGCACGGCCGTGTAGCGGTGGTTGTCTGTGTGCCACCCGCGACAGCCCGATCCGTTCAATGCTGTGGCGCCGGTCTTCGGGCTCGTCATCACAAGGCTCAGTTGATCCGTGCCGTCTTGCTTGCCGACGACCACCTGCACGTAGCCGCGGCCATCGTCGTTACGGCTGTCCGCCACCTGGTATGAGCCGGCGAGTTCGTCAGCAGCCGCGTGCAATGCAGCGATCTGATCTGCGCGGCTGCGAGGGTCCTGATAGGTCATGCACCCAGCGATCAACGACGTGGCGCAGAGCAATGCGATGTTGCGAACGAGCATGGTCGGGTGCGTTTCGTGGCGGGCAAGCTCCACCGCCGGGTTCAGAACCCCAAACGCCGAGCTTGGAGCTTGGCGCATGGAGCAAAAAGCATCATTCACCGAACTTTGACCTGCGCAGTGCCTGAGCCAACAGCACCTTATAGATTTGTGCGCAGGAACTCCACGACCTCATGTTCGATCTGGCGATGCACCGCCGTACGGTCCACCCCGGGGGCATCCTCACAAACTGCCGCCGCACTGGCCGCAATTGCCGCTGGGCACGGGTCAACAAAAACGAAGTGGTTGCCCGGCACAACATGCACCGCAGGTGGGGCGGCCAAGCCAGACGCAACCGCAAGCGCGTTTCGTGCAGCGCCGAGATAGCGATCGTCTTGCGGTCGATAGAGCGTGGTCGGTATGCGCACGGCAGACAACCCAGATGCGTCAAACAGCATGGCCAGCGGGTCCATCAGCACCAAGGCTTTCAGGCGATGATCGGCGGGCGGTTGCCAGGCAAGCAGCTCAGCGGGGACTGCCGCTTTGCCTTGGGTGCCCTGTGCCTGCGTGCCGGCTGCTGGTTGCGGGCACGATCCCGGATCATCGTGGTTTGCGCAGTACACACTGGCGTATGCAAAGTCGGGTTTCGCCCCCGCCAGGATCAGCGCGGTATAGCCACCGGCCGAGTATCCGATCATGCCAATGCGGCTGGTATCGGCGTGTGCGGAGAACCGTGGATCAGCAAGAACGGTATTGAGCGCGGCCTCTGCTTGCCGGGGGCGATCCATCAGTATCTGCGCCTGGGACTGCGCTCGGGGGAGGCCTGAAGCATCGCCAACGTGTGTTGGCAAGACGACGATCAATCCTGCCCGAGCCAGCGCCGTCGCCAATTCACGGTGGCTGAACGGGCTACCGGCTCGGCCGTGTGAAATCAATACGACGGGGAAGCGCTCGTCGGGTGCGGGGGCGGCATCGCGTGTTGCCTCGATCGTGAAGGGACCCGCTTGCCACGGCACCTCACGCGCACGCGTGGGGTAAAAGACCGCCGTGTCGAACGTAGCAGCCCCATCTGCCACCGTGAGGCGAACGACGCCCACGTTGAATGCGGCCGGTTCCGCCAGCGCGGGGCACGTGCATACGATTGCCATCACAAGGGGCACAATCCAACGCATGTCTTCACTCCTGGCTGGCTAGAACGCGCGGCGAGATTATCAGAGCGCTTGGGCATGTTTGATGACCGAGGGGTGTCGTTTGTCGATCGCCTGTAAACCCCCAAAACGGTGTGCGCTGCTGCAACTGCTCAATCCCCACCCTCAAAGCATCCCTAACCCCGGTACTTGCCGACAAAGTGCTCGCACTTGCCAACGCGCCTCACATTGGCCGCCCATTGGTACAGCGCTTCGACAAGGCCCTTGTTCACCGTCACCGGCTGGTCATCCACGCGACCAAGCAGTGCCGCTTGCTCCGAGTAGGGCTTCTCAAGCAAGAGCCGAATCTGGCCGCCGCCGCTCAGCGTCAGATAGATCGCTTCCCGTGGCTCGAACTGCGGCGAGAACGTGGCGTGGCGCAAGCCGGCGCTGTCCACGGCTTCCACGAGCTTGGCAATGAGCGCGGCATCTTCGGTGGTGTATTCGCAGCCAGCTTGCTTCAGGCGGTCTTCGTCCATGGCCCTGAGCGGCAGCATGCCGGGGTCGGTCAGGTACAGCGTGACGGCCGTCGCCTTGTGCATGCGCGCGCTTAGCCCATCGAGTGCCCAGTAGTCGTGGTTGGCCTTGATAACGGGCTCCGTGCTGGCCAGCTCGGTTGTGGTCTGCGCGAATGCCGCCTGGCTCATGGCGCAAGCGCAGGCCAAGACCAGAGAGATGATCTTTTGCATCAAGTTTCGCCCCCCGAAACGTGCAATGTTGTCGTGCCGTGGATCTTAGACCGACGACGCGAAGGATTGGGTTACGGACTCACAACTTCCCAATCTGCAGCCACTGCACAGAGGGGTGGTCTCCCGGCACTGCCTCCGGAAGCACGGTATGCGCCAGTCGCAAACCGCGTGCGGAATTGGCAAGCCACACCACCGCATCCCGAGTCGCGCGGTTGCCGACCACGTAAGCGCGGAAACCGGGGCTGTGCCCCCAATGGAAGAAGCACTGCTGCGCCGGCTCCAACCCCCAGCCCAGTCCCCAGGCCACGTTCGGGTCGGGTGGGTTGGCGCCCGACAAGTCTTCAGCGTTGTCGCCCTGGCGCACCTGCACCGCAGGTGAAAACCACTGCGCGTAAGAGCGGCCGGAGAGGCCCTCCGCATCCAGCACGGCGCAAACAAAGCGCAGGTAGTCCGATGCGGTGGTCAGCAGCGACCACGATGCCTGCGCGGCTTCCACACGGCGCTTGGGCACGGGTTCACCCTCCCACTCGTGCCCTTGGGCGTGATTGGCGGCAAAGCGGTCTTGCCATTCCAGGCTTGAGTACGCCATGCCAACCGGTGCAAAGACACGCTCCCGGGCCAGCGCTTCAAGCGGACGATCTGCGACGGTCTGCATCGCGCGCTGCAGCCAGGCGAATGCGCTGCTGCCATAGCTGAAACGCTCACCCGGCGCGAAATAGGTCTGCAAAGGCGCGGTTTCCCGCACGATGTTGGGCAGTCCGCTGGTGTGCGTCAGCACGTGCCGGCTCGTGATGCTGTGGGCGCGGGTGTCGTTGGGCACGTATTCGCCGCAGAGATCCTGCAGCGGCGCATCCAGATCCAGCAATCCCTCGTCAACAAGCTGCAAGGCAATGAAGGACACCAGCGGCTTGGTGAGTGAGGCGGCCTCGAACACGGTCTGCGCGTCGACGGGGCTTGGGTCGTGCGTGCCTCGAATCCCGAAGCAACGTTCCGTGATGACGTTGCCCGATCGCAGGGTGGCGATCGACACGCCGGGGATGGTGCCGGTAGCCGTCGTTGCTTCGAGCCATGCATCCAGGGTGGTCATTGCGGAGCCGGGGTTCGTGGGGACGGGGGCGTGCATTGTCGTTACGCCAGATGTTCTGCAAAGAACGCCGACAGCCGAGCATCGCGAACCATCGTGGCCTCTGCAGACAAGATGTGATCCTCTCCGGGAAACGCCAACAGCTCGGCAACGCGGCCCCCGGTGGCATACCGGTCGGCAAGTCGCCAGCTCATGGTGGAAGACCACGTGGTGTCGTTCCCGGCGGCACTGATGAGCAGCGGGCCAGGGTACCGTTCAATCTCGATGGGCTGCGTTGGGAGCAGAGTTTCCGATGTGCCTTTCCACGTCCAGGCGCGTCGTGCCGGGTCCCACGCTTGCCAGCCTGGGTCACCGGGGTCTCGCCATTCTTTTGCGTTGAACGCGCCACAGATGACGTCGGGCGCGGCATGGACTGCAACCGCGTCGGGCGCGTGCATGGTGCCGTCGGTGGCCATCAGCACCGCTAGCAAGAGCGCATGCTCTGCGCCGCGTGATGCGCCGTAAGCCCCGACCTTGCCGGTCGTTCTCGGGCGGCTGCGCAATGCATCCAACGCGGCGGCGGTTCTGTCGATGGGCACGTTCTCGATCTGGCCTGCGTTCCAGCCATTGCCGCCTACGCTGTACCCAAACGGCAGTGCCGCAATACCCCTGGCAGCAAAGCCGGCCGCTTGCAGGTGTGCAAAGCCGGACCACGCGCCTTCCGACCCGTGCAGCACCAGCACATGGGGCACGCGGGCATTGCCAGGGGGCTCGTAGAGGCGGCCAAGGCCGGGGAGGTCCACTATCATGAACGGCTGCGCTGCCATGAGATCGCCGGCGTTGTTGGGCGGTTGCAAGTGGGCCTCCCTATCTATTGGACATTGGATTGAAGCAATCGTGACCGATACGACCGATACGACCGATACGTTCGCGCGATTCTGCTGCCAGCCTGTGTCGATGTCACGCTCCACGTGAGTCCAACATGCACCCACCCTATCCAGGCAGTTGCCTGTGCGGCAGCGTCAAGTACCAGCTCCTTGCCGATCCGCTCACGTTCTACATCTGCCACTGCACCATGTGCCAGCGCCGGACCGGCGGTGCGGCGCTCCCGGTGATGTGGGTCCGGCGCACGGATCTGGAGATTCTGGAAGGCCTGGCACCGCTCGCCGAGTTCGACCTCGGCAACGGCCACACCCGGCGCGCCCGCATCTGCCCGCGTTGCGACACGCGCCTATGGGCCGAGCCGCTGGATAAACCGGATATCGCCCTGCTCAGGCCCGGCACGCTGGAGCATCAGCAAGCCTTTGAGCCGATCGCACACGTGTACACGCGCAGCAAGCAGCCGTGGTTTCTCATCCCGCCTGAGGTGGCGCAGTTTGAGACGTATCCGGCAGAGCAGGGGGAGTTGGTGCGGTTGTGGCGGGTGGCTCGGGGAGTGGCTTGACGTTGCCCAGAAGTCAGTCAGGCGAATCCAATTCGTAGTCGATCGTCGACCGTGATGGTGGGGCGGCCGGGGGTGGGCGTTGCGGTGGCAATCACGCTTGCCCTACACCGCCACAACCCCCCGCCCCAACTGCGCAGGCACCGGCACCACCACCACCCGGTTGCCTCCATCCCCCTTGGCCATCTGCAGCGCGCTGTCTGCCACCTTGGTGAGCACCTGCGGCAACACGCCTTCCTGCGCCCAACCGCTCGCCACCCCCACACTCACGGTCACGTAGCCTGCCACGCTGGAGCTTGCGTGCGGAATGGCCAGCGCGGCCACGGCGTCGCACAGGCGCTGTGCGGTCTTCGCTGCCGTTGCCATGTCGATGTTCGGCTGCAGCACGGCAAACGCATCGCCGTTGTAACGGGCGACGAGGTCGGCCTCGCGCCGCATCTGTTTGGCTAGACACTGCGCAACGGTGGTCAGGCATTGGTCGCCCAGGATCGGGCCGTAGTGCTCATTGAAGTCTTTGAAGGCGTCGATATCGATGGTCAGCAGAGACAGCGGTGCCTCCCAGTGCGCACCGCGCCGCCAGGCTTCGCTCAGGGCAGCTTCAAAGGCACGGCGGTTGGGGATGCCGGTGAGCGGGTCGGTGGCGGCCAGGCGTTTGAGTTCTGCGCGGGCGGCGGCCAGGCGCGAGTGCAGGACGCTGTTCTCGATCAGCAGCAGCAACAGGACGAAGCTCGCGCCCAGCAACCCGAACGCGCGCCCGACGTAGAAGCCGAGGTCATAGCGCCCGGCGTTGAGCACGGCGCTGAGCGCGACGTCGCAAAGCCACACGCACAGCACCACCATCAGCCAGACGTCGATGGTCAGGTGCGGCTTGCAACGCCACAGCACGATCAGAGCGGCCATGCAGATCAGCCATGTCGTGCCGGCCACCGCCATTTGCGCGGGTCCATAGCGATTGCCCGCCATGAAGGCCGGCAGCAGGTGTTCGCCCGCTGTGGCCAGAGCCACGCACGCGGCAGAGGCCGCCAGCACGGCAGTGATGACGAGCAGGACGGTCCCGCGCGTGAGCGGGGTTTCGATATACCGATCGGGCTCCCGGTCTTCACGCACTTTCAGCACGGCATACAGCATCACGAACAACGGAAAGCCCGCATGCCAGAACATGTAGATCCAGGCGGTGCTTTGCGGCCCTGCGCCCAGCAGGCCGCCGTGAGCAAACAGCCCGGGGAACGACAGCAGGTGGCCGACGGCAGTGGTTGCCGTAAACAGGTAGCCGCTGGCCAGCGCCAGCATGGCGCGTGAACGTGTGATGGCAAATTGCCCGAACAGCAGAACGGCTGTAATCAGGTCATTGAGAATGAGCGCTGATTCGTAGGTGGGGATGAACGAGGGCAACTGTGCCAACTGCACCTTGGCAAATGGCAGAGCAGAGATGAAGACCACCAGCGACAGCAAGGCCACTGCCTGTGCCGTCAGATAGGTCCTTCGCCCCGGTGACAGGCTCAGCAACAAGCCCGGCTGCACTTCAAGATGTCCCGATCTCAAAATGGCCCCCTTGCAGCGGTGACTGCGTCACTCGTCTTGTTGCATCGCGCGGCTATCGTTGTGCGGGGTGTCTGTTCCCCCAAGAGCCTTGCGTGTCGTTGATTCCCACTCATCGGTGATAGTCACGCGGGTGGCCGATGTCAACGCGCAGCGTGATGCACGCGCAAAGCGCATGAGGGTGGGGGTATGATGCGTCGCACCAGCGACACACCCACCCAGCCCGCTCTCGGAGTCGACCACCTTGCGTCGTGCCCAACACCCTCTGCAGGGGATCGCTTTTCTGATTGCAGCGGTCGCGTTCTTTGCCGCGTTCGACACGCTCACCAAATATGTCAGCACCACCGTGCCGGTGGCCATGGCGCTCTGGTTCCGCTACCTGTTCCAAACGGTCACGACGGGCGTGACACTGCTGCCCAGCAGGGGGCGCTCCTTGCTGCGTACGCGCCGGCCCCGGCTGCAGGTGCTGCGCGGGGTGCTGTTGCTGTCGGTCAGCCTGTTTGCGTTCCTCAGCCTGCGGCAGATGCCGGTGGGCGAGGTGACGGCCATCGTGATGCTGACCCCGCTGGTCATTACCCTGGTGGCAGCCCTGCTGTTGGGCGAGCAGGTCTCCGCCGTGCGCTGGGTATTCATGGCGGGCGGGTTTCTTGGCGCCATGATGGTGCTCCGGCCCGGCGGCGGCACCTTTGGCTGGAACATGTTGCTGCCGCTGGGTCTGGTGGCTGCCAATGCCGCCTTCCAGATTGTCACCAGCCGGCTGGCCAACGTGGACGAGGCGGGTACCACCCACTTCTATACGGGCGCCGTCGGCACGCTGTGCCTGACCTTTGCGCTGCCGTTCGGCTGGCAGGCGCTGGGGTGGACGTGGTGGCTGCTGCTGATCCTGATGGGCGTTGTCAGTTCGGCCGGCCATGCCCTGCTCATCCTGGCGTACACCCGCGCGCCGGTGGCAATGCTCACGCCTTACCTGTACATGCAGATCGGCTTTGCCATGATTGGCGGCTGGCTGGTCTTCTCGCATGTGCCAGATGGCTGGTCGGTGGCGGGCATCCTAGCCATTGCGATGTGCGGGGCGGCGGGCACCTGGGTGGCGGCGCGGGAGCGGCGCATGGCGATGGCGCTGTCGTCCGCTGCATCGCCGTCATCGTCGGGCGGCTAGCGCCACGCGCATATGCGAACGACGTATATGCACATGCCCTGCCACGGGATGCTCATATAGCCAATCGATCGTTCGCCCCCACGGGGCCGGTGACTATCCTTGCCGCTTTCGTCAAGGATCACCATGTCGTCTTCCGCATTGCCGATCGTTTCGCGCGCACTTGCCGCGCTGCTGCTGCAGCTGTCGATTGCGGTGGCCACACCGGCGCAGGCCCAGAGCCCGACGCCCGTTCTCGACCAGATCCGCCAGTCCGGCACCATCACCCTGGGTTACCGCGAAGGCGCGGTGCCGTTCTCGTTCTCTGACGCCAAGGGCCAGCCCGCCGGCTATGCGGTGGACCTGTGCCTGCGCGTGGCCGAAGCGGCGCAGCGCCGCCTCAATCTGCCGGAACTGAAAGTGCGCTGGTTGCCGTTGACCGCGCAGAGCCGCGTGCCGGCGGTGGTCAATGGGCTGGTCGCCATTGACTGCGCGCCCAACACCATTACGGCCGAGCGCAAGAAGCAGGTGGATTTCAGCCTGGCGTACTACGTCTCGGCAGTGCGCATGCTGGTGCGTACGGATTCGGGCATTCAGTCGTTTGACGACATGCGCGGCAAGACCGTGGTGACCAGTGCCGGCTCCACCAGCGATCGCCACGTGCGTCGCCTCAAGGATCAGTACGGCTATCGCGAGGTCTACGCCAAGGACCACGTTGAATCGTTCCTGATGCTCGACACGGGGCGTGCGCAGGCGTTCGTGCTTGACGATGTGGTGCTCTATGGCCTGCGCGCCAACGCAAAGACGCCGGCGCAATACGAGGTGGTCGGCCCCACGCTGTCGGTGGAGCGGAACGCGCTGATGCTGTCCAGGGCCGATGCGCAATGGAAGGCACTGGTCGATCAGACACTGGCCGCGCTGTTCGCCAGCCCAGACGTGCTTGCGCTGCAGAAGCGCTGGTTCCAGCAGCCGATTGGCGCGCGCGGTATTGTTCTGGGTTTGACACCGTCGCCGGAAGTGCTGGCCGCATGGAAGCATCCGTCGGACGAGGCCGTTGAGTGACGGCAATTGCAGCGGCAGCCCCCGTGCTGCCGGATTGGAACGATGTGGAAGCCGCCAGCACACGCCTGGCTGGCCATGCGCTGCGCACCCCGGTGCTGCGCTCCCCCGAGATGGATGCCTGGGTTGGGGCGCAGGTCTACTTCAAGTGCGAGAACCTGCAGCGCACCGGGGCGTTCAAGTTTCGGGGCGCGTTCAACGCATTGGCGCGCTTTGACGCCGGGCAGCGCAAGCGTGGCGCGGTGGCGTTCTCAGGGGGCAACCATGCATTGGGCATGGCGCTGGCCGGGCAGATGCTTGGCATTCCCGTCACCGTGGTCATGCCGCACGATGCCCAGGCCAGCAAGGTGGATGCGGCGCGGCATTACGGTGCGCACATCGTCTTCTACGATCGGCGTATCGATGACCGCGAAGCCATCACGCGTGAACTGTCTGAAGCGCACGGCCTGACGCTCATTCCGCCCTATGACCATGCCGACGTCATTGCCGGCCAGGCCACCGTCACGCGCGAGCTGATCGACGAGGTGGGGCCGCTGGATGCCATCTTTGCGAGCCAGGGCGGTGGTGGGTTGCTCGGCGGCGCAACACTGGTGACCGCTGCGTTGGCGCCCGCCTGCAAGCTGTACGGGGCGGAGCCGGTGACGGGCAACCATGGCAGACAGTCGCTGCAGGCCGGCCACATCGTGCATATCGACCCGCCGGACACGATTGCGGACGGTGCGCGCGCACAGCATCTCGGTGCGCTGACGTTCGCGCTGTTGCAGCGCGGTGTGACAGAGATCGTTTCCGTGGAAGACGCGATGCTGGTGGCGTGCATGCGCCGCTTTGCGCAGGCCATGAAGCTGGTGGTGGAGCCCACCGCATGTCTTGGCCTAGCTGCTGCCCGCTATGGCGGATTGCCCATCAAGGGGGCGCGCATTGGCGTGATCGTGACGGGCGGCAACATTGATCTGCCGCGCTACCTCGGCCTGCTGCAGGAAGCTTAGGCACTGCAGCGGCATCAGGCGATGCAGGACAGCCGCGCCTGCATGGCGCGCAGGATGTTCCGCCAATGTGAGTAGATCAAAAAGTGGCCACCATCCTCCACCTCATGTAACTGCGCCCCCGGAATGCGCTGGACCAGCCTGCGCGCGGCGTTGACGGACACGTGCCAATCCAGCGCGCCGTGAAAGAATTCAACCGGCATGGCAAAGCGGTGGCCATCGACTTGCCAGCCATGCACGTTCAATAGCGTCTCGACCACAAAATGCTGGCCGCCGTGTTTGACGCCGGCCAGCAACTCTTGCGCGTAGTTTTCGCGAAACGCGGCTTGCCGGAAGACTTGCTGGTCCACGTCGGGCATGGATTTCAAGATGGATTCGATGTAACGGTAGACATCCTTGCGGATGCTGCGCACCACCACGTGCAGCAGCGGCGGCAACAGGTTCGGCATGTAGCGCGCCACCATGAGCGCCATGCGGAAGTGTGCGGAATAGGCCTTGATGTCGTCCACGCGTTCAACCGGGGGCGTGGCTGCCACGATGAAGACGGCGCTCACGCGTTCGGGAAGCGCCTGTGCGGTGGCAAACGCATAGGGCATGCCGGCTGAATACCCCAGCACGGCAAAGCGATCGAGCTTGAGGTGATCGGCCAGCGCTTGCACGTCGGCCGGCCAGTCGGCCACCTTGCGCCCGGGCTTGGGGTCGGAGTCGCCCGTGCCCGGCCGCTCGGGGATGATGAGGCGGATGGATGCCTCCCGCAGCAAGGCATCGTCCGGATGTCGCAAGTGCCGCGAGCATGACAGGCCGTGCATCTGGATCACGGGCAACCCATCCGGATCGCCGCTGTCTGACCACGCCAGCGTGCGGCCATCGGGCAGGACCATGCGGCCGTCTCCTGCAGATGTGCGGGGTGTGGGCGCGGGTGTGGCGTGCTTGCCCAGCGGCAAGCGATTGGGTTGGCCGCCGCCCTGGTCCAGCCACAGCGGTGTTGACCAGATGGCCTGCACCAGCTCCGGTTGGCGGCGTACGCCCACCTTGGCAAAGATGGCTTTGAGCTGCGTCTTGGCAGTGTTGGTGGTGGTGCCCAGGTCCTGCGCGGATTCTTCCAGCGTCAGCCCGCGCACCAGCCGCTGGGCAAGCCGTGCTTCTGCGGCAGTCAGGCCAAACAGTTCGCGCAGGCCGCCTTCGGGCACCAGCGGCACATCGGCGCTCGCCACCCACAGCATTGCCAGCGGGGTGCTCTCGTTGGTCGGCTGCAGCTTGCTGACGAGCACGGACAGCGGCCCGGCGGCCTGCTCCAGGCGGAATGCCGTGCGGGTGCCTGCGTGTGCGGCGGCCGATGCCACCGATGCCACCGAGGCCACCGCGGCCATTTCACGCAGCGCATCTTCCAACAGCTTTCTCGGGCGGGATTCCATGCGCCCGGCAACGAGTACCAGGCCGTCGTTGTTGTCCAGAATCAGCCGCAGCGCGCGGTTCATGCTGACCACGGCACCGGTGTCTTCCACCAGCGCCACGCCCACCGGCAGGCGGTCCAATACGGAGTCACTGATCTGGCGATGCGTTTCTGCATCGGCCTGGGTCTGGCGCATGTCCCACGCGCGCACGAAATGCGGCGCGAGCAGTTGGAACACCTGCTGTTCCGTCGCGCTGGCAGTGCTCGGCAGCGGGCTGCTGGTGTCACCAAACCAGCTGGCGACGATGGCATCGGTTTCTGCGGTTGAGACGGGCCGTGCATCTTGCGCGCCGCTCTGCATCAGGAAGTCGGCCATGGCCTGTAGCAGGCTGGGCCAGAGGTCGTCGTCGCTGGCGGCGCCGTAGATCAGGCCAATGAGCCTGGAAAGCGTTTCCGCCGGAATATCCACTGTCTCGCCCATCGGCGCCTCCCGCGTGGCATGACCAACACCCAGCAATACCCATACCGAGCGCCGATCATGACACGGCCCAGGCAAGCAACGCATACCCCGAAAGGGTGATGCAACTAGCGAGTGCACCGTCCACCATGAGCCTCAACCGAATGCACAACGGCATGCACGACAGGGTCTGGGGAGGCCACATGACGAATCTGTTGGTGGGCGGTGCCACGCCCAGCACGCAAGCGCCGCAGCGCGGCGGCTGGCCAATGCCCGCGTGGGCCGATTCGCCCGCCACGCAGATGCTCCGCCTGCTGGAAGACGCGTTTTCTGCCATGGATGAGGCGGTGCTGCTGTTGTCGGAAGGCGGCGCGGTCGTGCATGCATCCGCATTGGCCAGGTCATTGCTCGACAACCGGTGTGGCCTGCGGGTCCGGCACGATAGGCTCTGGCACCCGAGCCCGTCGGTGCTGGATCACCTGGCCAAGGTGATGGCGACCACCTTGCACACCGGGTGTCGCGCAAAGATGACGGTCTCACTCGCCTGGGGTGAGACCCTGAGCCTGGACATGGCCCCCGCCAATCCCCAGCTGTTTCCGTCGGATGCGCCGCTTGTGTTCGTGCGGATGCGCCGCAACAGCGCGCTCAAGCAGGCCGATGCTGACAACCTGATCACCGCATTCGAGATCACGAAAACCGAGGCGAAGGTGCTGGCCGGGCTGGTGGCCGGGCTGGCACCGTCAGAACTTGCTGCGCAGAACGGCGTGTCGGAGCACACCGTGCGATCGCACATCACCAGCATGAAAGGGAAGATGCAGTGCAACCGGATCGTGGATCTGGTGAAGCTGGCGGTGCTGGTGTAGGGCGTAGGTTGGCCGGCGCGCCGTCAGGCGAGCGGCGTTGCCGTATAAGCAGGGTCCGCGGTTGCCAGCGCTTGTGGCGTCGGCAGCGTCTTGTGCTCGCCTAGCTGCACAGCCTTCACACGGTTGCGTCCGTACTTCTTGGCGGCGTAGAGATCCGTCTCGGCCGCGCGGTGGGGCAGCAACGCGGTGACATCGCGGACACCCACGATCAGCACCTGGATCACCAGCGCAAGGAACTACGCATTGAAATGCCGTTGCCCTGTGGCGCACGACCTGTACGAGCTGCGCGCCATATTTCTTCTCGCCTCAGACGGTGCTACCGCGCCCGCAACACCGACGGCGGCATGCCCAACAAGCGCTGAAAGCTGCGGCGCATCCGTTCCGTATCGCCAAATCCGCATTCGGTCGCCACGCGCTGCATGGATGTGGCGCCGCTTTCCAGCGCGGCGCGGGCGGCCTCCACGCGCAGCTTCTCGACAGCCTTGGCTGGGGTGAGGCCCGTCTCGGCCTGGAAGGCGCGTGCGAAGTGGCGCGGGCTCATGCATGCGTGTTCGGCCAGGTCGCCCACGCGGTGCGGCGCCCCCAGGTTGCGGCGCACGTGGTCCAGCAGCGGTTTGAAGCGGCCGCGGGCGGAGTCCATTTCGTTGAGCGCCGAGAACTGCGATTGCCCGCCGGGGCGCCGGTAGTAGACGACCAACTGCCGTGCCACCGCGCGGGCCACGCGCTCACCCAGATCGTCAGCAATCACCGCGAGTGCGAGGTCGATACCGGCGCTGATGCCCGCGCTGGTCCAGAAGCGGCCGTCGTTCACGTAGATGTGGTCGGCTTCCAGTTGCACCTGCGGGAAGTCGCGCGCGAACTGCTCGCTGCGGCACCAGTGCGTGGTGGCGCGCCGGCCGTCCAGCAAGCCCGTGGAGGCCAGCAGCAGGCTGCCTGAGCACACGCTGGCCATGCGTGCGCCACGTGCCGCGCAGCGCTGCACGAAACGGCGCGTGCGCGCATCCAGCATGGCGGCGTCCACACCGTCGCCGCCGGCCACGAGCAGGGTGTCGACCTGGCTTGCTGGCGGCAGGGCCTCGGCCGCCCAGAGCGCGCCCGACGAACTGCGCACCAGGCCGGGCTGTGCGGCTACGACCCGCAGGGCGTAGTGGTCATCCCGGTAGCGGCTGGCCACCTCGAATGCGGCCACCGGCCCGGCGGCGTCGAGCACCTGGAAGTCAGGAAACACAAGAACGGCAATGCGATGGGACATGGCGGCGGGTGGGTAGCAGGCGGGTAGCAGGTGGATGCGGATGGCAGGAAATGCGGGAAGCATGACATTGCTGCCAACACGATAGAGCGCGATGCTGTGAACCGTCAACCCAAGCGTCAACTCACCCAACAGGAGATTCGTGCCATGAGTGCTTCCCCCTTTGTCGTTGTGTTTGCTCTGTTCGATCGCGTTACCCAGCTGGATTTCACCGGCCCCGACGAGGTGTTCTGGCGCCTGCCCGGCGCGCAGTGCGTGATGGCATCGGCGCGTGGCGGAGAGATCCGCGCAGATGGCGGGCTCACCATCACGAATGTGCAGCGTCTGGCTGATATTGAGCGTGCCGATCTCATCTGCGTACCCGGCGGCTTTGGCGTGATCGAAGCCATGGCCGATGCCGACTTCGTGCGTGAAGTGCGCCGGCTGGCGGATGGCGCGCGCTATGTCACCTCGGTGTGTAGCGGCTCGCTCGTGCTGGGTGCGGCTGGTTTGTTGCAAGGCAAGCGTGCGGCCTGCCATTGGGCGTGGCGTGATCTGCTGCCGCCCTTCGGTGCCACTGTGGACGAGAGCCGCGTGGTGCGTGACGGCAACCTCATCACCGGTGGTGGCGTGACGGCGGGCATCGACATGGCACTCACTGTCATGGCCGACATTGCCGGCGCCGAGTATGCGCAGTCAGTGCAACTCGGCATCGAGTACGCACCGGCGCCGCCGTTCGAGTGTGGACGCCCCGAGCTGGCCGCGCCGCAAGTTCTCACAGCTGTGAAGGCGCGCCTGAATACCCTGCGTGCGGATCGCCACGCAGCGGTGCAGAAGGCAGCCCAACTGCTCTGAATGTGTGAGGCGTGCGCGCCGATTGCGGCGACAATGGCGTCCTTTCCCGATGTCATTGCCGCCCGAATCGGCGCGCCGCACCGCACATGAATACACCGTCCCTCAACCTGAACGCCAACGGCCCCGGTGGCCCCGGTGGCCCCATTGGCATCGTGGCCGCGCTGCATGAAGAGATCAACGAGTTGCTGACGCTGCTGTCTGGCGCGCGCGCCGTACATGTCGGCAGCCGGAATTTCTGGACGGGCGAGCTGGATGGCCAGGCCGTGGTGGTGGTGCTGTCGCGCGTTGGCAAGGTGGCGGCGGCGTCCACGGCAACCATGTTGGTCGCGCAGTTTGGTGTGCAGGCCGTGGTGTTTGCCGGCGTGGCCGGTGCGCTGGCACCCGGGGTGGCGGTGGGCGATGTGGTGGTGTCGTCCGAACTGCTGCAGCACGACGTGGATGCCTCGCCGCTCTTCCCGCGTTGGGAGATTCCGCTGACGGGTGTGGCGCGCTTTCAGGCCGACGCTGCGCTGGCCCAAGGGTTGCTCGACAGTGCTCGGGCCGTGCTGGCCGATCCGCTCGGTTTGCTGGGGCAGCCGGTCATGGAGGCGTTCGGCATTGTCGCGCCGCAGGCATACGCCGGTCTCATCATCAGCGGAGACCGCTTCGTTTCCACCTCGGCCGAAAGCGCCGCGTTGCGGGCAGCCTTGCCCGACGCGCTGGCCGTTGAAATGGAAGGCGCCGCAGTCGCGCAGATCTGCCACGAGTGGGGCGTGCCGTTTGCCGCCATCCGCACGATCTCTGACCGCGCAGACGACGCGGCCAGCGTGGACTTTGCACAGTTCATTGCGGAGGTGGATTCGCGCTACAGCGTGGCGGTTCTGCGCCAATGGCTGGCTGGGGTGGCGCGCCGCTGAGTTACACGGACTACCCGTGCAAGTACGGCACGAGGTTCTTCAAAGCGTTTTCCACATAGGCCTCTTTCTCACCCACAGGCGCCACGTAGTGCAGCGCTGCAGTGGCGGCTTCCAGGCCTTCGGTGCGCGCAATGACCCACGCCGCCAGGTACGGTGAAGCAAAACACCCGCCAGCCGTCGCCACATTGCCGTTTGCATAGAACGGCTGGTTCAACACTTCCACCCCCGCCTCCTGCACCCAGGGTTTGGTCGTCAAGTCCGTGCATGCTGGCACGTTGCCGACCAGGCCCAGCTTGGCAAGGACCAACGTGCCCGAACACTGTGCGCCAATCAGCTGACGCGCGGGGTCGAGCGCCAGGCGCGCCATCAACCCCGCATCGGCGACAACCTCACGCGTGCGCACGCCGCTGCCGACCAGGACGGCATCTGCCGTGTGCGCCTCTTCCAGCAGCGACTGCGCATGAACCGTCACACCGTTCATCGACGTGACCTGCGCCTGCGGACAGCACAGCGTCACGCGCCAGTCGGGCTTCTTGATGCGGTTGAGCACGCCCAGGGCGATGAGTGAGTCCAGCTCGTTGAATCCGTCAAAGGTGAGGATGGCGATGTGCATGGCAGTCCTGAATGTGCGGGCCAGGGCCCGATTAGGTGGGGTATGTCGGGCATGCTATGGTGCGATGGCAATACAATCAAAAAATTGTCCTTAGTACATCCGGTACTCCCAGCAATGACGCAAGCCCGCTATCAGCCATTGGTCGATGCATTGGCCGCACAGATCCGTTCGGGTGATCTGCCGCCCGGCACGCGCCTGCCTACGCACCGCCAGCTGGCGGAACACCACGGCATTGCACTGGTGACGGCCACGCGCGTGTATGCCGAACTTGAAGCGATGGGGCTGGTGAGCGGCGAGGTGGGCCGCGGCACCTTTGTGCGCGAAGCCGTGCTGCCGCGTGGCCTGGGGGTCGATCAGCAGGCCGTGGCGGCGGGGGTGGTGGATCTGAACTTCAACTACCCGTCGCTGCCGGGGCAGGCCCAACTGTTGAGCCGTGCGTTGCGGCAACTGGCGGCCCAGGGCGATCTTGAAGCGCTGTTGCGCTATGCCCCGCACGGCGGCCGTCCGCACGAGCGTGCTTGTGTTGCGCGGCACCTTGCAAGCAAGGGCCTGACGGTTGAGCCGGACAACGTGCTGATCGTCGATGGTGCGCAGCACGGGCTGGCCGTGACAGTCATGGCGCTGCTGAAGCCGGGCGACGTGGTGGCCGTGGACGCGTTGACCTACCCCGGCTTCAAGGTGCTGGCCGAGATGCTGCATCTGGAGCTGGCGCCGGTTCCCGCAGCGGGGCAGGGCATGGATCTGGATGCGCTGGAGCGCGTGTGCACGCGTCGCCGTGTTCGCGCCGTTTATGTCATGCCCACGCTGCACAATCCGCTCGGCTGGGTCAGCGGCATTGCCTGGCGGCGCCGGCTGGCCGCCATCGTGCGTCGACACGGGCTGCTGGCAATTGAGGATGCCGCCTACGCCTTCCTCGCAGACGATGCACCCGCACCCCTGGCTGCGCTTGCGCCGGAGGCGACGGTCTACGTATCGGGGCTGTCCAAGAGCGTGGCCACGGGGCTGCGCTTTGGTTTTGTTGCGGCACCGGCGGCCTGGGTGCACAAGCTCGAACGCGCCATTCGCGCCACCACCTGGAACACGCCTGCAATCGTCACGGCCCTGGCGTGCGCGTGGTTGGACGACGGAACGGTCACCCGCCTGGAGGCTGAGAAGCGGCACGATGCGGTCGAACGTCAGGCCATCGCACGCAAGGCTCTGGCCGGGCTGACGCTCATCAGCCATCCGGCGTCGTATTTTGTCTGGCTTGTCTTGCCGCCGGAGGTGCGCGCAGACCATGTTGCGGCAGTTCTGCAGGCAGACGGCATTTCCGTCTCCACGGCAGAACCCTTTGCGACATCGAAGCAGGTGCCGCATGCCGTGCGTCTGGCGCTGGGTTCTGTGGCGCTTGAGCGGTTGCAGGCCGTGCTGCACGTCGTCAGGCAGCGCATTGAGGAACAGATTGACCGATGAAAGTGCGCAACCCATGTCTGTCAGCTTGAATACACTCACACCCCACAACGACATCCAAATGCTTTACCGATGGGAGAACACATGAAGCACTGGCTTGTGACACTGGCAGGATGGGCGATCTGCGCCTGCGCAACGCTGAGCGGCACGGCGTACGCGGCCGAGTTTGCTACGTTGACGGTTGCCGTTGGCGCGCAGCCGCGCATGTGGACGCGCGAAGCACTGCTGCACAACCCGCACCTGACCGACGTCACGGTGGAAGACCAAAACCTGAAGCGCCGCCTGACCTTCAAGGCGGTCCCCGTGACGGAATTCTTCAAGGGCCAGCCGACCAGCCCGGATGCCAGCGCCACCACCGTCGCCAGCGACGGCTACGTATCGCATCTGCCGATGCGCCTGCTGCAGGCTGACCGCCCCGACGGGCCGCGCGCCTGGCTCGCCGTGGAAGACCCGGACACCCCGTGGCCGACGCTCAAGGGCCAGGACATCGGGCCGTTCCGCCTGATCTGGACGGCGCCGCCGGCCAAGGCCGCCGTGGTGAATGAAAGCCTGTGGACGTACAACATCGTGCGCATTGACGTGGCCGCGCAGCCGCAGGAGCGCTTTGCGGCCATCCGCCCCGCAGCCGGGTTGCCTGCCGATGGCCCCGTCATGCGCGGCTTTGCCACCTTCCAGCGCGTCTGTTTTTCCTGTCACACACTCAATCGCGCGGGCGATGCTCAACTGGGCCCCGATCTGAACGTGCCCTACAGCCCGGTGGAGTATCTCGGTGACGAGAAGCTGCGCCACCTCATCCGCGATCCGCAGTCGCTACGCTGGTGGCCGAATGCGCGCATGTCGTCCATTGATGAGAAGACGCTGTCCGAGGCGCAGCTCAATGATCTGCTGGCGTACTTCCACCACATGGCGCATCGCAAGGCAGCTGCCGCGCATTGAAGCGTTAGCCGCCGTGCCCGAACTGCGCCTGGTATTGCGACGGGGTGAGATCAAACCGGCGCCGGAACGCCTTAGCCAGATGGGCCTCTGAACCGAAGCCGGCATCGCGGGCGGCGCGCTTGACGGAGTCGCCCGCCTCCAGATGCGCGCGGGCGGCTTGCAGCCGCAGCGTTTCCAGAAAGGCGCGCGGTGTCATGCCGGTTTCCTTGGTGAAGCGGCGGTGGAAGGTGCGGGGCGCCTCACCGGCCGCCGCCGCCATCTGCTCCACGTCGATCGGTTCGCGCAGGCGCGTGCGCAGCCAGTCGACCAGTGCAGCGTACTGCCCAGATTGGGTTTCCAGCGCCAGCGAGTACTGCGACTGGTTGCCCATCCGCCGCACGGCCAGAATCAACTGCTTGGCCACCCGCGCCGCCACCCAGCGGCCGAGATCCTGCTCGACCATCGACAGGCACATGTCGATGCCCGCCGTGACACCGCCTGACGTCCACGCCTTACCGTCTTGCACGTAGAGCGCGTCGGGCTCGACCGCAACGTTCGCAAACACCTGCGCGAGCAACTGTGCGGATGCCCAGTGCGTGGTGGCGCGGTGCGCATCGAGCAGGCCCCAGTGCGCCAGCACAAACGCGCCGGTGCAGACCGACCCGAACCGCCTTGCCGAAACGCATACCTCGCGGGCCCACTGCGCTAGTGGTGCATCGGCACCCGTCGCCAGCAAGCCTTCGCGCTCGCCGCCGGCAACGATCAGCGTGTCGATGGTGGCGGGTGCCAGCGAGGCGATCGATTCCGTATCGATGGCAATGCCATTCGACGCTCGCACCAGCCCACCCTGCGATGAGACCGGCACGACGCGGTAGGCCGGCTCCACGTTGAACGCATTCGCCATGGCAAACACATCGGCGGGGCCTGCCACGTCCAGCATCTGCACCGCTGGGTAGGCGACCAGCGCGACCACGCGCGGGCCTGTCGGGCAGTGGCTTGTATCGGAGCGGGGCGCAGCGGAAGCGCGTGGCACGGGGAGCGAGGTATTGGCAGAAATCGACAAATCATTGTCATTGCTGCCAATGGGAGCGTCAAGCTACGCTGGATTTCCCAAGACTGCGGATACACCTGACCATGAACCTGCCCTTCTTCTCAACGTTCAACTGCCTGCTCACCCGGGAGGGGCGTTGATCGTGCGGCGCGCTCTGCTCATCGGCTGGAGTGTGTGCGTGATGGCTGTCTGCCTGGCCGGCTGCTTTGCGGTGCAGGTGCATCAGGACCCCGGTGGTGTGCCCGCTGCCGTGCAGCATGCAGACGCATCTGCCATGCAGTCTGAGATTCCCGCCAACCATGCGCACCCGTTGCGCGCACGGCCGCTCGTGGCTGTGGTCGGGCATAACGCCAATACGGAGTTGACCGATTTCGTGGTCCCCTATGGCGTGCTCAAGCGTGCTGACGTGGCGGATGTGATCGCCCTCGGCACCCAGCCGGGGCCGATGCAGATGTTTCCCGCGTTTCGGCTGGAACCCGATGCCACCATCGACGCATTCGACGCGCGCTTTCCCGATGGTGCGGACTACGTGGTGGTGCCTGCTGTGCATGAGGATGACGATCCGCGTTTGCTGGCCTGGGTGCGCCAGCAGTGGGCCAAGGGCGCGACGGTCATCGGCGTATGTGACGGTGCATGGGTGCTCGCGCGTGCCGGCCTGCTGGCAGGCCGCCGCGCCACCTCCCACTGGTATGCGCGCGATGCGCTTGCGAAGCAGTTTCCGCAGACGCAATGGGTATCCGGCCGCCGTTACGTGGCCGATGGCCGTGTTGTGACGACGACGGGCGTAACCGCCTCGGTGCCCGTCTCACTGGCGTTGATCCAGACGATTGGCGGGGCGGAGCGTGCCCGCGCGGTGGCCGATGCCATCGGCGCGCCGGACTGGTCAGCCGAACATGCAAGTGCAGGCTTCAGGCTGAGCCCACGGCATCTGTACACGGCGGCCAGCAACATGCTGTCGCTGTGGCGGCGCGAAACGCTCGGTGCTGCCTTGCAACCCGGTGGTGATGATGTTGCGCTGGCTTTGGTGGCCGATGCACACGCCCGTACCTATTTCACGCGCGTGTTGGCAACGGCAGATACCTCGGGCGGTGTGCGTATGGGCAGCGGCTTGGTGTTTCTTCCCGACCGGGTTGGGGCGGCAGCAAATGCACTACCGCCGCTATCCAGCGCGCCGCAGCCGCTTCGCGCAGTGGTCGCGCTGGATCGGGCGCTGGAAGACATTGCACAACGCCACGGTGGCGATACTGCAGCGTTCGTCGCGCTTCAGATGGAATATCCGATGCCTCGTGGGACGCGGTCAGCGCGCTAGGCTGGGTGCATCGGGGCGGCATCCAGACCGTGTGCTGACCCGCAAACGTTTTCCAATACGTACTGGTGATGCTGCCAGACGACATCTCCCCAAATTTGGGGATAGCCCGGACAAACGACTTCTGCCAAACATGACGGCATGACACCAAGCGTGCAGCGTAGGGTCGCGATTGCATGGAGCCCCCGCCGCAGCGCTGGTGTGTGCAGCGCTGTCACGAGGAAGGGGAGAATCGGCATGGCATCCGAGCGTTCGGCCGACAACGTCATTGCGGCGCTGTATTCCGCCGCAGTCGATCCGAAGGGGTGGAATACCGCGCTGGAAGCACTGCGGCACCTGGCCGATGCCCGCGCGGCAAACTGCTTCGTGCATGACGCGATCACGGAGCGCTTTCTCGAGTACCGCTTCGTCGGCTACAGCACCCAGTGGGCAGACGACTACGCGAAGCACTATCACAGCCTTGATCTTGCACGCGGGGTGCTGCTGCGCCAGCCGGCGGGAACGATGTACCCCATGCACCGCTACGTGTCGGACAACGTCGTGGCACGCAGCGAGTACTACCAGGATTTCTACGTCCCGGAAGGGCTCCGGTACTCATGCGGCGGCACGCTGTTCGACGGCAATCGGCGCTTGATTCTGGCGGTGCATCGCCCAGTGGGCCACCGGCCGTATGAACAGCACACCGTGCGAGAACTCCAGCGGGTTCTGCGCCATCTGCCGCATGTGTTTCGCGTGAAGGACATGGCTATGCGCGGGCATGGCAGTGCAACACTGTCGAGCGCGGCACTCGCTGCACTGCCACGCGGCGTGGTTATCGTGGACGCGGGCATGGGCATCCACTACGCCAACCCCGCCGCCGAGGCCCTGCTGAACCAGTCGACGGGTCTTCGGGTCAGCGCAAACCGCCTGGGCTGCACTGTTCCGGCGCTCGCACCGCTGCTGGTGCGCCGGGTGAGAGCGGCATGTGATGCGATGCCGCAGGTCGAACCGGTTCCGCTGTATATGACGGACGAGAGCGGTCGGGCCTCCATCGAGATGCACGTCGTTCCCTTGCAGCCGCATCTTGCTGCCGACGTCATGCCGGCACAGCCGATGGCGATGGTTCTTTTGCGATGTCCCTTCTACCGGACGGAATGGCCGCGTTCTGCGCATCGCCCCTACGGTTTGACCCATGCAGAAATGGCAGCGCTGGCTGCCATGATCGAAGGCCTGACGCCCGGGGAGCACGCCGAGAGAAGCGGCATACGGATCAGCACCGTACGCAGCCAGATCAAGGCCATCTTGGCAAAGACCGGCTGCCGCCGGATCGCCGAGGTCGTCGCGCTGTTTGCGGCGGTCGACGTGCCTCACCCGGATCAGTCGGCTGCCTGAGCTACGCCGCCACCCACGCAACCAGCGTGGCGACGGTGTTCATATTGCGCGCCGTCCCCGTCTTGGCAGCAGGAATCTTCAGCTTGGAATGCGCCATGCCGTCGCCGTAGTACACGTAGATCTCACGTGCGCCCAGGGCGACTTCTTCCGCTTGCTGACCGCTCAGGGTTGCCAACGTATCGGCGGGCGGTGGCGCATCCAGAAAGATGGCGACCGTCCGATTGGCTGCCTGGCCTTTGAACGGATTGCCCTCCAGCACCGCCCCCAATTCCGCACCCGTGCGCACGAGCACACCCACGGGCTTGCCGGCGTAGTCCTCCAGGCAGCGCTCCAGCTTGGCCTTGACCGACGCTTCCGACAGCCGGCTCTGAAAGACCACATTGCCGCTCGCAATGTAGGTGCGCACGTTGGTCAGGCCAATGGATTCGCACATCGCCCGCAGGTCGGCCATGGGCAGCTTGCCGGTACCGCCAACATTCACGGCCCGCAGGAAGGCGACATAAGTCGTCATGGGGGAGGTTTCTCCTGAGTCTGTCGGTCAACTTAGCAACGCGAGGGGCTTGCGTACATTTTGTTACTCGTGTGACGGGAATGTATAACCCGCCACGCCGCACGCCCGGTATTCTGCGCCGCGAATTGATTGACCCAGGAGCAGCCCGCCAACGGGGGTGTGGCGCATCCTGCATTTGAGCATGTGCAAACAAGGAGAACCCAGCATGTGGAAGAAGATTGCCCCGACGTTGATCGTTGCCGCGCTCGCCGGTCTGACGGCTTTGCCGGCGGCGGCCGATGATTTGCGCAACGCGCTTGGTGGCGCACTGGGCGGCGCGGGTGGTGCAGCCGTGGGTGGTGCAATCGGCGGCCAGACGGGTTCGGTGATTGGCGGTGCGATTGGCGGTGGTGCCGGCGGCGCTTTGACGGCCAACGGCCGGGAGCGCAAGGGCGCGATTGTTGGCGGCGCACTGGGCGGTGGCGTGGGCGCTGCTGCGGGCAACGCCATGGGCGGCCGCACGGGCGGCATCGTCGGCGCGGGCCTTGGTGGCGGCGCGGGTGCGGCGCTGGGCGGCAACGTGCAGCGCAACTCATACTCCGACCACGACGATCATGGCCGCCGTCGCCACGGCAAGCATCACCATCACCACTGATGGGATGTCCACCCGGGGGGCTTGCACTCCCGGGTGCCCAGATTTTCCTGCCTTCCATCCGCCGTTCTGGCTGGTGGCACCCCTTCCCAAGACATATCGCTGACGCCGGGTCGCCGTTGACGCCTGTGCGGTCTACCATACCGTGGCAATCGATGCCGCCACGCAGGAGACCGCCATGACGCAACGCTTCGACGCCATCATCATCGGTACCGGGCAAGCTGGCCCGGCGCTGGCCGCGCGGTTGTCCGGCGCCGGCATGCAGGTTGCCATCATCGAGCGCGGGCGTTTTGGCGGCACATGCGTCAACACCGGCTGCATTCCCACCAAGACACTGGTGGCCAGCGCATATGCCGCGCGCCTCGCGCAGCGGGCTGGCGAGTACGGCGTGATGATCGATGGGCCGGTCAACGTCGACATGGCGCGTGTGAAGGCGCGCAAGGACGAAATTTCCGGGCGCTCCAGCCACGGCGTGGAGCAGTGGGTCCGCGGCCTGGAGCACTGCACCGTCTTCCAGGGGCATGCTCGCTTTGAGAGCGCGCAAACCGTGCGCGTCGGCAACGATCTGCTCGAGGCCGAACGCATCTTCATCAACGTTGGCGGGCGCGCGCTGATCCCCCCGATGCCGGGGCTCGACCAGGTGCCCTACCTGACCAACGCCACCATGATGGACGTGGACTTCCTGCCCGAGCACCTGATCGTGATCGGTGGCAGTTACGTGGGGCTGGAGTTCGGCCAGATGTACCGGCGCTTCGGCGCGCGTGTGACGATCGTGGAGAAAGGTCCGCGCCTGATCGCCCGTGAAGACGAAGACGTGTCGCAGGCGGTGCGCGAGATTCTGGAAGCCGAGGGCATCGACGTGCAACTGGCCGCCACCTGCCTGAGCGTGCGCGGCGAAGCAGGCAACGTGGTGGTTGGGCTGGATTGCACGGGCGGCGCGCGTGAAGTGTCGGGCTCGCATCTGCTGCTGGCCGTGGGGCGCGTGCCCAATACCGATGATCTTGGCCTGGACAAGGCAGGCGTCGAAACCGATGCACGCGGATATATCCGCGTCGACGAGCAACTACGCACCAACGTCTCCGGCATCTGGGCCCTGGGCGATTGCAACGGGCGCGGCGCCTTCACGCATACGTCCTACAACGACTACGAGATCGTCGCGGCCAATCTGCTGGACGACGATCCGCGCAGGGTGTCGGACCGCATCCAGGCGTACGCCATGTACATCGACCCACCGCTTGGTCGCGTTGGCATGACGCTGACCGAGGCCAAGCAATCGGGCCGCAAGCTGCTGGTCGGCAACCGCCCCATGACGCGCGTCGGGCGTGCGGTGGAGAAGGGAGAAAGCCAAGGCTTCATGCGGGTGGTGGTTGATGCGCAGAGCCACGAGATTCTCGGCGCGGCGATCCTGGGCGTGACCGGCGACGAGGTCGTGCATGCATTGCTCGACGTGATGTACGCCAAGGCGCCGTACACCACCATCAGCCGTGCCATGCACATCCACCCGACCGTGTCGGAACTGGTGCCGACACTGCTGCAGGAGATGCAGCCGGTGGTATAGCAACCGGCCGCAGGCGGGCTCAATGCCCAGCGCTCTGGCCGCCATCCACGTGCAGGATCTCGCCTGTCACAAAGGGGGCGGACTCCAGAAACTGTACAGCCTGTGCGATATCGCGCATCTCGCCCATGTGGCCAACCGGATGCAGCGCGCCAAGAAAGTCGTGCGTTTCCGGTGCGTGCATTGGCGACTTGATGACGCCCGGCGACACCGCATTCACGCGGATACCGCGCTTCGCATATTCAATCGCCAGCGACTTCGTCGCCGCGTTCAAACCGCCCTTGGTGAGCGAGGCAAGCACCGACGGCACACCGCTGATGGCATGGTCCGTCAGGGTGGTCGTGATGCTGACCACGTGGCCGCCGCCGTTCTTCTCCATCTCGGCAATGGCGAGCTGCGTGATGTGGAAGAAGCCGGTCAGGTTCACGCCAATGTTGGCTGCGTAGTCTTCCGCCGTATAGCTGGTGAAGGGCTTGGCCATGAAGATGCCGGCGTTGTTGACGAGCGTGTCGATGCGGCCGAATTTCGCCACACCCTCGGCAATCACGCGGCGTGCCGTTGCCGGGTCGGCAATGTCACCGGCAACGGCCAGGATGCCAGCGTCATCCACCGGCTTGATGCTGCGCGCCGTTGCCACCACGCGGTAGCCGCGTTCGCGATACGACTTGACCAGTTCTGCGCCGATGCCTTGCGATGCGCCGGTGATGACGGCGACTTTTTGAGTGGTGCTCATTTGGGAACCTCATGTTTGGTGGATGGCTGTGAAGCCGGTCGATCCGACGGGATCGATTGAGGTCCAATGTAGGCCGCAGGCTTGTGCTGAAGAATGCCCATCGCGCACAAACACTTATGCGCAGCGGGAACAAATGCGATGCATCACATCCCGCACTATGATGGGGCCTTTGCATTGATGCGGTAGGCGCCATGACGCGACAGTTCGATGATCTCCAGCTCGGCAGCATCGAGCTGTTTTGCCTGGCGGCAGAGCTTGGCAGTTTTACGGCCGCCGCAGTCGCTGCAGGCGTGACACCGCCGGCGGTCAGCCGCACCGTGTTCCGGTTGGAGGAGCGATTGGGTGTGCGCCTGTTCGTGCGCACCACGCGGCAGATCCGGTTGACTGAAGAGGGCCGGATCTACTTCGAGCAGAGCCGCCGCGCATTGGCGCAATTGGTGGAAGCGGAACGGCAGATCAGCGGCCAGCGCGCAGCGCCCTCGGGCTTACTGCGCATCAGCCTGCCGACGCCCTATGCGCACTATCGCGTGCTGCCCATCCTGCCCGCGTTCCGGGCGCAATACCCGGATGTCGAAGTCGACGTGCACATCAGCAACCGCAATGTCGATTTTGCGGACGACACGTATGACCTGTCCGTGCGCGGGCGCGCACCGGATGACTCCAACCTCATCGCCCGCAAGCTGGAAGATGCCGAGATGGTGGTGGTGGCCGCGCCCGACTATCTACGTCGCGCCGGCACGCCACGCACGCCGGAAAACCTGCAGCAGCACGAATGCATTCAGTTCGATGTGCCCAGCAGCGGCCGCAAGCTGCCGTGGGTGTTCCAAGTGAATGGCGAAGAGACGAATCTGCTGACGTCGGGTACCTATGGCACATCGGAAGACGCGCTCGGCGGCGCCACGTTGGCGCGCGCCGGGGCAGGCTTGTTTCAGACGTACCGCTTCGTGGTCGAGCAGGATTTGCGCGACGGCACGCTGGTCGAGGTGTTGCAGGACTACGGCGGCAGTACGCGGCCGTTCGTCCTGCTCTATCCGTCGGCCCGGCACGTGACGCGCCGGGTGCGGGTGTTCGTCGACTTCCTGGTGGAGAAGTGCTCCCCCTGAGTGGGCAGGGACAGGGCAATCAGGCGGGTTTGATCTGTGCGATCACCAGCAGGATGACGGCAGCATTGGCCGGCTGCTGGAAGTGCGAGATCACCATGCGCGCATGCCCGGCCTTCTCGGCTAGCACATCCGCGAAGAAGTCCGATGCGCCATCCACCACCGCAGGCTGCTGCAGCCAGCCGGGTGCACTGGTGACATGTCCCTCGACACGGACAATGTGATCCAACCGCTCGAAGCTACCCAGATGCGCGTGGATCTGCGCGAGCACGTTGAGTGCGGCAAGTTCTGCGGCACGCTGGCCATCTTCCAGGGTCAGGTCCTTGCCGACCTGGCCTTGCCAGACCACCTTGCCGTTGGCCAGCGGCAACTGCCCTGACACGAACAGTAGATCGCCCGCCTGACTGACAGCGGTATAGCTGCCCAGCGGCTGCGGGGGAGGGGGCAGCACGAGGCCGCGTGCGGCAAGGCGTTCTTCGATGGTCATGGCGGCTCCAGGTTTCAAGCGGTTGTGAGGATGGAACCGACTCTAGGCGCGGCCGCCGCCCGGATGAAGGTACGGGCGGGAACAGGACTCAATACATCAAGGAACAAATCCCCCGGCGGCCGTTTCAGGCGCGACGCATGCTTCACACCCCCAGGTGAATCGACGGAAGCACCGTACTCAACCGCGCCACCACCAGCGTGTCGACCTGGAAAAGCATCGCCACGGCGGTAACAACGACGGCAGCGCCAAACACTTGCTGCAGGCGCTGCGCATACCGTGACACCTTGCGGACTTGCGCGGTGACATAGCGGCCGCCATAGGCGATGACGAGCAACGGAATCGCGGCACCCGCAGAGAACAGCGCCAGCAGCACCCCGGCGCGGCCCAGGTCCTGTGCCTTGGCCACCAGCGCCAGAATGGCGGCCAGCGTGGGGCCGGCACATGGCGTCCAGACCACGCCCAGCGTCATGCCCAGCACGAACCCGCCCGCCAGGCCCGTGCCGGTGCCAGATGTGATACCTGCGGCCACCCCCGCAAAGCGATCGATGATGCCGCCCAGTGGTGCCACAAGCCGCTCGAACGCGCTGGGCCACAGACGGGCCAGCCCTGACAGCAGCAGAATCACAATCGCCACGGTGCGCACGGCGTCCTGCGCCCAGGCAAGCGAGCTGGAGAGCGCGCCAAATGCCACGCCCAGCGCAGAAAACGCGAGCACGAAGCCCAATGCAATCGCTACCGGGCGCAGCGCGCTGGACTCGTCGCTGGACGCACTCAGCACCATGGGCAGCACCGGCAGCACGCACGGCGATGCAATCGTCAATACGCCGGCCAGTGCGGCAAGAATGAGGTCAATCATCGGGCGTCTCCTGGTTGATCCGATGACTGCATTGCATGCCCCGCACGTATCGCCGCTGTTTCCGCAGGCCTGCGCAAGTGCAATGTTTCTTGTTCAAGAGCCCGCCAGATACAGAGCGATACAAAAGGCCCCCACATGGTCCCCCAGCCGCCGCACAATGCGTCCATCGCCTGCCGTCGGTGTTACGGTGCGACTGCTGAAAGGATGCGTGCCATGAGGGGTCTGCTGCTGCTTGCCACCATGATGTTTTCTGCGTTGACCTGTGAACTGGGCGGTGCGGGCGTGTGCCGCTGGGCGGCGCCCGGGCCGGCCAGCACGTCTGACCGGCGCCGGCACGCCACCCCCCTTCCTACGCCACGTTCCACCCCCATCGAGCGCAAACCATGAGCCAGCCCGATCACATCCTCATCGTTGATGACGACCGCGAGATCCGCGAGTTGGTGGGCACCTACCTGGAACGCAACGAGATGCGCGTGACGCTGGTGGCCAATGGGCGCGAGATGCGCGCCGCGCTCGACAAGGGCTCGGTCGACCTCATCGTGCTCGACCTCATGCTGCCCGGTGAAGATGGCCTGGCCCTGTGCCGTGATCTGCGTGCCGGCCCGCGCAAGAACCTGCCGATCCTCATGCTGACTGCCCGCAACGAAGAGGCCGACCGCATTCTCGGCCTGGAGATGGGCGCCGACGACTACCTCGTGAAGCCGTTTGCCGCGCGTGAGCTGCTGGCCCGCGTGCGTTCCGTGCTGCGCCGCACGCGCATGCTGCCGCCCAACCTGCAGATCACCGAGGCGGCTACGCTGCTGGCCTTTGGCGACTGGCGGCTCGATACCACGGCGCGGCACCTGCTGGATGCCCAGGACGTGGTCGTTGCCCTGAGCGGTGCGGAATACAAGCTGCTGCGCGTGTTTCTCGACCACCCGCAGCGCGTGCTCAGCCGTGACCAGCTGCTCAACCTCACGCAAGGCCGTGATGCCGAATTGTTCGAGCGCTCCATCGACCTGATGGTGAGCCGCCTGCGGCAACGCCTGGGCGACGACGCGCGCGAGCCCAAGTACATCAAGACCGTGCGCAATGGCGGTTATGTGTTTGCCTCGACGGTGGAGATTCGCGAGGAGCGCGCATGACTGCGTTGCGTACCCTGCGTCTATGGCCGCGCACGTTGTTTGCGCGCCTGATGGTCATCCTGCTGGTGGGGTTGGCGCTGGCGCAGGGGCTGGCCTTCAGCCTTGTGCTGCACGAGCGCGCCGATGCGGCAGACCGGCTGATGCTCGGCAACCTGGAAACCGACGTCGCCAGTTCCGTCGCCATGCTCGACATGCTGCCCGCAGCCAAGCGCGCGCTTTGGGCCGACCGGCTGAGCCGACGCACCTATCGCTACGAACTCGACGCCGGCATTCGCAGCGATATGCCGCCGCGCGATGCCCTGTCCCGCGAGGCGGCGGCCACCATCGGTCGCGCGCTGGAGGGGCGGTACAACGTTACCGCCAACGCAGTGCCCGGCGGCGGCAATCAGTACCAGGTGCACCTGACACTCAGTGACGGCAGCCCGCTCACCATCGACGTGCATCCGAATCCCATGGGGCTGTCGACCTGGCTGCCGGTGCTGCTGGTTGTGCAGCTCGTCTTGCTGGGCGGATGCGCGTGGCTGGCCGTGCGCCTGGTCACCCGTCCGCTCAAGCAGTTGGCCACCGCCGCAGAAAGCCTCGGCCCCGATCTCAAGAGCGAGGTGATTCCCGAACACGGCCCTGTGGAGGTAGCGCACGCAGCGGCGGCCTTCAACGCCATGCAGCAGCGCATTGCTGGCTATCTGGCCGAGCGCGTGCAGATCCTGGCGGCGATCTCGCATGACCTGCAGACGCCCATCACCCGCATGCGCCTGCGGCTGGATCTGATGGACCCTTCTGAAACGCAGGAGCGGCTGGTGCAGGATCTGCGCGCGATGGAGCATCTCGTGCGCGAAGGCGTGACCTACGCCCGCACGCTGCACGGCAGTGCAGAGGCCCCCGCCCGTGTGGACATCGACGCGTTGCTCGACAGCCTGAGCTACGACTACCGGGACGGCGGCACGCCCATCATGGTGGAAGGCAAGGTTGGGGCGCCCGTTGAGACCCGACCGCAGGCGCTGCGGCGCATCCTGACCAACCTGATCGACAACGCCATCAAGTTTGGCGGCGATGCGGAAGTGATGGTATCGCGCGAGTCCGGCAACCTGGCCATCGTGGTGATGGACCGTGGCCCCGGCATTCCCGAGGCGGAACTGGAGCGGGTGATGCAGCCGTTCCACCGGCTGGAGACGTCACGCAACCGGGGGACGGGCGGTACGGGTCTGGGCTTGGCGATTGCGCAGCAGTTGGCGCAGGCCATGGGTGGACGTCTGGCGCTGGCCAACCGTCAAGGGGGCGGGCTGCAGGCAACGCTGACGTTGCCTGCGTGAGTGATGATCGTGCCGCCGTCAGGGCACGATCGAGAGGAACAGGTAGGCAGCAAAGATTGCAAGGTGAACCACACCCTGCAGGATCGTCGTGCGGCCCTTGCCCAGCGTGAGCGCTGACACGATCAGGGTCAGGAACAGCAAGACCATCTCTTTCGGCCCCAGGCCCAGTTCCAGCGGCCGGCCGATCCAGATGAACACGGCGGCTACCGTGGGGATGGTCAGCCCGATACTCGCCAGTGCCGAGCCCAGCGCGAGGTTCAGGCTGGTCTGGATGCGGTCGGCGTTGGCGGCGCGTGCGGCAGCCAGCCCTTCGGGCAGCAGCACCAGGGCGGCAATGACGATCCCCACCGTTGCCGCCGGTGCGCCCGCGTTCAGAATGGCCGCTTCAACGAAGGGGGACAGCACCTTGGCCAAGCCCACCACCGCCACCAGGGACACCATCAGCAGTACGGCGCTGGCCACGGCCACACGGGTCGGCGGGGGTGGGGCGTGCACGTCTTCGTCTGAGCTGTCGACCAGGAAGTAATCGCGGTGGCGGATGGTCTGCACGATCACGAAGCAGCCGTACAGCACCAGCGATGTCACACCGGCAAAGCCGAGCTGCGAAGAGGTCAGGACCGGGCCAGGCGTGGAGCTGGTGTAGTTGGGCAGCACCATGGTCAACGTGACCAGCGCGGCCAATACGGCCAGCGCAGCGTTGGCGCCCGGCGCCTGGAAGGCTTGCTCGCGGTGCCGCAGGCCGCCTACGAACAGGCACAGGCCGACGATGCCGTTACAGATGATCATGACCGCCGCGAATACCGTATCGCGCGCCAACCCGGCTTTCTCGGGCCCGGATGACAGCATGACCGACACGATCAGCGCCACCTCGATCACGGTCACGGCAATGGCCAGCACCAGGGTGCCGAACGGTTCGCCCACCTTGTGCGCGACTACTTCGGCATGGTGCACGGCGGCAAAGACGGCACCGGCCAGTGCCAGTGCCATCAGCGCGATCAACCAGCCGGGGGGTGTCATGAGCGTGCCAACCACCAGCACCACCCACGCGAGTATCGGGGCGGCGATGGTCCAATGCGGCAGCTTGTTGGAGGTGACGGCCATGGAGGGTTCCTTGTTGTTGTCTCAACGCCAGTGGGCGGCGAAGGGCGCGGATTCGGGGTGCCCCAAATATATAGCATGCGCCGCTACCGACCGGTCATCGCCTGTCACTGTCTGTGACGGCACGGCGCCGCCTTCTCCCGCGCGCTGGCCGTCAGGGCACGCGCCGTGGGGTGGTCAGCCCTGACGCGCCAGCACAACTGCCGGGCGCGTCAACCTGCCAGGATCACTTTGCAGCGGCCGCAGCCGAGACTTCCTGGCTCCAGTAGCTTGGTAGTGCGCCATACGGGTTCGGTAGCGTCTTGGACGTGAAATACACGCTGCCTACATCCTTGGCAGACGCGCCGCGCATGAAGGTCTGCATTTGCGTGGCCGATGCGGCGTACACGATATGCGCGAAGCGGCTGGCCGGGTAGTTGGCCTGCCAGGCCAGCGGCGCGTACTTGGTGTAGTGGTGCGCGCTGTCTTCAAACGTGACGATCTGGTCCGCCACCGGCAGGCTGGCGTAGATTTCCGGCACGTTGGTGCCCGGGTTGCCAACGACCGTGTACGCGGGGGACAGACCCTTGATGTAGTTGTAGACCGATTGGTAGAACTGCACGTGTGCGGTCACGCTGTCGGCAGTCATCTCGTCGATGAAGAAGCCGTCGACCTGGTACAGCGCCAGGTAGGTGTGGATGTCCTGCACCACGGCCGACAACGCCCGCTTTGCATAGGAAGTCGACACGTAGCCGATCACCTTGCCGCCCGCGGCGTGCACCTTTGCCACCGCGGCAACGTAATTCGGGTCTTGCGTGGTGTCCGGGCCGCTATTGGGATTGAGGATGACGATGGTCGGTACCGACCGCGCCGTGTTGGCGAGCGTGTTCCACTGCGTTGCACCGCTGCCGGATGGGTAGATGTAGGCCGGTACCAGCAGGCCCTCTGCCCTGGCGTGCGATGCGCCTGCCAGTGCGCATGCCGCAAAGGCAACGGCTGATCCGAAGACCCGCGCCGAACGTGCTACCAAACGCGCCACGATACGCGTGGCGAATGCGGGCGTGCGCCCCCCCGTGACTGTCTTTTTCATTGTGTGCCTCCTAACGGCGCAGAAATCTGCGTCCGTCAATTGGCCCGCCGCCATTGCGGGTCGGCGGGCAACTGGCTGACTTCCTGGCGGTTCACCGTCTGGAAGTCCCTATAGCTTTGCGTCGCCGGATCACTCCGGTTTTGCCAAAGTTCTGGGCGCTCGCCCATTGGCTGAAAACTCTACCGGGGCGCCGTGCCGCCGGCAAATACAGATTGCGCAAATGCGCTGGGATTGCCGGAGAGCGTTGTCGGAAACCGACGCAGCGCGCGCTTACGCGAAACAGAGCATTGACGCCGTGCGTGGATTCATAGATTTCGTGCATCAACCGGCGCCTCGAATTCATTTCACAGCGGGGGAGGCGCGGCGCAAGATTCCCGAGAACGTTTTCCGTTGCCCGCTTTTGCCACGTCTCCTGCGCCCGCGATGCACATCACCATCCTCGACGACTGGTTCGATACCCTCCGCCGGCTGCCTTGCTATGCCCTGCTAGAAGGTCACGAGGTGACCGTCTGGACGGATCACGTGGAGGACACCGATGTGCTTGCACAACGGTTGGCCGACACCGACGCCCTGGTCCTGATTCGCGAGCGCACGACCATCCGCCGTGAGTTGATTGCGCGTTTGCCCAGGCTCTGCCTCATCAGCCAGCGCAGCGTCTACCCGCATATCGATATCAACGCCTGTACCGAGCACGGTGTGCTTGTCTGCTCAGACCTGCATGCCGGCACGCCGTCGTATGCGGCGGCCGAGCTGACCTGGGCGCTGGTGCTGGCCGCCATGCGGCAGTTGCCGCAGCAGGTGGAGTCGATGCGGCAGGGGCGCTGGCAGTGTGGTGTCGGTCATACCTTGCGTGGCAAGACGTTCGGCATTTTTGGCTATGGGCGCATCGGCCGGGAGGTGGCAGGGTATGCGCGCGCCTTCGGGATGCGCGTGCTGGTCTGGGCGCGCCCGGAATCGTTGGAGCGTGCGCGTCAGGATGGCTACGAGACGGCCGCTTCGAAGGGCGAGTTCTTCTCGGCCTGTGATGTTGTCTCGCTGCACATGCGGCTGGTGGACGCCACCCGCAATATCGTGACTGCCGCGGATCTGGCAGCCATGAAGCGCGGGTCTCTGCTGGTCAATACCAGCCGTGCCGGTCTGATTGAACCCAACGCCCTGGTGCCCGCACTCCAGGCTGGCCGCCCCGGCATGGCGGCGCTCGATGTCTTCGAGCAGGAGCCGCTGACCGACACCACGCATCCGCTGCTGACAATGCCCAACGTCGTGTGCACACCGCACATCGGCTATGTCACCTACGAAGAGTGGGACTTGCAGTTCACCGACGTCTTCCGGCAGATCCTCGCGTACGAGGCCGGCGCCCCGGTGAACATGATCAATCCGCAGGTGCTGACGCGCTAACGTGCGGGCGCAATGCGGGTCATGACGGGCAGGTCAAGGGGGCTCGATGCATGGTGGAAGTTCCAGCGGCGTGATGTTGTTGCTGCAATGCTATCCAGATGGTGGACGGGATTGCCCTGATTGCCTGGGGCCGCGTTCCCGGAACCCGCCTGCCAAGCCAGCAAGAACGCGTTTGCGTGACGCGTGCGGGCAACCCGGCTGATGCGCCGGGACCGATCGATGTCCGTAGACGGCGCACGGGTTTCTTTTTTCCTGCCGGGTCTGGATGCTAGTCTGGACGCGCACCTATTCGACGGTGGCCTCATACCCCAGAAGGCTTGAAGAAGGGCGCGGCAAAACAGTTTGCCGCATGACGATAGAAGCGCGCCGCAGGTAGTGCATTGCCGGCGAGCGCGCTCCCGGAGACCACGTCCACATGCAGACCGACGACATTCATCTGCGCCAGGCTTCGCTCGATGATTGGAGCGATGTCGCCGCGCTCCTCAGGCGCTGCGGGCTGCCCGCAGAAGACACCCAGGGCAGCATCGACGCCTTTCACGTGGCCCTGGACAAGGGCCGCATCATCGGCTGCGTGGCGGGAGAGCAAGGCGGCCGCGCCATCGTGGTCCGCTCGGCGGCGGTCGACCCCATCTACCGGGACCGCGGTATCGCCAGCCGGCTGATCGAGACGCTGCTGCTACGCGCACGCGGTACCGGCGCCCGTGAAGCGTATCTCCTGTCGACGACTGCGCCGTCTTACTTCGCACGCTGGGGTTTCTCGCTGTTTCCGGCGGAAAAGGTGCCGGCAGAAGTGCGCGCGTCGATGGTCTTCCGCAGTGCGGAGCGCACTAAGGCGTTGTGCATGCGGTGTGACTTGCGATAGCGCGGGATCGGGTGGTTAGCAGACACGCATCGCCACGCTGATCACCAACGCCGTCGCATACAACCCCAGACCGAACACCGTGTGCGTCACCACGCTATGCAGCCGCGCCGCCGCAGGGCGTGGCGTGCGGCTGGCAGCAATGCCGGCACCCATGGCAGGCTGCATCACGAAGAAGGGCGCCGCCACGCTGCCGATACCGACGATGAGCGCAGGGCCGATCGTTGGATGACACGCCCAGTCGAGCCCCCAACCCGCCAGCAGCACGCCCGCGAAGGCGATGCCGATGATGTAGTGCGCCGTCCAGCCGATCACGTGTTCGCCCGCGATGGGCGCTGAATCGCTGATGGGATGGTGTCGGACACGCCCCCGGAACAGATGGCCAAGCCAACGCCCGACCAGGCGATAGTCCAACGGCGGCACACCAAGCAGTCGTTGCCGGATGATGGCCCAGATGTCCATGACGACCGTGGCTCCGGTGCCGATCAGCAGCGCGCAGAGCAGTGTGCGTGTGGTCTCAGTCATGTGCCGCCTCCACTCGCGTGGCGCGCGCACGGGCGATCCAGCACGCAGCAGTGAAGCGGACTTCTGTGCCGTGCACATAAGGCTCGAACGCCGTGCGCATTGCATCGATGACACGCGTACGCGTCTGCGAGTCGGCCTCTTGCAGGGCCAGCCCGACAGGGCCGAGCCGGCTGAGGTAAGGCACCAGTTCTCGCTCGGGCAGGGTGCATGCAACGTCGACAGGCTGGATGTCGATATCGGTCCAGCCGCTGGCGGCCAGGGTGCAGGTCACCCGGCTGCGGTCCGCAAAGGCGAACTGCCCAGGTGCGCCGGGTTTGCGCGGTGGCAGGTTTGGCAGCAGTGGCGCTGCCGCACGTTCTGCCGCGGTCATGAACGGGTTGTCGGCGGGGCCGCGCCACGCAATGAAACAGAGCGCTGCGCCATCGCGTGCGGCACCCCGCAGGTTGGTGAAGGCCGCGACCGGATCGTCGAAGAACATCACGCCCAGGCGCGAGACGATCATGTCGAAGGCGGCAGGTTGGAAGGCATAGGTCTGTGCGTCGGCACAAACGAAGCGCGCGGGTGTCGTTTCGCGTTGGGCGCGCTCGCGGGCGGTCTGCAGCATGGGCGCTGAGATGTCGATACCGAGGCAGCTACCGTTGGCACCAAGCTGGCGCGCAATGGCGAGCGTCGTGCTGCCGGTGCCGCAGCCGACATCGAGCACGTGCTGCGCCCGCTGGGTGCTCACCGCTTCAACAAGCTGGTCTTCAAGCGGCTGGAACATCTGGTCGAGCGCCGTCTGGCTGGCAACCCAGGCGTGTCCGGCGTGGCCGTTCCAGAGGGCGGCCTGGTTGACGTCGGTTGGGGGCGTGGTCTTCATGATGGGTGTCCTGTGCGCGCTCTCCAGGCGCGAGGACTACACTGTGCAAGTTCAAGTCAACTTGAGGTCAAGCGGTGAGCGCACTGGACATTGCCGAGGTGACGCAGCACGCGGGTGTGCCCGCATCAACGCTGCGGTATTACGAAGAAAAAGGGCTGATTGTGTCGACCGGCCGACGCGGGCTGCGACGCCAGTACCGCGCCGATGTACTGGAGCGCCTGGCGCTGATTGCGCTGGGGCGTGCGGCTGGCTTTTCGCTGGACGAGATCGCCCACATGTTCGCGCCCGGCGGGCAGTTACAGGTCGACCGGCCGATGCTGGCCGCCAAGGCCGACGAGCTGGACCGGACGATCCGCCGGCTCACTGCCATGCGCGACGGCTTGCGGCACGCAGCGGTCTGCCCTGCGCCAAGCCACATGGAATGCCCGACGTTCCAGCGGATCGTGCGGGCGGCCACGTCGGGCGCAATCGCACCGACCGCAACCCCTGGGCCGCTTACCCGGCGCCAGCGGGCGCGCTAGCGGCATGCGAGAATTCGGCACCCCAAGTTGCGCATGACCAACCAGGAGACCCCGATGACCGCCTCTGCTGCTGTATGCGCCATTCTTGTTGCGCTGCTGCTTGGGGCGATGATCCCGGGGCCGAGCTTTGTGCTGGTGGCGCGCAACGCCATCGGGTTGTCGCGTCGCGATGGCCTGGCCACTGCGCTGGGGATGGGCGCGGGTGCGCTCTTCTTTGGCGGTCTGGCGCTGGCCGGGCTCTACACGTTGCTGCAAGCTGTCGAGTGGCTCTATATCGGCCTGAAGATGGCCGGTGGCGCTTACCTGACCTATATGGCGTGGAAGATCTGGCGCGGCGCCAAGCATCCCATCGCCATGGACGAGCGCGTAGCACCGCAGGCCGGCAGCGCGCGCAAGTCGTTCTGGACGGGCATCACCACGCAGATGAGCAACCCCAAGACGGCGATCTGGTACGGCAGTATCTTTGCCGCACTGCTGCCGCAGCATCCGCCGGTGTGGTGCTATTTCGTATTGCCGCCGCTGGTGTTCCTGGTGGAATTCGGCTGGTACACGATCGTCGCACTGTGCTTTTCGAGCCGCGTGCCGCGCGAGATGTATCTGCGCGCCAAGGCCTGGGTAGACCGCGTGGCCGCCGTTGCGATTGCCGCGCTTGGGCTGCGCCTGATCCTGACGGCGCCGAAGGTCGGGCTGTAACGCCTCGGCTGAGAGACCCCGGGGCGGATTACACCGACCTGGCCACGGTCTCCCGCAGCCACTGATGCGCCGGGTCTCGATGCACCCGTTCGTGCCACAGCATCGACATCTCATACCCGGGCACTTCCACCGGTGGCTCGACCACCTGTAGCGCGCTGGCGCCGCGCACCAGCCGCTCGGGCAGCATCGCCACCATGTCGGTGCTGGCCACCGCCGTCATCACAAACAGGAAGTGCGGCACCGACAGCACCACGCGTCGCGTGGCACCGGCAGCCTTGAGCGCTTCGTCCGTCACGCCGAAGAACCCGCCGCCATCAGGCGACACGATCACATGGTCGAGCGCGCAGAACTGCGCCAATGTCGGCTTGCGCTTGAGGCGCGGGTGCCCGGCTCGGCTGACCAAGACATAACGCTCGGTGAACAACGCGCGGCGGCGCAGGCCGGGTGGCGCGCCGTCGGTGGTGTGGAAGGCGAGGTCGATCTCGCCGTGCTCGGCCTGCTTTTCAATGCGCGGTGGCACCAGTTCGAGAATGGCCAGCCGTGTGCCCGGTGCAGCGTCGCGCAGGGTGTTGAGCGCTGGCAGCACGATGGTCGATTCACCGTAGTCGGTAGCGGCCACGCGCCAGGTGTTGGTGGCGTGCGCCGGATCAAACGGGCTGGCGGGCGCAACGGCCTGCTCCAACGCCTCCAGTGCTTGCCGCAGTGGTTCGCGCAGTGCCTCTGCGCGAGCGGTCGGGCGCATGCCGCGCGGGCCGGGCAGCAGCAACGGGTCTCCCAAGATGTCGCGCAGCTTGGCCAGATGCACGCTCACGGAGGGCTGCGAGAAGTTCAGCCGTTCTGCCGCGCGCGTGACGTTGTGCTCGGTCAGCAGTACGTCCAACGTCACCAGAAGATTGAGGTCCAGCCGTCTGAGATTATTCATGACTATGCCTGGAATATGGATTATTCATTTCCAATATACCTTGGTGGCCACCATGCTTGAGCCTTCTCAGATTGGAGTTGCTGCCATGAATGTCCTGATCGTCTACGCCCACCCCGAACCCAAATCACTCAACGGTGCCCTCAAGGACTTCGCCGTTCAGCGCCTGGAAGCCGCCGGTCACGAGGTGCAGGTGTCGGACCTGTACGCCATGCGGTGGAAGGCCCCGCTCGACGCAGGCGACAGCACCGTTGCGCCGATCGGCCAGCACTTTCACCCATCGTTGGACTCCAGGCACGCGTTTGAGAACGGCCTGCAGACGGCCGACATTGCCGCAGAGCAAGCGAAGCTGCAGTGGGCTGATGCCGTGATCCTGCAGTTCCCGCTCTGGTGGTTCTCCATGCCGGCCATCCTCAAGGGTTGGGTTGAGCGCGTCTATGCATACGGATTTGCCTACGGCGTGGGCGAGCACTCCGATACGCATTGGGGCGATCGCTATGGCGAGGGCACGCTCGCTGGCAAGCGCGCCATGCTGATCGTCACCACGGGCGGCTGGGAGTCGCACTACGGCCCACGTGGCATCAATGGTCCGATCGACGATGTGCTGTTCCCGATCCAGCACGGCATCCTGCATTACCCCGGCTTTGATGTGTTGCCACCGTTCGTCACCCACCGCGCCGGCCGCATGGACGATGCGCGTTTTGCGCAGACCACCCTGGCGCTTGGTGACCGGCTCGATACGCTGTTCACCGCCGATCCGATCCCATTCCGCCAGCAGAACGCGGGCGACTACGAGATCCCAGCCCTCACGCTGCGCGCAGAGATCGCGCCCGACAAATCCGGCTTTGCCGCGCACATCGCTTGAGACGCTGACGCTACAATTTCCCGCTCGACCTTCCGGCGGCGCGCTGTGTTCATCACGGCGCGCCGCCGTGTTTGCTTTTCTCCTCTTCCTTTCCTTGCGCGCATGACGTCCCACGCTGTTCTCATCGGCCTGTTCAACCTGCTGCTCGGTATGGGCCTGGGTGTGGCAGGTGGGCTGCTGGGCATTGGCGGGGGGCTGATCGCCATTCCCGTGCTCGGCTATTTGTACGGTATGGACCAGCACCTGGCGCAGGGCACTGCGTTGGTGATGATTGCGCCCAATGTGCTGATCGGCTTCCTGCGGTATCACCAACGGCATCCGGTGCATCTGCGCTCGGTGGGGTTGATCTGCGTGTTCTCGATGGCGGCAACGTATGTTGCGGCGCGCTTCGCAGCGGGGCTGGATGCGCACCATCTGCACACCGCGTTTGCGGTGTTCCTGATCGCGCTGGCGGTGTACTTTGCTTCACGGCTCAAGGACAAGCCGGACGCGGCCAAGGATGCTGAGCACGCTCCTCCACGCGCCATGCCAGCCGCGGCTATGCCGCTGATGGGAATCGCCAGCGGGGCGATGTCGGGCATCTTTACCGTGGGCGGCGGGCTGGTGGTTGTGCCGGCGCTGGTGACCTTCTTCGGCATGCCACAGACACGCGCACAAGGCATGGCGCTGGCACTGGTGGTGCCAGGCACGCTGATCGCGCTGGCAACGTATGCGCACGCGGGGCATGTGAACTGGGGCACGGGCATTCCGCTGGCGGTAGGCGGCATGGTTAGCGTGTCGTGGGGTGTGACGCTCGCGCACAAGTTCTCGCCGTTGCGCTTGCGGCTCGCGTTCTGCGCAGTGCTGCTGGGTACCGCGTTGATGATGTTGCTGGTCAAGCCAGCATGATCGGCCTGCAACGGGTTTTCAGAACGGAGGAGGGATCGTGGCAGAACAGGACAAGGAAGCCGGGCGCGCACGCCGCGCACAGGTGATGGGCGATGCGTTTGTGGAGCGGGCGATGAGCGGGCTCGATGCTTTCTCCGCGCCACTGCAGGATTGGCTCAATGAGCACGCATGGGGCAGCACCTGGCAGCGGGATGGCATCGACCTCAAGACCCGCAGCCTCTGCACCTGCGCCATGCTCGCCGCGCTGGGCCGCGGCACCGAGCTCAAGGGCCACGTGCGCGGCGCCATCAACAACGGCGCAACAGCAGTGGAGATTCGCGAAGTACTGCTGCACAGTGCCATCTATGCGGGTGCTCCAGCGGCCATCGAGGCATTCCGCTGCGCGCGTGAGGTTCTCAACGAATTGGGCGTGCGCATCGAAGACGGCAGCTAGTGCCAAGTGTTAACGCGCTTAACACAACTTGCGTGGCGAGGATGGTCTCCCTATGCTCGCGAAATCCTGCTGGCGGCAATGTTCTACTCGTGGTTCAAGCAGCAGTTTGCGGCGCAGGGATACGGCACCTGACAGGGAGGCTGATGTGGACATCACCGACGACGACCTCACGCGTTTTGCCGCGCAAGGTGCAGCGCCTTTGCCGGCAGCAGCAGAGCAAGGCCATGTGACGCATGACGGCGCCAGCATCTGGTACGCGACGTTTGGCGCCGGCACACCGGTGATCCTGCTGCACGGTGGGCTCGGCCACGGCGGCAACTGGGGGCATCAGGTGCCGGCGTTGGTGGCTGCGGGCTATCGTGCGCTTCTCATCGACAGCCGTGGGCACGGTCGTAGCACGCGCGATACACGGCCTTACACGTACGAGTGCATGGCCTCGGACGTGCGCGCCGTCATGGACGCGTTAGGCATGGAACGCGCTGCTTTCGTCGGCTGGAGCGATGGCGCCTGCATTGCACTCACGCTCGCTATGCAAGCGCCCGAGCGTGTGGCTGGCGTGTTCTTCTTCGGCTGCAATATGGACCCGAGCGGTGCCAAGCCTTTCCAGCCGACGCCGACGATCGACCGCTGCTTCAGCCGCCACCGGCAGGACTACGCCGCGCTGTCCGCCACACCTGGCGACTTCGACGCGTTCGTTGCCGCCGTCACCGAGATGATGCAGACACAGCCGAACGCCAAGGCCGATGAACTGGCTGCGATTCGTGTGCCCGTGACCATTGTGCAGAGCGCGCACGACGAGTTCATCCAGCCCGAGCACGCGCAGTATCTGGCGCAGACGATTCCTGGTGCGCGGTTTGTGATGCTGCCCGGCGTGAGCCATTTCGCACCGTTGCAGCGCCCCGAGTTGTTCAATGAAGCGGTGCTGGCCTTTCTGGGGCGGCTCTCCCAACAACAGACATAGAACCGTATGACGACCGCCTTGATTGTGATCGACGTGCAGACCGGCTTGTTCACGCCGCCGCCTGCGCAGGCCGAGTGTGTGCTGGTTGCCATCAACCAACTGATTGCCCGTGCGCGTGAAGAGCATGTGCCGGTGATCTTCGTGCAGCACGAGACGGCCAACGATGAGTTGCCTTACGGCGCGCCTGCATGGCGCCTCGTCGACACCTTGCAGGCACGCCCCAACGATCCGGTGATCCGCAAGACGACACCGAATTCGTTTCTACGCACAGGGTTGGCGGCATTGCTTGCTGGCCTCGGCGTCGAGCACCTGATTGTCTGCGGATACGCCACCGAGTTCTGCGTGGACACCACCATTCGCCAGGCTGCCGCCCTGGGTTATGCCATCACGTTAGCGGCCGATGCGCATACGACGCATGACAAACCGCACGCCAGCGGTGAACTGATTCGGCGCCACCACAACGCGACGCTGTCGTCGATTGAGAGCTTCGGGGTGCCGATCGTGGCCCAGTCTACCGAGGCCATCGTGTCGGCAGGGCTTGCGCACGCTTAATGTGCGTTTGCGCAAGCGTGTTCAGTCACCATGATTTATCCACAGAAACAGTGGGTAAGCCTGTGGATAACGATGGGAGTGCCCGGCGCCATGCGGTTTGCAGTGCATTGCCGCCTGCGTAGGCAGGCAGGCGTGCCGCCGATGGTGCCTTAGCTGACCGTGTCCGACGTACCCGGCGTGCCGTACGCGGCCTTGATGGCCTTGTGGCGCGCTTCCATTTCCTGGCGCAGCGCACGACGCTGCTGGGCCGCTTCAAAGCGTTCCTTCTCTTCCGCATTGGCGGGCGTGAGTGGTGGCACGTCGGCGGGTTTGCCGTCATCGTCCACCGCCACCATCGTGAAGTAACAGCTATTGGTATGGCGCACGACCTGGTTGCGGATGTTCTCCGTCACCACCTTGATGCCGATCTCCATGGACGTGCGGCCGGTGTAGTTGACCGACGCGAGGAATGTCACCAGTTCGCCCACGTGGATCGGCTGGCGAAACACCACCTGATCGACCGACAGCGTAACCACGTAGCGGCCGGCATAGCGGCTGGCGCATGCATACGCCACCTGATCGAGCAGCTTGAGGATGTGGCCGCCGTGCACGTTGCCGGAGAAATTGGCCATGTCGGGCGTCATCAGCACGGTCATGCTGAGCTGGTGGGATTGCGTATTCATGGGGCGTTGAAACTGGAAAAAATGGGGAAAAGCGGCGCGCAGAAACGGGTACGCTGTGGCGTGCCATTGTGCCGCGCCGGGGCCATTTTGTGCGCTGTCTTGTCCGCCGCTGGGCAAAAATTGATGGCATCGCGCTACACTACCCGCTTTCGTGGCCGCCTTTTTGGTCGACATTCTTCTTCCATGCATCGCTTGCTGACCCGCCTCCTGCTCTGGCTGGTTGTCCTGGCGCTCCCCCTGCAGGGGATGGCCGCGACAACCATGATGGTGCGCGCCGGCACGATGGACGAGGCGGCCGTTGCCATGGCAATGCCTGCGCACGACAGCGCCGCTATGGCAGATGCCTGCCAAGAACACGAAGAGGCGATGGCCGCCGACGGCGACGCAAAAGCGCCCACGCAATCGCCCACACAATCGCACTGCAAGACTTGCCCGATCTGCGCGGCCTGTTCGCTCGGTTCGGTCATCCCCCTGGCCGCCAGCCTTGGCGTGCCGCTGCTCAAGTTGCCGGCCGATGCGCCGCGCGAGCTCTCCACCGCCTTCCACAGCTTCATTCCCGAAGCGCTGCAACGCCCACCCTCGATTCGCGTTTGACGCCACCAGTCCGTTCATAGAACGGATCTGGCCTCTGGTTTCACGGCACCGTGCATGACTGCGCGGCCGTGTGTCATTACGCTTGATCGAGGTTTCTCATGTTTCTCACACGATGGTTCATGGCCACAGCGCCGCTGCTGGCATGGACGGCACTCGCGTCGCCATGGGTATTGGCACAGGGTGCGGCTTCCGCGCCGGCTACGGCTCCACCTGACCCACTGAATGCGGAGGCGGTGGTGCCCGCCGTGTCCGCACCCCGGACGTTCGATAGCTATCACGCATACCGCGACGTTGGCCCCGCGCCGTGGCGCGAGACCAATGCGGCTGTCAGCCCAAAGCCGGGCGCTACTTCCGGACACGACGCACATGGCGCTCACGCTGGGCCTGCAGGGCATGCAATGCCCGCGAGCGAGCCCGTGGTCTCCCCAGTCAAGCCTGCCGGCGACGCCACGCCCGGCATGCATCACCACTGAGGAGGCCGCCATGTTGAATCACTCCACGCGTCGCCTTGTACCAGGTGCGCTGGGCGCGCTGGCTGCGGTGCTGCTGCTGGGCGGCTGCGCCACCGTCACACAGGACAGCGGCTTCAAGACCGTTGCCGATGTGGCGCGAGACCGGCTCGGCAAGGACGCGACCTGGCAGCGCTCACCCGAAGCCCGCGACAGCGCCGCCCAGCGTACGCGCGAACTGCTGGCCCAGCCGCTGACGATGGACAACGCCGTGCAGATCGCGCTGCTGAATAACCGCGGGCTGCAGGCGTCGTACGCGGAGCTTGGCCTGTCCGAAGCGGCGCTCGTGCAGGCCAGCCGCTTGCCGAATCCGGGCTTCAGCTTCAAGCGCACGCGCAGCGGCGATGACTTGTCGATCGAGCGCACGTTCTCGCTGTCGTTCCTGAGCCTGCTGACGCTGCCGGTGGCCGCGCGTATCGAAGGGCGCTACTTCGAGCAGACCAAGCTGCTGGTCGCCAACCAGATGCTGCAGGTCGTGGCCGATACGCGCCGTGCGTACGTCAACGCCGTGGCGGCGGAGCAGTCTGCGCGTTACGCCGAGCAGGTCCAGCAAGCGGCAGAAGCCGGTGCCGAATTTGCAAAGCGTCTGGCCGCTGCCGGCAACTTCAGCAAGCTCGACCGCGCGCGCGAACAGGCCTTCTATGCCGAAGCCACCGCCAACCTCGCGCGCATGCGCCAACAAGCCCAAGCCGAACGCGAAGCGCTCATCCGTCACCTCGGCGTGTGGGGTGCGGACACGAGTTTCAAGCTGCCCGAGCGTCTGCCTGACCTACCGAAGGAGCGTCCGGAACTCCCGCAGATCGAGGCCTATGCGCTGCACAACCGGCTCGACATCCAGGCCGGCAAGCTGCAGGTCGATGGTCTGGCCTCGTCACTGGGGCTGACGAAAGCCACGCGCTTCATCAATGTGCTGGACCTCGGCTACGTGCGCAATAGCAAGACTGGCGAACCACGCGAGACGGGCTACGAAATCGGCATCGAGATCCCCTTGTTCGACTGGGGCGGTGCACGCGTGGCGCGTGCGCAGGCGATCTACATGCAGGCTGCCGATCAACTTGCCGACACGGCCGTGCGGGCACGCTCCGAGGTGCGTGAGTCGTACGTGCGTTACCAGACCGCGTATGACCTGACACGCCACTACCGCGACGAGGTGGTGCCGGTACGCAAGACCATCTCCGACGAGATGCTGCTGCGCTACAACGGCATGCTCGTGAGCGTGTTCGAGCTGCTGGCCGATGCACGCGAGCAGGTCAATGCCGTCAATGGCTACATCGACGCGCTGCGCGGCTACTGGCTCGCGCAGACCGATCTGCAGATGGCGCTGGGCGGCAAGCTCCCGCCGGTCGAGGCCGACGCCTCCTCTCAACCCCAAGGACACTGAACATGGTTTCCCGACGTCAATTTCTCGGCAGTCTTAGTGGCGGGGGCGCGGCCATGCTGGGCGCGGCGATGGTCTCGCGCGCCGGCGCTGCGTCATTGCCCGAAGCGCCGTTGCAATCGAAGGCGGCCACGCAGCCGCCGCTCGCGCCGCCGAATGGCCGGCCCTACAACCCCGTTGTCACGCTCAATGGCTGGACATTGCCGTGGCGCATGCGTGGCGGCTGGAAGGAGTTCCACCTCGTGGCCGAACCCGTCGAGCGCGAATTTGCGCCCGGCATGACGGGCCACCTGTGGGGCTACAACGGCCAGAGCCCTGGCCCCACGATTGAATGCGTAGAAGGCGACCGCGTGCGCATCTTCGTCACCAACAAGCTGCCCGAGCACACCACGGTGCACTGGCACGGCATGATCCTGCCCGCCGGCATGGACGGCGTGGGCGGCCTGTCGCAGCCGCACATCCCGCCCGGCAAGACCTTCGTCTACGAGTTCGAGATGAAGAAGTCCGGCACCTTTATGTACCACCCGCATTCCGACGAGATGGTGCAGATGGCAATGGGCATGATGGGCTTTATCGTCGTGCATCCGAAAGACCCGGCGCAGCATCGCGTCGATCGCGATTTCGTCTTCCTGCTCGCTGCATACGACATCGACCCGGGCTCGTACACCCCGCGCGTGGCCGAGATGACCGACTTCAACATGTGGACGTGGAACAGCCGCGTCTTTCCCGGCATTGACCCGCTGCCCGTGCGCCTGGGTGACCGCGTGCGTATCCGCATGGGCAACCTCACGATGACGAATCACCCGATGCACGTGCACGGCCACACGTTTGAAGTGGCCGGCACCGATGGCGGCTGGGTCCCGCCCAGCGCGCGCTGGCCGGAGGTGACAACCGACATCGCCGTCGGCCAGATGCGTGCCATCGAGTTCATTGCCGACAACCCGGGCGACTGGGCCTTCCACTGCCACAAGTCGCACCACACGATGAACGCCATGGGGCACAACGTGCCGACCATGATCGGCGTGCCGCAGAAAGACCTCGCCAAGAAGATGAGCGCGCTGGTGCCCGACTACATGGGCATGGGCGAGGCCGGCATGGCCGACATGGGCGAGATGGAAATGCCCCTGCCCGACAACACGCTGCCGATGATGACCGGCCAAGGCCCGTTCGGCGCCATCGAGATGGGTGGCATGTTCACGGTGATGAAGGTGCGTCGCGACCTGCCGCGCAACAGCTACGCCGACCCCGGTTGGTACAAGCACCCCAAAGGCACCGTCGCCTACGAATACACCGGCAACGGCATCGATGAATGAGCGACAACTGAACCGCATTCGAATACGAGACCACACATGCAACGCAATCTGATCCGTTCCACCTTCCTGGCCGCGCTCCTCTCAATGGTGGCCATTGCGCACGCATCCGGCAATCACGCCGGGGGCCATGACCACGGCGATGCCGCCATCGGCGAGCCGGGCGACGCCGCGCGCGTCACGCGCACCGTGCGCGTCGACATGGCCGACACCATGCGCTTCACCCCTGCGCAGATCACCGTGCAGCGTGGCGAGACGATCCGCTTCCAGGTCAGCAACAGCGGCCGCGTGCGGCACGAGATGACGCTTGGCTCGCCGGCCGACCTGATCGCCCACGCTGAGCAGATGCGCAAACACCCCGAGATGGAGCACGCCGACGCCAACGCCGTCACTGTGGACCCCGGCCAGACCGGTGAGATCGTCTGGCGCTTCACGCAGGCCGGTACGGTCGAGTTTGGTTGCCTACAGGCTGGGCATTTCGAAGCCGGCATGCGCGGTGCCGTACAGGTGCAGCAGGCACGAGCCAGCAAGTCCTGATCGCGCTCTATCTCTTGCTTATAAGGAGTCCAACATGTCGTTTCGTCATGCCCTGATGCTGGTCGCGCTGCTGGCCGGTGCCCCATTTGCCAACGCCGCGGATGACGCTGCGCCTGCACCGGCTGCTGTTGCGGCAGCCGCACCGCTGTCTGAAGGCGAGGTCAAGAAAGTTGATACCGCCGCCGGCAAGCTGACCATCAAGCATGGCCCGCTGGTCAATCTCGACATGGAGCCGATGACGATGATCTTCCGTGTTCAGGACCCGGCCATGCTTAGCAAGGTGCAGGTTGGCAGCAAGATCCGCTTTACCGCCGAGAAGGTGGGCGGTGCGCTGATGGTGACAGCGCTGGAAGTGCAGTAATCGGGCGATGGGGAGGCTGGGCTGGTCGGCAGAGATGGCCCAGGCCTCCTGCCCGGTTGTGCGGCGCAAGCCGCATCCCCGAGGTGATTGACCGACCACCTGCTGAAACTGGATGCGCAGCCGGTCCTGCGCACGGGTGTCGAAGTGTGACGTCATGGCAACAGTCACTGGACCGTGGATTGGGCCTGGTGCTGGCGCGGGTGACATTACCCCAAGAAACAGAAGGCGCTGCAAGCGACTTACGGTAGAGTAAGGCCCGCCGCAGATGCGAATGGCGACTGGGGCTGAAACGCTGCCCGATGGGGAGCGCGATCAGTGGCGCGGCGCGTCAGTGGGATATGAAAAGTGGCTCATGTGCCACGTGTAGTCATGCGTGAGTTGGCGACTTCCACTCGAAAACAACGTCCTGCCATCACACCTGTTGAAGAAGCGCGTCGGCGCGCTTCATCTTTGGGAACCATCTCCGCAATTGCTTGTTTGCTTCATGCCGCATTTCAAATATCGCCTGAGCCGGGTCTCCGCAAAAAAAATCTGGTACTACTTCTCGAATGCATCGAGTCATTTTCTGGCTCGCGCGACCAAGCACGGAAGAGCTGAGGCGTTTCTGAAGAGAAAAGGTCATCACTGCAGCCGTCAGGATGTGCTGGATCGCCTGAATTACTACAACTCCATTTCGGAAACATTCGGTCCAAGCGGAAATGCAGTTGAATATTCCAACTTCCTGTTGGAGTCCTCAACGAGCACCATTCAGAGAAAAGATCGGAATATCGGTAGCACGTATTTTTATGATCTGGTCGATCTGATGGACTATTTTGGTCCGGGCTACAACTTCGACTATGACTGCGGAGATGTAACCACCGAGCCGACCGCTCCCGCTTTCGTAAAAAGCCGTCCAATCAAAGATTCCTCCCACAACGGGATTCTTTTGAAGCTGGATGCAATCCGGCATTTTTCCTTTGCGCGTGACAACATTGATTTTGCTGATAAAAAATCAGTGGCTGTTTTCAGAGGGCCGTGTCATCAGGAGCATCGCCAGGCGTTCGTTGAGCGTTGCCATGACCTGCCGAACGTTGATATCGGTGATATTCGAAAATCCGTGCAGGGCAAGGCGTTCTACAAGGCGCCGATGACGATTGCTGAGCAGTTGCAATACAAGTACATCGTCAGCGTTGAAGGGAATGACGTTGCCACCAATCTGAAATGGATCATGTCATCCAATTCGCTGTGCTTCATGCGGCGGCCCCGGTATGAGACGTGGTTTATGGAGGGGAGGCTGATTCCCGATGTGCACTATGTCCTGCTGAAGGATGATTTCTCCGATCTCCAGGAGAAAATGGAGCATTACCAAAAATTCCCGGGAGATGCGCTGGCGATCATTCGCAACGCCAACCAGTGGGTGGCGCAGTTCTTGAACCGCGACCAGGAGCGCCTGCTCGGTTTGATGGTCATCGCGAAGTATTTCCGCCTGTCGGGTCAACAGGCCTTTTGGTAAGGCGCGGCCGGGTCGACGCGTATAACGTTTGATCCAGGGCAGGGTTGGCGTAAGGGTTGATCGGCAGGCAGTGCGGCGGCGCGCTACACTCTTTCTCTTTCGCCGTCTCCGTACCATTCCCTGCCATGACCGCGTCTGTCGACACGCGCACCCCTGCGCCCACTTCCGCGCAATCGCTTTCCCCCGAGCAACAGGCATTTTTCAACGAGCACGGCTACCTCGTCCTGCGTGGTCTGGCCAGTCAGCATGAGTGCGCCACACTGCTGGCGGCCGCCCAGGATGCCCTGGCGCGCGCCATCCCGCCCGTAGAACTGGAAACCGATGTCGGCTATGCCGGCGCACCCACCTCGCGCGAGGCGGAGGGCGGCCACACCGTGCGCCGCCTGCTCGACGCCGATTCACGCGGCACGCCTTACACGGAATGGGCACGCGATGCGCGTGTTGCCGGGCCGATCGCGCAGTTGATCGGCAGCCCCGTGCATCTCTCGCTCGCGCACCACAACTGCGTGATGACCAAGCACCCGGCCTTCGGCACGGCCACGCACTGGCATCGCGACAGCCGCTATTGGTCGTTTGCGCGCAATGCGCTGGTGTCGTCGTGGCTGGCACTGGTGGAAGAGACCGTCGACAACGGCTGCCTGTGGGTCATTCCCGGTAGCCACACGCTCGAATTGCCCGCCGAGCGTTTCGACGCCAAGCTGTTCCTGCGCCAGGAGCTGCCCGAGAACCGGGATCTGATCGACACCGCGCGCCCCGTGCCGCTGCTGCCCGGCGACGTACTGCTCTTCCACTGCAACACCTTCCACGCGGCACGCGCCAACCAGACCGGCACGGTCAAGTTCTCCGCGGTCTTCACGTACTACGGCCCTGACAACTACCCGCTACCGGGCACGCGGTCGTCTGCGCGGCCGGATCCACTGGTTGGTTGATCAGAACGCCCGCCGTGCAGCGGGCGTTTTTTCATGTACGTTCCTGCGCTTGCTGCGGGTGCGCAATTCCTGGGATGCCCCATTCATCGCACGCGAGCGACCGTTTGCACCCAGCAGCCTGCACTTCGTCGCACCGCGGGCGACGCCCCCCTGGCATGTTCCTAGACTGCCTCCTGACCGCCGGAGCCCAATCCGGCCATGCCAATTCAGGAGACTTCCATGACCGCAGATTTCTCGGTGCCGATGATGTCCCGCGCGGGCGCCGCCTTGTTGTTGATGCTGGCCGCAGCTGGCGCATCCGCCGCCACGCTCACTGTTGTCGTTGAAGGCGCGCAGGGTCGCCAGGGCGCGGTGCGCGCTGCGATGTTCCGCGATGCTGCCGGCTGGCTCAAGCCCGATGCCGCCGTCCGCGCAGACATTGCCGTGCTCGACAGCGTGTCCGGCAACAGCGTCACCTTCGTCTATCCGGATCTGCCGGCGGGGCGCTACGCGCTGTCGGTCTTTCATGACGTCAACAACGACGGCAAGCTCGGCACCAATCTGGCCGGCATTCCCGTCGAGCCCTACGGCTTCAGCCGCGACGCAAAAGGCCGCTTCGGCGCGCCGTCCTTTGACGATGCTGCGATCGACGTACAAGCCGACCAGCGCGTGACCATCCACCTGCACTGACATTGAACCGGGGGCTTGCCATGCAACGCCGATCGTTTGTTGGGGCTGCTCTGGCGGCCTTGGGTGCCGCACCGTTTGGGCTGACGCTGCAAGATGTGATGGCGGCCAGCATGGACCCGTGGGCCGCCGGGTTTGCTGCCGCCCGCGCGCAGTACCCGTGGCTGGCGGGTTACCAGGGCGCCAGCACGGACATGCCAACCAGCGCGCTCAAGGTGGAGGGCACGTTCCCGCCCGCGCTACGCGGTGCGTTCTACCGCAACGGCCCCGCGCGGCACGAGATTGGTGGGGTGCGCTACCACCACCTGTTTGACGGCGACGGCATGATCCAGCGCTACGACATCAGCGAGCAGGGTGTCACGCATCGCGGCGTGTTCGTGCGCACCGACAAGTTTGTCGCCGACACTGCCGCCGGTAAGCCGCTGCGCGCGACCTTCGGCACCGCCAACCCCGACATGGAGCCCGTCAGTACGCCCGACAGCATCAACGTGGCCAACACCAGCCTTGTGATGCACGGCAATGAGATGCTCGCGCTGTGGGAAGGCGGCTCGGCCACGCGCGTCGATCCGGATTCGCTGCGCACGCTGGGTGTGCAGACCTGGCGCGACGACTACAAAGGCATGCCGTTCTCGGCCCACCCCAAGGTGGAGCCCGATGGCACGCTGTGGAACTTTGGCGTGAGCAGCGCGGCGGGTCTGCTGACGGTGTACTGCGTGGGCGCGGATGGTGCGCTCAAGCGTGTGCAATCGGTCAAGGTGCCCGATGTGGCGATGGTGCATGACTTTGCCGTAACGCAGCACCATCTGGTGTTCCTGCTGCCGTCGTTCATCTATGACGTGGAGCGTTCGCGTGAGGGGATGTCGTTTCTCGACGCGCACGTGTGGCGACCTGAGCTTGGCATGCGCGTGCTCGTGCTCGACAAGAACGACGTCACACGCATGCGCTGGCTGCAGCTGCCTGCTGGCTTTGTGTTCCACCTCGGCAATGCGTGGTCGTCACCCGATGGGCAGGAAATCCAGCTGGACTACGTACGCTCGGACGACGCCACCATCGTCACCACCACGTTGCGTGAGCTGATGCGCGGGCAGATTCGCCCAGCACCCGGCGCGCGTCTGACGCAACTCCATCTGAACCTGCGCACAGGCCGTGCTGACCAGGTCGTGACGGAGCACGTGGCGGAGTTCCCTAAGATCGACGCGCGGCGCACGGCCTTGCGCCATCGTGCGTTGTTTACCGTGGCCCACACGGCGCCGTCCGGCAATGCGCAGGCGCTGCATGGGTTCGACACGATCATGCGTTTCGATACGGATTCAGGGCAGGCACAGCAGTACCGCTTCGGGCACCGTGTGATGGTGGAAGAGCACCTGTTTGTGCCGGCCTCGACCAACGCGCGTGAGGGCGAGGGCTGGCTGATCGGTACCGTGTTTGATGTGGATGCCGGTCGCACCAAGCTGACGGCGTTCGATGCGCGCAACTTGTCTGCAGGGCCGGTGGCCGTGGCAAGCCTGAACGGCGTGGCGCCGCTCGGCTTGCACGGGCTGTTTCGCGCGGCTTAGCCGGTGTGCCTGGCCATCAAAGCGGGTGGGTCAGCAGGCTGTAGATCGTGCGTACGCCGCTCACGTAGTTGCCCATGCGCAGGTTCTCGTTGGCAGCGTGCTGGTTGTTGTCGGCATTGACCAGCGGAATGATCACAAAGGGCACTTGCAGCACATGCACGATTTCTGCGGTGGGCACCGTCCCACCCATCATGCGGATGCGCACGGGCGCAGGGTTGGTGCCAAAGCTGTCGGTCAGCGACTGGTAGGCCCACTTGCCCACCACGGAGTCGATCGGTGAGCCGGCGGCGTCTGCGCCCTCGCTCTGATACGAGAAGCTGGCGAGCTTGTCGTAGCGGCTGCGCTCTTCGTCGGTCGGTGCGTCCTTCACGAGGTGATAGCCCTGCCGCACGATGTGCTGTTCGATCAGCTTGCCGAGGTAGGCCGCGCTGGAGTCCGGCGTGGTGCGCAGGTCCAGCTCAGCGACAGCCTTGTCGGGCACGATGTTCGCCACCTTGTCGCCCACGGCGGCGGAGGCCATGCCGCGCACGTTCAATGACGGGTACTGCATGGCTTCCTGGTAGTTGGCCCCGACCTTGTCTGCGTGGGCAATGCCCAGGCGCCGGTTGAGCGCAGCCTCGTCGTCGGGTACGGCCGCCATGATCTTGCGATCGGCTTCGCTGATCTTGACGTGGTCGTAGTAGCCCGGCACGGTCACCCGGCCCTGGTCGTTCTTCATCGACGCCAGCAGGCTGGCCAGTTGCTGCGCCGGGTTGCGGGCGTAGTTGCCGTAGTGCCCACTGTGCAGCGGCACCTTGCCGCCATAGACGGTGAGTCTGGCTTCGGCCGCGCCACGGTTGCCGAACACCAGTGTCGGCAGGTTGCTCGCGTGCATGGGGCCGTCGTGGATCACGATGGCATCGGTGCGCAGGAGATCGCGGTTTGCCTGCATGACCTGACTGATCGAGGGCGAACCTTTTTCTTCCTCGCTGTCGAGGATCACCTTGACGTTGACCGCCGGCCGGTCACCACTTGCCTTCAGCGCGTCGATGGCGGCCAGCATCATCATGATCGGGCCCTTGTCGTCGGCAGATGAGCGGCCAAACACCCGCCACTCGGGGTCGAGCGGGCCGCTGAAGAGCTGGGCCGAGTCGATCTCTTCCCAGCCGCCCTGTGCGGTCTTGCGCTTGAGCACCGGCGTCCATGGACTCTTTTGCGCCCACTGTGCGGGGATCACCGGCTGGCCATCGAGGTGCATGTAGAACAACACGGTCTTGCGCTTGGGATCGCTGTCCGGCAGTTCCGCATAGAGCATCGGCTTGCCGTTGTTTGCCAACTGCTGTGTCGTGAAACCCCGATTGCGGAAGGCCCGCTCCAGCCAATCGGCGTTCTTGCGGATGTCCTCCGGAGCAATGGCATCGTTGGGTAGAGACAGCAGGTCGAAGTATTCGCGGTAGGTTGCCTGCGCGCGGTGCTCGGCGTCTGCCGTCGAGAGTTCGGCGGCGCCAGCCAGCCCGGCGGCGCCGAGCACAAGGGCGGGGAGCAAGGCCAGCAGCCGGTGCTGACTCTGGGACGTGGGCGTATGGCGGACTGTGCAGTGGCGGGGCATGTGGTACCTCGGCTGGTCAATGTTCGGTGGCAGTCTGGGTAGGCGCGACCTTTTTGACAATCGAAATTTTTTCGGGATACCTTTGCGTTTTACGCAAAGCTCGGCATTCCTGCCGACATCGCCCATGACGCCTCATCGCCTGCAGGAAACATCCTTGCGCTATTTCCTTGAAGTCGTTCGCAGTGGTTCGCTGACGGATGCGGCGGCGCGTCTGCATGTCAGTGCGTCAGCCATCAGCCGGCAAGTGGCGATGCTCGAAGAACTGCTGGGTGTGCCGTTGTTCGAGCGTCAGCCGCGCGGCATGCGGCCCAGCGCAGCGGGCGAACTGCTCGCCGCGCACGCGCTGCGCGAGGCGCTGGAGGCCGAGCGCGTGGTCTCCGATATTCAGGGCTTGCAAGGGCTGCAACGCGGGCGGGTGCGCCTTGCCTGCTCCGATGGTTTTGCGATCGAGTTTGTGCCGCGCGTCATCGCGGCGTTTCGTGAGCAGCATCCGGGCATCCAGTTTGACCTTCGGGCCGAGGAGCCCATGCGCGTAACGGAGGCGGTGCTGCGTGGCGATGCGGACATCGGCTTGACCTATAGCCGCGCAGCCGTTCAGGGCATTCGCGTGGAGTATCAGCAGCGTGCCACGGTGTTCGCCATCATGCGGCCTGACCACGCGCTGGCGAAGTTCTCCAGCGTGACACTGGCGCAGATGCATCCGTTTCCGATTGCGCTCTCGGGGCCTGACAACACGGTGCGCCAACTCTTTGACATGAGCTGCAGCGACCGTGGCTTGGTGTTCGAGCCGGTGTTGATCAGTAACCGTTTCGACGGGCTATTGAGTTTCGTGCAGCACGGGGGTGGATTGGCCATCGCGGGGGAGATCACGGTGCGCGACCGTGTCCAGCGTGGCGAGTTGCATGCCGCAGAGATTCGTGAGCGCGGCATGCGGGGGCGGGCGGTTGAACTCCAGACACTGGCGGGCCGCACTTTGCCCGAGGTGGTGCGGGCCTTTCTGGACTTCCTGCGCCAGGCGTTGCCGGCGCAGGACTAGTGCCAGGGCTTATCGGAACGCCGGTTCGTCAAAGCTGCGCAGCTTGCGCGAGTGCAGCGCCTCAACGCCGTTCTCGCGCAGCAGCCGCACGGTTTCCATGCCGATGGCCAAATGCTGGCTCACGCGCTGACGGTAGAACAGGTTGGCCATGCCGCGCAGCTTCAGCTCGCCGTGCAGCGGCTTGTCCGACACGCACAGCAGGGTGCCGTATGGCACGCGCAGGCGGAAGCCGTTGGCGGCAATCGTGGCGCTTTCCATGTCGATGGCAATCGCGCGCGACTGGTTGAAGCGGCTGTACAGCGCTTGGTACTTCAGCTCCCAGTTGCGGTCATCCGTGGAGACCACCGTGCCGGTGCGCATGCGCGATTTCATGTCGGCGCCGGACAGCCCGGTGATGCGCGCGACGGATTCCTGCAGCGCCACCTGAATCTCGGCGATGGGCGGCACGGGCACCCACGGCGGCAGATCCTGATCGAGCACGTGGTCGTCGCGCACATAGGCGTGGGCGAGCACGTAGTCGCCCAACTGTTGCGAACGGCGCAGGCCGCCGCAGTGGCCGATCATCATCCAGCAATGCGGGCGCAGCACGGCCAGGTGGTCGGTGATGGTCTTGGCATTGGACGGCCCCACGCCAATGTTGACCAGCGTCACGCCCAGGCGGTCTTCGCGCACAAGGTGGTAGGCGGGCATCTGCGGCAGGCCCTTGATGCGGTGCGCATCGTCGGGCGCTGGCGTGCCGAGTTCGTGCACCGTGTCGCCGGGTTCGACAAAGCGGATATAGCCCTCGTCGTTGCCGTCTTCCATCAGCTTGCGGCCGAGCGCGGCAAACTCATCGACGTAGCGCTGGTAGTTGGTGAACAGCACGAAGCGCTGGAAGTGCTTCGGGTGCGTGGCGGTGTAGTGGTACAGGCGCTGCAGTGCCAGGTCGACGCGCTCGGCGGTGAACATCGACAGCGGCTGCGGCTCGTCGCCCTCGGGGCGGAAGGTGCCGTTGGCGATGGAGTCGTCGATCTGCGCGAGGTCGGGCAGCGTGAACGCGCCACCCAGTGCGCGCGCCTGTTCGGGCGTGATGTCTACCGTGGAGGCTTCCACCACGAACGGCAGCGGAATCGGCCGGTTGCTCACGCCCACGACCACCGGGCTGTTGTGATAGTGCAGCAGGCGCTCGATCTGCGTGCGGTAGTACTCGCGGAAGAGATCCGGCCGCGTGAGCGTGGTGCCGTACACCCCCGGATACGCCACCGTGCCCCAGGCCGGCCGCGCATCGCTCACCAGCGTTTTCGGGTCGACGGTGATGCCGAGGTACGGGTAGCAGGCGGAGCCGTCTTCGCTACAGTCTTCACCGCGGGCGAAGGCGAGGAAGCGATCGCGAATCGTCTGTGCGGAGCGCTCGTAGATGGCGGTGATGCGCTCGACGGCGGTGTTGGCGTCGGTGCAGATCGCCAGGTCGTGCGCGGGATAGAGATGGGCGGTGGCGCGGGTATCGGTCATGTTTCGATGATACCGGCGTTTTGTGAACGCAAGATAGCCACTTACCTACGCAACTGCGCTACGTCACCGCATCTGCAGCGGGGCGGGCCCGCCAGCGCAGGAAGCGCTTCCAGGTCGACATTTCCACCTGCGGCGTGGAGGTTGCCCGCAACCAATTGGGCAACGCCTCAATCCCGCTGCACAGCAGGAAGTACAGCACGGCAACCGCGCCAAACACTTCGGCCGGATACGCCACCGTGCGGCTGTTGACCTGGCCTGCGGCGGTGGACAGTTCCACCACGCCCACGATGTACGCGAGCGACGTGTCCTTGACCGTCGACACCCATTGATTGGCCAGCGACGGCAGCATGATGCGCCACGCCTGCGGCAGCACGATCGTCAGCAGTGCTTGCGTGGGCCGCATGCCCAGCGCCAGCGCCGCATTGCGCTGTCCGGCGCCCACCGCGCGCAGGCCCGCCTCCATGCTTTGCGCGATGTAGGCAGCACCCACGGCAGCCAGCGCGGTGACCACGGTGGCCGTTTCCGGCACGGCCACGCCCAGCGCCATCGGGATCAGGAAGTACGCCCAGAACATCAGCATCAGCACGGGTATGGCACGCAGTGTTGCCAACATGCCGCGCAGGGCGCGCGCCAGCCAGCGCAGGTTCGGCATGGCTTCCAGGCGATCCAGTAACACTGCACAGCCAACGCCCACCACTGTTGCGGCCACGCAGGCCAGCAGCGCCATCCACACGGTGAGTGCGGCCCCCGACAGTGGCCCGTTCGGATACGGGCCGACCAGCAGATACCGCAGGTGCAGGAGGATGGCTTCCGCCGTCATGCCGCGGCTCCAATCGGCCCAGCCGCCGAAGCGGCCACCCACCCCAGTCGCCGCAGCACCAGCGGCGCTGCCCACTGCAGCAGCAGGATCACCACCGCATACAGCACGGTTGCCACAGCAAAGGCCTGGAAGGCGAGCAGCGTGTCGGTTTCGACCTGCCGCGCGCTGTAGGAGAGTTCTGCCAGCCCGATGCCCATGGCCAGCGAGGTGTTCTTGATGGTGTTGGCGCATTGCCCCAGCAACGGCAGCGCCGATACGCGCAGCGCCTGCGGCAGCACCACGCGCAAAAAGGCCGCACGCGGTGTGAAGCCGAGCGACAAGGCAGCCTCACGCTGGCCGCGCGGCACCGCCCGGATGCCGGCGCGCAGTTCTTCCGAGAAGAAGGCACCGGCATACAGCGCAATGCCAAATGCCGCCGCCAGGAATTCAAACGACGGTGCCGGCAGCCGCCAGCCACCCAGTGCGATGCCGTTCCAGCCCGTAATGGCGCCGACCACGTTCTCCCCCAGCAACTGCGCGGCCCCGAAATACCAGAAGAACAGCTGCACCAGCAGCGGCGTCTTGCGCAGAAAGCCAACCAGCCCGCGCGCCGGTACGGTCAGCCACGGTTGGCTGCTGGCGCGCAGTGCGGTCAGCAGCAGGCCAAGCGCCAGGCCACCGGCAATGGCGGCAGCCGACACCAGCAGCGTCATTCCAAAGCCCTCCAGCATCCAGCCGAGGTAACGCGGCGGCAGGGGCTGGAGGAATGCCGGCAGGCTCAAGCTCACTTGGTACTGCCAATCACGAAGTCACGCGGCAGCGGTGCGGTGCTCTTCGGGCCGAACCAGCGGTCATAGATGCGGGCGGCGGTGCCGTCTTTTTCCAGGCCCTGCAGGATCTGGTCGACCGTGGCGGTGAGTTGCGCCTCGCCCTTGGGCACGCCCACGCCCATGTATTCTCGCGTCAGCACGAACGGCGAGATCTCCAGTTCGCTGCGATTGGGCAGCGTGGCCAGCAGCGCGCCGAGCTTGGCGCCGTCCTGCGCGAACGCCTGGATGGCACCGCTGCGCAGCGCCGTCAGTGCCAGGGGGGAGTCGTCATAGGCAATCACGCGGGCGTTGGGGTAACCCTCGCGCAGCGTGGTTTCCTGCGTGGTGCCCTTGTCCACACCCAGGCGGATGCCATCCTTCTTCAGATCATCCGGCTGCTTGAGGAAGCCCTTCTTGGCAATGAACTGCAGGCCGCTCGCAAAGTACGGCGTGCTGAAGTCGATCTGCTTCTTGCGCTCGTCGGTAATCGTGAAGTTGGCGGCAATCAGGTCGACCTTGCCCGAGGTGAGCAGCGGCACGCGGTTGGCCGGGTTGGTGGCGCGCAGCTCCAGCTTCACGCCCAGCTTCTTGGCGATTTCCTGTGCGTAGTCGACATCCAGGCCGACCGGCTGGCCGGTCTTGGCATCGGCATAACCGAACGGCGGGTTGGCATCGAACACGCCCACGCGCAGCACGCCGGCCTTCTTGATGTCGTCCAGGCGATCAGCCCGGGCGGCCGGCGCGTGCAACACCGCCACCGCCAGCGCAGCCCCGATGACCACGCCTGCTGCCTGACGTGACGATTTGGCCAACCCCTGTGCCAACCCCTGCAACGAAAAACGCCCCGTAAATTCTGTTTGCATGACGACCCCTGAAGATTTTGAGGGGCCCAGCGTACGGTGGATGCTGCACCGCGCAAACGAATTCGTTGGCAGATCGATATGCGCGCTGCCCCGTTGTGGGGCAAGCGGCCCCATACGGTGCTTCAGTTTTCACATTTACCGCCGATAGCGCTTGACAGGTGATCGAGCGTGCACCAGGCGTTTACCCATCACAGCGGCGCAGCCGATACACTGGCAAAAAAGAAAAACAGGCACAAACAGACGGGGGAGTTCAACGTGGATCAACCGGCTGGCGACAACCTCCGCCAGCATTCTCTCGGGCATTGTGGATGCTGGGAGCGCGGATCATGCTGATCGCCGCGCTGGCCTGTGCCGCCCTTGTTTCCATAGCGTTGATCGGCCTGTCATGGCCACGCCGCGACGATGCGGAAGTCTCCGCCTTCATGCTGTTGGCGCTGGGCACGGCATTGTGGAGCGGTGCGCGGCTGATGGAGGTGGTCACCTTCGACATGCCCGTGCGCGTGGGCTGGGCCAAGGTGGCTTACCTCGGGATCATGATGGTGCCGGCCGCCTGGCTGCGCCTGGTGCTTGGCCTCACGCGGCCCGAGCTGAATGCGTTGCCCGTCGTGCGCGTGGGCTGGGTGGTCGCGCTGCTGGTGGCCGCGGCCTTCCTGGGGCTGGTTGCCACCAACGAACTGCATCACCTGGTCTGGCTTGATGCGCGCTTTGTCGTCATTGACGGCGTGCAGCGGGCGGTTTTCGCCCATGGGCCGGTGTTCTGGGTTGGCACGGCTTACAACTACGTGTTGTTGGCGATGAGCCTGGTGCTGCTGACGCTGCCAGCCAGCGAAACCGTCAACGCGCTGTATGCCCACGCCGCCACGCGTACGCAGGTGCGGCTGGCGCTTGTGGGCGGGCAATTGCTGCCGCTGGTGGCCCATCTGGCCTATCTGCAACGCTGGACCACGGCCCTGGGCGGTGACCTTACACCCGCCACCTTCGCCATCAGCACCGCGCTACTCGGCTGGATCGTCTTACGCCCGCGCTTGCGCGATACCGCCGCCTACGCGCGCGGCAAGATCATCGAGGCCATGCGCGATGGCTGTATCGTATTGGCGCGTGATGGAACCATCGCCAGCATCAACGCTGCAGCGCGCTACCTGCTGCCGACCGCGCGGCTGCACGCATTGCCACCCGATGTGCTGAACGTGCCCAGCATCCTGCGCGAGTTTGAGCGTACGCGGCTGCCCAATCGCCACCAGGTCTGGCTGCATGACACGGGCCGCACGCTGGAGATCACGCTCGAAGGATTGATTGACGCGCGTGGCAGGCATACCGGCGTGTTCCTGTTGTTGCGCGACGTGACCGTCGAGCAGTTGCAGCGTGCCGGCATGGCCAGTGCGCAAGATGCGCTGCGTGGCGAGTTGCAACGTACGCAGGCCAAGCTCAGCCTGCTCGAGAACGACGTCAACCGTGACTCGCTCACGCATCTGTTCAACCGTCGCTTTTTCGAGACGCAGGCGCCGCGCCTGCTTGACCACGCGCGCCGCGACAGTCGCCCTGTCACGCTTGCGCTGTTCGACATCGATTGCTTCAAGCAATACAACGACACCTACGGCCACCTGCAGGGCGACGACTGCCTGCGCATGGTGGCCGACACGCTGGGCATGGCCTGCCGCCACCCCGACGATTTCATCGCCCGCGTGGGCGGCGAGGAATTCATCGCCATGCTGTTCGACCTCAGCCTCGACGACGCGCGCAGTGCCGTGGCGCGCGTGGTGGCCACGGTGGCCGAGCGGGCGCGTCCACATGCGGCTTCCGTCGTGGCGCCGTATGTCACGCTGTCAGCCGGCGCGGTAACGGTAACGCCGGATGGTGAGCGCCTGGACGCGCTGTTCGAGCACGCGGATACGGCGCTCTATGAAGCCAAGCGCAACGGGCGGAATACGCTGCGCTTTCATCATGCTGCGCCGGGGTTGCGCAGTGTTGTGGGTGGGGAATGAGCAGGTCATTCGTAGGGCTACAACACGGGCCTGTTACCAACTGATACCGGCATCGGAAGAATGAACGCATGTGTGGGAATGCCGCACATGCGCGGCTGCCGCCAGCAGCCATTTCATTCTTGGAGTATGTAATGCCGACAGGCCAAACCATTGACGCAGTTGTCGATCACTACCTGCGCAGTGCCGACGCGCCCGAATCGACTGCTGCGCAGCAGACCTTCCAACACGCCTTCGATGTTTACTTGAAGGATTCCAACGCCTACGCCAACACGTATTTCGCACGCTACTTCGAGTGGCAAGGCGTGGTGCGCGAACGCTGGTTTCACGAATGCATCGACGCAGAGCTGCTCATGAGCGGCCGCGTCATCTTCGTGACCAAGCTGGCGCATCAGGAATTCGTTGAGGAGACATTCCCGTTCCAACGGGTGGAGTGCCACCTGAATACATTCCGCGTACAACCATGCTCGTTTTACATGGTGTTCCGGTTTGTTTCAGGCGGGCGGCTGGTCTCGCTGGGGTATCAGCAGGTGGTGTGCGCCAATGCCGAACGTGCGATCCAGCGTTTGCCGGAACACGTGCGCTTGCGCGTGAAGGCCTACGAGCTGGACGCGCTGCCGCAACTGGCATAGCAACGCAGACGTTCTTGAAGGCTAAATAGCAGGAGGTTGGGGAAACCGCATGGAGAACAGCGTGTATTCCCCAACCACGGATTCGCAATGAATGCGGCCACCAAAGGCCTGCATGACGCGGCGGCAGAAGGTCAAGCCCACGCCAGAGCCCTTGCCCACGTGCTTGGTGGAAAAGAAGGGATCGAAGATGCGGCGCTGTACGCTGGGCGGAATGCCTGTTGCGCTGTCGCGCACGGCGAGCACATAGCTGTCGCCTTCCTGGCGGGCGGTGATTTCGATCTGGCCCTTGCGGGCGATCTGAATGGCGTGCAGCGCGTTCTTCAGCAGGTTGAACAGCACATACATCAGCAACGTATCGGAACCCAGGAAGCGCCAGTCGGCGTTGAATTCCTGCACATGTACGCGTTCACGCTCGCCGGCTTGAAACGGGTATTGCGCGACAGCCATCTCCACGCATTCGCGCAGGGAGTGCGCGGCGAAGGTACGTCGGTCCAGCCGCTCCAGTGTGACGGAAGCCAGTGCCATTTCGATCACGCTGTGTGCGGACGCCACTTCGGAGCTGATGGCCCCGGCTAGTTTTGACACCCGCTCCAGCATGGCTGGGTGCGCTGGTGGTTGGCACAGGCCGTTGTCGATGGCGAGTTGATAGCCGCGATACAGGTCAGGCCAGGCACGAGCAATCTCGGCGGCCTGCAGGCGGATGGTGGTCAGTGGGGTGCGCACTTCATGCGCAACCGTGGCGGCCAGTGCGTAGGGTCGCATCAGATCAAACTTGACGACGCCCACCGCAATGATGCCCAGCGCCACCGCCACCGCCAGCGGCAGCACGCCCGGCGGGTAGAAGGCGGCGCCATAGTTGACCGCGTAGTCCACAGCCGAGAGCGAAATCAGGCCGACGCCAAACAGGCATGTCAGCAACCGTTTGCGCTTCTCGGCCGTGGCATGTTGCTGGCCGAGGTAGAGCAGCCACATGCCGCGACTGACGAGCACGGTGGTCTCCACAATGTGTACGACCTCCAGCGGCCCCGCTTTTGGATAGAAGCCGAAGTGGAAGTGCTGAACACCGTCGATTACCAGGTTGGTGGTCATCAGCAACGCAATCAACGCGGCATCCAGCGCATAGGCACCGATAAGCCAGCGCTGCTCGTTTGGGCTTTCCGCCACCTCTACCGCAAAGTGGTACAGCATGGTCGGCATGACGAGGATGGCGATCCAGCCGAGCTTGGCCAGTACTTGCGCTGTACCAATATCGTGGGTCTGGAAGAGAAATGCCCAGATGCCCTGCCAAAGGCAGGTGAGCACCGTCATACCGAAGAACGCGATGCTCGCGCGCGTGCGCCCGCGCGTGGTCAGCACGTAGGCGCCGTAAAACAAAAACAGCGACGAGACGAAGGCGGGGAAAAGGGCGTACATGTGGGTCGGAAGCCGGCGCAACGTGCCGGGTACCACTACCGACACGGGCTGTCGGCGACCCTCAAGAGTACTGTCTTTCTCTGCCTCCGCGTACGGGTTCCGATATCACATCTTTTTTATTCTGGCTTAAACGAAATCCTAAAAAGGGCGCCTTGCAAGGACCCCCCTCCAACGGATGGAACAAAAGGTACTAGACCGCTTCGATCATCATCGCGTCGATGGCAAACGAATGGTCAGGTGCCACGGCAAAGTACTGGCGGGCTTCGTCGGCGGCGTGGTCGAACAGGTCGCGGATGGCATCGGCGCGCACCTGCGGCGTGCGGATGCGGGCAATCCACGTATCAAAGGACATCGTCAGCTTCCAGGTGCGCGGCGTGCCCGGTTGGAAGCCGGCATCGGTCAGCATGGCCTGCCATTCGGAGACACGGTAGTCGCGCACGTGTGACGCATCGCGCAGTACCTCGGCGGTCTGCAGCAGTGTGTCGAGCAGCGGGGTTTCCGGCGCAACGATGTCGACGATGACGAGCTTGCCGCCGGGTTTGAGCACGCGGCGCGCCTCGGCCAACCCGGCGCGTACGTCGTACCAATGGTGAGCGGAGAAGCGTGTGGCGACGATGTCGAATGCGCCGTCGTCGAAAGGCAGGGTTTCTGCGCGGGCCGCTTGCGTATGCAGTTGCTTGAGACCACGCTTGGCCGCTTCAGCCGCCACCACGGCCAGCATGTCTTCCGACAGGTCGACGGCCACCAGGGCCGCCACATGCGGCGCCATGGCAAAGCTCACATGCCCGCCGCCGCAGCCCAGGTCGAGCACCTTGGCATGCGGCATCGACTGCGCCAGCGCGGCCAGCGCTTCCAGGTCCGCGCCCTGGGCATGTACGGCGCTGGTCAGATAGGCATGGGCCACCTGGCCGAACTGCTGGTCGACGAGTCGATGCTGCTGCATGGCTGCTCCTGTGTTCTTGTGAGGACGAGGAGCGGCCAGTGTAGGAGCGTGGCCCGTGCGGCGAAATTCGCGATTGGCGAAATGGGGTATCGCGCGAGCGCTCTGAGGGTATCGCGAGGGCCCTCTTAGACGAAGCGGAATAGCTTCGCGGGCGTGTCGACCAGGACCTGCTTGCGATCTGCCGCGTTGGGCAACAGCACGTCAACAAAGACCCACATCTTGTCGTAGGTGATGCGCGATTCGTATTGCGTGTGCGGCCAGTCGCTGCCCCAGACCAGACGGTCCAGGCCGAGCGAATCCTTCAGGCGCGGCATGGCGGCAACGGCGATGGCTTCACCGCGGCCATTGTCGCCATTACCGCCGTTACGGTAAGCCCCCGAAATCTTTACCCACACGCGGCGCGTGCGGCCGGCGGCGAGCAACGCGCCAAAGCCAGGGTCGTCCACGCCCAGGGTGGGTTCGGGGCGGCCGAAGTGGTCGACCACCACGTTCACCTGCGCCTCCAGCAACACCGGCAGCAGCGTGGGCAGACGGCGGGCTTCCACATGCAACTCGACATGCCAGTCGAGTGCATGCAGATGCGCCAACGCGGCTTGCCATGCGGGTGATGTCAACTGTGGGTCCGGTGCGCCGATCAGGTTCAGGCGGATGCCGACGATGCCCTCGGTGCTCATCTGCGCGAGCAGGGTTTCGGGCGCGGACGGGTCGATGACGGCCACGCCACGCAGGCGCTGTGGTGCCTGCTTGAGCGCGGCCAGCAGGTAGCTGTTGTCGGTGCCCAGAAAGCTCGGCTGGATCAGCACGCCGTTCGACAGGCCGTGCGCGTCGAGTTGCGCGAGGTAGGCCGACAGCGGCGCGTCATAGCCCGGCGCATAGCGGCGCGCATTGGCCAACGGCAGGCCGCGCTCGAACACGTGGGCGTGCGTATCGATGCCGGTGATGCGGGCGGCATTCGTTGTGGAGGCCGTACGCGTGCCGGTGGTGGCGCATCCGGCGAGGGCAGTGGAACCTAGCATGGCAAGCAACCCGGTGTTGAAGGCACGGCGAGTGGGCATGGGGTCTCCTGGTGGCGACGGATGAAGAGCGTCGGGCACATGGTGTTGTTCCGGAAGATCAGGGCTTAGGCTGTCACGGCGGCGAGATCGCGGCCGCGTGTTTCGGGCAGCATCAGCACGGCCACGGCGACGATGGCGTACGCGATGGCCGCATCTATGCCGATGGCCGTGCCGAGCGACATCGACGCACTCATCTTGCCCACCAGCACCGGGAAGGCGGCAGACACTACACGGCCAAAGTTGTAGCAAAAGCCCACGCCCGTGCCGCGCACGCCATGCGGATACAGCTCGTTGAACAGCGCCCCCATGCTGGCCGGAATGCCGGCGGCAAAGAAGCCCAGCGGAAAGCCCAGCACCAACATCGCGCCGTCAGACAGCGGCACCAGCAGGTACACCAGCACGGTGACCACGCAGCAGCACGAGAACAGCAGGATGTTGCCGCGCCGGCCGATCACGTCCAGCAGCCAGGCGCTGGCGACACAGCCGCACCAGAACGCGAAGATGATCACCGCCAGGTAGCCACCCGTGCCGAGCACAGACAGGTGGCGCTCCGTCTTCAGATACGTCGGCAGCCATGTCATCAGCGCGTAGTAGCCACCATGCGCACCCACGCCCAGCAGGCCGCCAATCAGCGTCATGCGCAGCACCTGTGGGCGGAAGATGTCGAGCAGCGGGAAGCGCGAGACCGGCATGGCATTGGCACTCGCTTCCGGCTTGGCCGCCGGCACGGGTTCCTGCACACCCCGGCGGATGTAGATGATGAGCAGCGCCGGCAACAGGCCTGCGGCAAACATCACGCGCCAGGCAAGGTCCGGTTCGATGAAGGAATACGTGAGCGCGTACAGCAGCACGGCCGCACCCCAACCCACGGCCCATGCGCTTTGCACGGTACCCATGGCCTTGCCGCGGTGGCTGGCGCGAATGCTCTCGGCCATCAGCACGGCGCCTGCTGCCCATTCCCCGCCAAAGCCGAAGCCCTGGATGGCCTTGAGCACCAGGAACTGCTCGAAGTTCTGCGCAAACGCCGAGACGAATGTTGCGATGGAAAACCACAACACCGTGATCTGCAGCGTGCGTACGCGGCCGAAGCGGTCGGTCAGCGCACCGGCAATCCAGCCGCCCAGCGCGGAGGCCACCAGCGTGACGCCCGACACCAGCCCGGCCTCGGTCTTGTCGATGTGCCACGCCGCGATGATGGTGGGAATGACGAGGCTGAACATCTGCACGTCGAGCGCATCGAGCGCCCAGCCGCCAAAGCACGCCCAGAAGGTGCGCTTCTCCCCTTTTGAAATCTCTTTGAACCAGCCGAACATGCGGTCTCCTCCGGGTGACGTGGGCGATGTACTGAAAAGCACATTGCTCTAGTCATCTATATGAATAGAGGAATTCTAGGGCCGGCAATGAGGCGACGCAGTTGGTGTTAACCCGTGCGGAAAGCGTTAGGCGATGTTGTTGCCGGCGCGAACCAGCGCCGTCAGGAGGGTTTGCACGGTGGGGCTATTCAGCACCGTATCTGCGTGCCCCGGCTGCCGGCGGCGCCAGTTGGGATGCGTATGGACGGTGCCGGGCAGGTTCGGTTGCTCCGCCAGGCCGAGCAGGTCTTCCATCGGCACGATGGTGAGCGGTAGCGGCGCGGCGGCGGTATAGGCCGTGGCGGCCGTCGCGAAATCGTCGGCGGTGGCGTCGAGTGCGATGTCGGCATCAGCATCTACATCGGCTGGACCCGCCGTGCTGGCGCGCTCCAGCGCCAACTTCAACGTGGTGATGTGCAAGGGCGGTGGATTGCCGGATTGTTCGAGCGCGTGGTTGTGGTGTGCGAAGGCTTCCACCAGGGCATGCCGATCGGCCATGCGCTGCGCGTGCGCCTGGGCTTCGTCCATGCCGGCAGGCAGCAGACCGAGCTTGCCTTGCCAGCGCAGATCGTTGCCGACCCACCAGCCGGCCAGCGTGGACAGATCGTGCGTGCTGGTCATCGCCACGGAGGTGCGCGCCCAGTCTTGCGGTGGCCGGAACGGTTGCCCGGGCACTTCCTCCTCGCGCTCGAACCAGAGGATGCGCATGCCGAGCAGGCCGCTCTCGGCCAGTTGCCCGCGCAGCCCGCCCGGCACGGTGCCGAGGTCTTCGCCGATAACGATGCAGCGGTTGCGCCACGATTCCAGCGCAATCAGCCGCAGCAGATCCTGCAACGGGTAGCGCAGGTACACACCGTCCAGCGCGGGAGCACCGTCCGGAATCACCCACAGCCGCACCAGCCCGAGCACGTGGTCGATGCGCACGCCGCCGGGTGTGGACATGACCGCGCGCAGCATTTCGATGAAGGCCCGCAATCCCTCCCGACCCTGCGAGCGCATGGCGCGTGGGCTGAAGGTCGTCAGGCCCCAGTTTTGCCCCTGCGTGTTGAAGAGATCGGGCGGCGCGCCTACCGTTACGCCAATCAGCACGTCCTGCTGCCGGCTCCAGACATGGCTGCCCGCGCTGTCGGTGCCGATGGCCAGATCGGCGATCAGGCCGATGGCCATGCCGGCGTCTTCTGCAGTGCGCTGCGCAGCGGCCAACTGGCGCGCGGCTGCCCATTGCAGAAACAGGTGGAAGCGCACGGCATCTGCATGGTCGCGGGCGAATGTGTGCACCGCCGGATTGGATGGCGACTGATACGCCGCGGGCCATTGCTTCCAATGCCAGGTCTGCGGATCGTGCTCGCGCATGTGGGCGTCGAGCGCTTCGCAATGTGCGTGGTCGAGCAGGCGCTGGCCGCGCGCGGTGCAAAAGGCTTGGAAGTCTTCGTGTAGGCGGCGGGCGGATGCATCGCCTGCGGCGACCTGTTGCTGCATCTGCTGGTGCAATGCGTGCAGCACTGTCAGCCGTGCTGTGGTACTCGCGGGCCAGTCGATCAGCGTGGCGGCTTCCGTGCGCGCATGGATGTCGGTCAGGCCGCAATCCGCCACCGCCTGTCGCACGGCGTGTTCACCAAACAACGCAGCGGGGTCGATCATCATTGCGTTGAGAAACAATCGGCTCGATGGCGAATACGGCGAGTAGCGATGTGGGTCTGCACTGAACATGGCGTGCACCGGGCTCAGGGCCAGTGCATCGGCACCGTGTTGTGCGAGGCTGCGCGCCAGCGTGCCCGCGTTTGCGTAGCTGCCCAGCCCGGCGGAAAGCGAGGCCAAAGCGCCGGGGGCCCGCAGGCCATAGAGCTGCGCCGAACTGCCCCACAGGCGTGCGTCGGGCGCTCGCTCACGCGCTGTCAGCGCATCGGCCACGGCATAGCAGCGCGGTGGCGCAATCGCGAGTGTGGCGTCGATGCTGCTGCCTGCCCCGGTGTCGATGCGCAATCGGTGATAACCGGCTGTAGGTATCGGCGCCAACTGCAGCGCGGCGTGGTCGGCGCCGACGGTACCTTCGACCGTGCCGCCGCCATTTTCGTAATCCACGCGATAGGGCCGCCCCGCCAACACGGCCAATTGGCGCGGCGCAGTCTCCAGCATGATGGGTTGGCCGACCACGCCGGTGATCAGCCCGGGCACGGTCAGGTTGTCGGCTTCGGCCTGCAGATGCGCGTGGCTGTCCGCAACCTCTGCCGCAGTGGAGGCCGGCAGGCCCAGGCAGCCCAGCACAGTGCGCAGTACGTCGTCGCTCACGTGCATGGCGCGGCCGGCAGCGTCGTTCCACGCGATCTGCAGGCCAGCCTGCTGGGCAAGCGCATGCAGGGTGTTGTCGGGCACGTGGTTCATCGTGACGGCTCAGTCAGCAGGTAACGTCAGCAGCGCGATACAGGCGTGCGCGGGCACGTGATGCGTGGCCAGCGTGGCGGCGGCACCATCGCGCGATTCATAGAGCAGGTCAGAGGGATTGCCCGCCAATGCAGTCGGCACGGATACCGGCTGCGCCCCCAGGTTGACGGCGAGTGTCAGTACGCTGCCGTCGCCCAGTCGCCAGCGCGCCAGTGCGCCCGTGGTGCCAAGCGGCACGGCATCCAGCGCGCGTGCGCCCACCAGGCGCGGCACGATCTGCGCCTGGCGCAGTGCCAGCAGCCGGTGGGTGCGGTTGAGCCAGGCGAGGTGCTCGGGGTTGGTGAGCTCGGCCTCGCCGGGCCAGGACGCCTGGTAGGTGCGCTCGTCGTTCGGGTCGGGAATGCGCTCGCGCTTGAGCGGATCGGCAAACGCCGAGAACCGGCCGAACTCGCGCCGCCGGCCCTCGCGCACTGCATCGGCCAGTGCACCGTGGTGACTGGTGAAGTAGTGGAACGGCCGCAGGCTGCCCCACTCCTCGCCCATGAACAGCAGGGGGATCTGCGGGCACAGCAGCAGCAGCGCTTGCGCGGCGTGCAGGGCTTCCGGGTGGGCGAGGCGCGTGAGGCGTTCACCGAGCGGCCGGTTGCCGACCTGATCGTGGTTCTGCAGATACAGCACGAAGGCCGTGGGCGGCAGGGTGCCGCTGGGCTCGCCGCGCGGTGCGCCGTTGTGCAGCGGAGAGGGCTCGCCCTGATAGCAGAAGCCTTCCTGCAGCACGCGCGCAAGGCGCTTGGCCGGCGCATCGGCGTAGGCCGCGTAATACGCTTCGTGCTCGCCCGTGAGCAAGGCGTGCAGCGCGTGGTGGCCGTCGTCGTTCCACTGGGCTTCGAACGCGCCCGCCGTGGCCGCTGCATGATCAGCCGGTCCGGCGGCCAACGTTGTGGCCCCCCGCAGCAGCGAGGCGGCGTTGTTCTCGTTCTCCAGCACAAGGTGCACATAGCGCCCCGGCTCGACCGCCTGGCGTACACGCGCTGCCAGCTCGCCCAGCCAGTCGCGCTCACCAATCGCTTGCACGGCGTCCAGGCGCAGGCCATCGAAGCGATATTCCATCAACCACATCAGCGCGTTCTGGATGAAGAACTCGCGCACGACCGGCTCGCGAAAATCGAACGCGGCGCCCCACGGCGTGTGCGTGCCTTCGTGGAAGAAGCGGCGCGCGTAGTGGGCCAGGTAGTTACCGTCGGGGCCGAAGTGGTTGTAGACCACATCCAGAAAGACCATCAGCCCGAGGCCATGCGCGGTGTCGATCAGCGCCTTGAGTTCGTCGGGCGAGCCGTAGCTGGCGTCTGGCGCAAACGGCAGCACGCCGTCGTACCCCCAGTTGCGCGCACCCGGAAACTCTGCCAGCGGCATCAGTTCAATGGCGGTGACGCCCAGGCGCGCCAGCTCGGGCAGCCGTGCACGTACGCCGCGAAATCCACCCATCGCACCTCCCATCGCGCCGACGTGCAGTTCGTACAGCACGGTCTCGTGCCACGGCCGGCCTTGCCAGTCGGCGTGGCGCCATAGGTAGCGTGCGGGGTCGACCACCAGGCTGGGGCCATAGAGGTCCTGCCACTGCGCACGTGCAGCCGGGTCAGGCACGGTGAGGGTCACACCGTTGCGGTCGGTTACGCGGTATCGGTAGCCCAAGCCGGCGCCGATGGGGGCGATGGCTGCGTACCAGCCGTCGGGCTCCGCGTCCATGCGGATGGTGTTGCCGCCGTTGCCGCCGTTGCGCTCGTGGCCAGCGTCGATTTCGACCCACGCTTCGGTGGCGTCCGGCGCCCACAGGCGGAAGCGCGTGCGCTCCGGCCCGAGGCACGTCGCGCCAAACGGCAGGTCATGCGTGAAGCACGCCGCATGCTGCGTGGCGTGCAGGGGATGTGACGTGGGGGTGGGTACAGCAGCTGCAGTCATAACGTGGATTCCGGGCTGTCGTCGACGGGGCTGACGGTGGAGAGCGCTGCGGGCTCGGGTTCTACGCCAAGCAGGCGCCGTGCCGCACGCACAAGGCCCGCCAGCGGAACCGGCAGCCAGGCCGGCCGGCTGGCGGTGTCCGCATCAAGGTGGCGGGCTGCGTCTTCCAGCAGGAACAGGTTGAGCAGTTCCGGGTGGATCGGGCAGCCGCCGGCATTGGCATAGGTCTGCAGGAAGTGCGCCGCAGCCGCCGCACGAAAGCGTTCGAGCAGTTGATCGCGACGCTCCTGCACCGGCCCCGTCACGTGCTCGGGGCCTTGCCGCATGGCCTCGGCCACATCGTCCAGCGAATGCAGCAGGCTGGCCACGTCGCGCAGCGGGCTGTCCTTGCGGCGTCGCACCTCGACTGGCAATGCCGGGTTGCCACCAAAGTTGATCAGGAATGCGTCGCCCTGTGAGACGAGTACCTCATCGAGGTGGAAATCTCCATGCAGGCGCGACAGCGTTGCGCCCAGCCCGGCCTGGGCCGATGCGCTGATGGCCGCGGGCAGGGCGTCACGTTGCAACAGCAGCCACTCGGCGGGTTCGTGCGGTGCGTGGGCGTCTTGCCATGCTTCCACGTGGTTCAGCGCTTGCGTGACTTGTTCGCGCACGCGTGCTGACCAGTTGCGCACATCGTCGGTGTCAGCCAGGCGCGTGCCGAAGCGTGGGTCATCGCTCGGTTGCGCCAGCAATGCATGCAGCTCGCCCAGGCGTGTGCCGATGGCGCCGATCTGTGCCAGATAACTCGCTAGCGCTTCGTTGGTATCGGTGCGCGATTCTGATGCGGCGATCGGCGCGACCTCGCCGTCGCCCGAGGCCACGGCTTCCGCCTGCACGGCCAACTCGTCGATGGTGCGGCGCAGATAGTCGAGCGCCCAGTTCCAGGCATTGCCCTGGTTGGGCACGTAGCGCTGCAGCACTGCCAGCGTGGCCGGTTCACCCACCGGGCCGGCATGCGTGATCTCGCCGATCAGTGCGGCGGTGTTGGCGTAGCCGGCGCGCGTGAGGTGGCGCGTCATTTCCGCTTCGGGGTGCATGCCCGAGTGGACGCGGCGCATCAGCTTGATCATCACCGCATCATCAATCACCAGTACGCTGTACGACTGCTCAGGCGCCAGCCACTGCACGGGTGCGTCGGGCGCCAATGGCAAGCGAGCTTCGGGCGCGGTGGATGTGGCGGCGTCGGCAACGCCGGGCTCCGGCAGGAAATGCACCGCGCCGTCACTGGCTTGCAGCGTGGCGCCGCGCACGAGATTGGCGAGCAGCGCACGGGCGAAGGTTTCCGTGGTGAAGGCGTCGGTCAGGTAGCCGACGTGGCGGCCGCGGCGCACGCGGGCGAGTGCCAGTTGCACCGGCAGCGCGGGCAGGGTGGTGGACTCCCACGCGATCGACAGCGGCAGCAGATAGCGCTCGATGCGTTCTACGCCATCTGCGTCGCACAGCGTGACAACCACTTCGTTGAAGAACACCTCCGGCCGTGTCGCGCCCTCCAGCGGCCGGTTGGTGGACGAAGCATCCACAGGTACCGCCGCACCCCAGGCGAAGCGGGCACTGCGGAGTACATCCTTGCTATGCAGCCCATCTCTCTCGTGCAGCGCGCTGTCGCGGTCGGCAAACCAGCGACGCATGGGCAGGTAGGTGGGCAGCACCTCACGTTCGATCGACTGGCGATGCGTTTCACGCTGACGCGTGTCGGACAGCGTATCCAGCCCCGAGCGCAAGACCAGTGTGATGAACTCCGGCAACTGCTCGGCAGCCGGTTGCGCCCAACTCGGGCCGGGTTCGTTCTCGCGCAGCTCCAGCCAGAAGAAGGCATAGGGCTGCAGCGTCAGCAGATACGGCAGTTGCCCCACAGGCGGGAACGCCGTGCCGCCAATCAGCTCGATCGGCACGCGCTGCGCGTAGTTCGACAGATCCAGCTCAACCGCCTGCGAAGCGCGGGAAAGATTCGCCACGCACAGCATGGGTGGTTCATCTTCCAGTGCACGGATGTAGGCCAGCACCTTGCGGTTGGACGGCTGCAGAAAGTGGATGCTGCCGCGCCCAAACACCCGATGCTGCTTGCGTGTGGCCAGCAGGCGCCGCGTCCAGTTGAGCAGCGAGTGCGCATCGCGGCTCTGCGCCTCCACGTTCACCGATTCATAGCCGTACAGCGAGCCCATGATGGCCGGCAGCACGAGCTGTTCAGGGTCGGCGCGCGAGAAGCCGCCGTTGCGGTCGGGCGACCACTGCATGGGCGTGCGCACGCCATCGCGGTCGCCCAGGTGGATGTTGTCGCCCATGCCGATCTCGTCGCCGTAGTACATGACGGGCGTGCCGGGCATCGAGAACAGCAGGCTGTTCATCAGCTCAACGCGGCGGCGGTCGCGCTCCAGCAGCGGCGCGAGGCGACGGCGGATGCCGAGGTTCAGGCGCGCGCGGCGGTCGCTGGCGTAGACCTCCCACAGGTAATCGCGCTCGGCGTCGGTCACCATCTCCAGCGTCAGCTCGTCGTGGTTGCGCAGGAAGATCGCCCATTGGCAGGTGTTGGGCACTTCCGGTGTCTGCCGCATGATGTCGGTGATCGGGAAGCGGTCTTCGCGCGCGATCGCCATGTACATGCGCGGCATCAGCGGAAAGTGGAAGGCCATGTGGCACTCGTCGCCGGCGCCGAAGTATTCCTGCGTGTCTTCGGGCCACTGGTTGGCCTCGGCCAGCAACAGGCGGTTCTTGAATTCGGCATCCATGGCCGCGCGCAGCTTGCGCAATACGGCGTGCGTTTCGGGCAGGTTTTCGTTGGAGGTGCCTTCGCGCTCCACCAGGTAGGGCACCGCGTCCAGCCGCAGGCCGTCCACGCCCAGATTCAGCCAGAACTTCATCACGCCGATCACGGCCTTGAGCACGCGCGGGTTGTCGAAGTTGAGATCGGGCTGGTGGGAATAGAAGCGATGCCAGTAGTAGGCGTTGGCCACCGGGTCCCACGTCCAGTTGGAGGGCTCGCTGTCGATGAAGATGATGCGCGTGCCAGCGTATTTCTTGTCGTGGTCTGACCACACGTAGAAGTCGCGCAGCGCCGAGCCCGGCTTGGCCCGCCGGGCGCGCTGGAACCACGGGTGCTGATCCGACGTGTGGTTGATGACCAGTTCGGTAATGACGCGCAGGCCACGCGCATGCGCCTCGGTAATGAAGCGGCGCACGTCGGCCATGGAGCCGTAGTCGGGGTGAACGCCGCGGTACTCGGCGATGTCGTAGCCGTCATCGCGCCGCGGTGAGGGATAGAACGGCAGCAGCCAGATGACGTCCACGCCCAGCTCGGCAATGTAGTCGAGCCTGGAAATCAGGCCGGGGAAGTCACCGATGCCGTCGTTGTCCGAATCGCAGAACGACTTGACGTGCAACTGGTAGATGACGGCGTCCTTGTACCAGAGCGGGTCATCCACCAGCAGCGCGGTCGGGTTGCGCGTCATGACAGGAGATCCTCCATGAGCCGGCGCTGCACCAGACGGTGAACGTGCATGAGCGAGCGTTCCACCGGAGGCGTGATGCGGTCGGCGCGCGGCGGGTTGGCGAATTCATGTCCTGCGCAAATGCCGTGCCTGCAGGGCTGCAGTCGCGCGTGGCTTGCAAGACCCGCAGATTCCGTTGAGCTGGCGTAGGTGGTGGCTCGCCCCCCAGGGGGTGCCGTGCGCAGCTTGCTCGCAGGTTTGTAATTTTGGGCGAAAGTGCGCCCAGCAAGCTGTCACCGCATCGGTGTATAATAGTATTTAGTAATCGAATTGATCGTATCAATCAATTTGTACAATATGACGGGTCACGATACGATCACTCCCGTCGTCAACCCAACCAACCCAACCACTATGTCGCTGATCAATACTCAAGTTCAACCGTTCAAGGCCGAAGCTTTCCACAACGGCAAGTTCATCACCGTTACGGAAGAGTCGCTCAAGGGCAAGTGGTCCGTGCTGATTTTCATGCCGGCCGCGTTCACGTTCAACTGCCCGACCGAAGTGGAAGACGCTGCTGACAACTACGCAGAATTCCAGAAGGCTGGCGCTGAGGTCTACATCGTCACGACCGACACGCACTTCTCGCACAAGGTGTGGCACGAAACGTCGCCGGCCGTGGGCAAGGCACAGTTCCCGCTGGTGGGCGACCCCACGCACGCACTGACCAACGCTTTCGGCGTGCACATCCCCGAAGAAGGCTTGGCTCTGCGCGGCACGTTCGTGATCGACCCGCAAGGCACGATCAAGACGCTGGAAGTGCACGACAACGCCATCGCCCGTGACGTGAAGGAAACCCTGCGCAAGCTCAAGGCTGCCCAGTTCGTCGCCAACAACCCGGGCAACGTGTGCCCGGCCAAGTGGAACGAAGGCGCCAAGACTATCAAGCCGTCGCTGGACCTGGTCGGCAAGATCTAAGTTGTAAAGGCTGTTGCTGCAGAAATGCAGCGAGAAAAACGGCCGGCACTGCCGGCCGTTTGCTTAAGGGCAGCGACGTGTGTCGCGCCCTCTGATTTGTCCCGTTGTGGACTCAAAACGAATAAAGGAAGTCGTCATGCTGGATGCTGATGTCAAGGCCCAACTGAAGGCCTACCTCGAACGCCTCGTGCAGCCCATTGAGCTGGTCGCCAACGTCGATGACAGCGAGGGCTCCCGCGACATGATGGACCTGCTGCGTGATGTGGCCGAGCAGTCCAGCATGATTGTGCTGACCGAACAACGTGACGCGGCTGAGCGTGCGCCGTCGTTCCTGATCCGCCGCACCGGCTCTGATGTGAGCGTGCGTTTTGCCGCGATCCCGACCGGCCACGAGTTCACCTCGCTGGTGCTGGCGCTGCTGCAAGTGGGTGGCTATGCCCCCAAGCTTGAAGCCGACGTCATCGAACAGATTCGCAATATCGAAGGGGATTTCCGCTTCGAGACCTACATGTCGCTCACGTGCCAGAACTGCCCGGACGTGGTCCAGGCGCTGAACGTGATGTCCGTGATCAACCCGCGCATCCAGCACGTCGCCATTGACGGCGGCATGTACCAGGACGAAATCGAGCAGCGCAAGATCATGGCGGTGCCGACGGTGTTCCTGAACGGTGAAACCTTCGGCACGGGCCGCATGGGCGTGGAAGAGATCCTCGCCAAGATCGACACCGGCGCCGCAGCGCGTGACGCTGAAAAGCTCGCCGCCAAGGAGCCGTATGAAGTGCTGATCGTGGGCGGTGGCCCTGCTGGCGCGGCTGCAGCCGTGTACGCAGCACGCAAGGGTGTGCGCACCGGCGTGGTGGCCGAGCGCTTTGGTGGTCAGGTGCTGGACACGTTGGCCATCGAGAACTTCATCTCCGTGTCTGAAACCGAAGGGCCGAAGTTTGCCGCCGCGCTGGAGCAGCACGTGCGCCAGTACGAGGTCGACATCATGAACGCGCAGCGCGCGGTCAAGCTCACGCCGGCTGATGCGCCGGGCGGCTTTGCCGAGGTGACGCTGGCCAACGGTGCGGTGCTCAAGAGCCGCTCGATCATCCTGTCGACTGGTGCACGCTGGCGCAATGTGAACGTGCCCGGCGAGCAGGAATACAAGAACAAGGGCGTGGCGTACTGCCCGCACTGCGATGGCCCGCTGTTCAAGGGCAAGCGCGTGGCCGTGATTGGCGGTGGTAATTCTGGTGTGGAAGCCGCCATCGACCTGGCGGGTCTGGTCAGCCACGTCACGCTGCTGGAGTTTGCTGAAGAACTGAAGGCAGACGCCGTGCTGGTGCGCAAGCTGAAGAGCCTGCCGAACGCGACCATCGTCACCAACGCGCAGACCAGCGAGATCACCGGCAACGGCGAGAAGGTGAACGGCCTGCGCTACAAGGATCGCGTGGGCGGCGTCGAGCACGAGATCGCGCTGGAAGGCGTGTTCGTGCAGATCGGCCTGGTGCCCAACACCGAGTGGCTGGATGGCGCGGTGGAGCGCAACCGCTTCGGCGAGATCGTTGTCGATGCGCGCGGCCAGACCAGCGCGGAAGGCGTGTTCGCTGCAGGCGATGCGACCACCACGCCGTACAAGCAGATCATCATCGCAACAGGTGATGGTGCCAAGGCTGCGCTGTCGGCGTTCGATCATCTGATCCGCGTGCCGTTGGCTGAAGCTGCCTGAAGCTGAACGGAGGCGTACCAAGCCGGACCTTGCGATGAGCGGGTCCGGCTTTTTCTTTGGTGTTCAGCCCGCGGCGGACTGCAGCGCTTGCGCGCGCTCGCTGCACATCTCCACCAGGCGATCACGCAACACGCGCCCCGCGCTGTCGAGGTCGGGCCGCGCAAAGAGCGCCAGTTCCAGCCCGCCGATCTCCGGAAAACCATCGGCAGCGCTAAGCACGCGATGCCCGGCCTGCATGCAACTGGCCGGCAGCAGGCTCACGCCCAACCCCGCGCTGACCGCCGCGCACAGGCTTGCCAGGCTCGGGCTCGAATACGTGATGCGCCACGCTTGGCCGAGCGATTCCAGCGCGTGCAGCATCTCCTGCCGATACAGCGCGCCCACCGGAAACACCACCAGCGGCAGCGCGGGCTGCGTTGGCCCGAGCGGCAGCGTGTGTGGCCGCTCGGCACTGTCGATCCAGCAAACCGGTTCCGCCCAGCGCGCATGGCAGTCGCTGTCGGTGCCCCATTGTTTGACCAGCAGCATGTCCAGATCGCCGTTGCGGTACAGCCGCAAGAGGTGGTGGGAGAGGCCGCTTTCGACTTCCAGCCGCAGCCGTGGGCGCTCGCGCGCAAAGCTGGCGATGAGCGGCATCAACGCGCCGCTGCCGAGATCTTCCGGCACGCCCAGGCGCAGCACGCCCTCGGTGTGTTCAGGGCTGAGCGCCTCGCTGGCCTCACCAGCCAGGCGTAGCAGCCGGCGCGCATAGCCGAGCAGGCGGTCGCCTTCTTCGGTGGGCAGCACCTGCCGCTGGCTGCGATCGAGCAGGCGGCAGTTCAGTTGCTGCTCCAGCCGCAGGATCTGTTGGCTCACCGTCGATTGCGTGAGGTGCAGGTGCTCCGCCGCCCGTGTGAAGTTGCCGGTGTCGACCACCGTGACGAAGCTGCGCAGCAAGATCAGATCAATCATTTGGTAATCCACTGATGTGCATTCAATCATTTAATTTGAACATACATCAGCGCGCAACCATAATCGGCCGGTTATTCCGATTGCCAGGAGGGAGCCGAGATGGCGTTGCGTGTCTGGAAGCGCTGGATGGTGACGATGTGTGCCGCTGGTGTTACAGCAGGTGCTACAACGGGGTGCGTTGCAGCCGGTGAGCCGGCGTGGCTGCTCAATGCTGCAGCCAAGGGCGAGACAGCAAAGGTGGCCGAGCAACTCAAGCAGGGCGTGCCCGTGGATGTGCGTGATGGCGGCGACAACACGCCGTTGCTGCTCGCCACGCAAGGCAATCACGTCGATACCGCCCGTGCACTGATTGATGCCGGCGCCGATGTCAACGCTCAGAACAAGCGCCTCGACAGCGCCTATCTGCTGGCCGGTGCAGAAGGGCGCTTGGACATCTTGCGCATGACGCTCAGCCATGGCGCCAACCTCAAGAGCACCAACCGCTACGGCGGCACAGCCTTGATCCCGGCCTGCGAGCGTGGCCACGTGGAAGTCGTCAAGACGCTGATCGACGCCGGTGTCGACGTGAACCACGTCAACAACCTCGGCTGGACAGGGCTGCTCGAAGCCATCCTGCTGAGCGACGGCGGGCCGCGTCACCAGCAGATCGTCCGCCTGCTGATCGACCACGGTGCTGACGTCAATCTTGCCGACAGCATGGGCGTGACGCCGCTGCAGCATGCGCGCGAGCGCGGCCAGAAGGCGATTGCCGACATGCTCGTCGCTGCCGGCGCCCGCTAACTCCCCTTTTCCAAGAGATTCAGGAGATCACGATGTCCGATGAACAGTACATGCGCGAGGCGGTTGAGCTGGCCCGTGCCAACATCAACGCCGGCGGCGCGCCGTTTGGTGCCGTGCTGGTGCGCGACGGCAAGATCGTCGCCCGTGCCGTCAACGAGGTGCATGCCACCAACGACCCCACCGCCCATGCCGAGATGCAGGCCATCCGCCAGGCCAGCCACGCGCTGGCCACACCGGACATGCGCGGCGCCGTCATGTACGCCAGCGGCCATCCGTGCCCGATGTGCTTTGCCGCCATGCATCGCTGTGGCATCCGCGCCGCGTACTTTGCGTATTCGAACGAAGACGGCGAGCCGTTCGGTATGTCCACCGCCGCCATCTACGAGGAGCTCAAGCGTGAGCCGCAAGCGCGCGCGCTGCAGATGCGTGCACTGCGGCCGACGGGCGAGCAGGGCTTGTACGAAGCGTGGCAGGCACACCAATCGTGACCGAGGCAACTGCTCAGCACGCTGCATCGGCTGCATCCACTGCAACGCCTGCGCGCGCCGATGCCGGCTGGATCGGCGTGCTGGTCGTGATTGCGCTCGGCCTGAACTTGCGCCCCATCCTCACGACGATCGGCCCGCTGCTGGCGGAGATTCGCGCAGGCACGGGCCTCGGCCTGCAGGGCGTGTCAATGCTGACCGTGATTCAGGTGCTGTGCATGGGCAGCATCGCGTTGTTCATCCCGTGGCTGGCGCGTTGGATGGCCGAGCACCGCGGCGTCGTGTGCAGCCTGTTGGCAATTGCAGGAGCGTGCTTGTGGCGGTTGTGGGCCGAGCACGGCGCCGCACTGATCGCCAGCGCCGCGCTGGCCGGCACGGGTGTTGCGATCATCCAGGGCTTGGCGCCAGGCATCATCAAGCGTTGGTTTCCGCAGCGTGTGCCGTTCACGCTGGGTTTGTATTCCGCGTCGCTCATGGCGGGCGGCGGCATGGCGGCCACGCTCAGCCCGCGCATTGCACACGCAGCCGACTGGCACGTGGGCCTTGGCATCTGGGTGTTGCCAGCGCTGGCCGCGCTGGTGTTGTGGGTGACTGCCCGCCCGCGCGAGGCACTGCCAACCACGCAGCACGGGCCCGTGCTCAACTTTTTCGGCAATCGGCGCGCGTGGCTGCTGGCGTTCTACTTTGGGGCAACCAACGCTGGCTACACCAGCATGATTGCGTGGCTGCGCCAGTACGGATTCCGGCTGCGAGATTTCACGGGAGCATCCAATGGCTTTAATGCTGCCATTGTGACTCAAAACCCACTGACATCAAAGAGCCTGCTCATCACTATGCGGGCATGTCAGCGGCCCGTAACCAACACAACCGACCGAATGCCCGCCAGCTTCTGGCGGACAGCATGCGTCGGTTGAGAGCGGAACACGGGTGGACACAAGAAGAACTCGCGCATCGATCGGGCCTGGATCGCTCTTTTCTGGCCCATGTAGAGCGGTGCGCACGCAATGTGTCGCTAGACGTTATCGAACGCATAGCCGCTGCATTCGAACGTCCCATTGCTGATCTCTTTCTTCGGGAAGACAACAGCGCAGACAGCCATTGAGCCTCTGGCCACTGGCGATACCAGACCTGCCACAAAGCCATGCTGGGCTACGAGGTGGATTGGCTTCGCACCGCCTGCTCGGCTTTACTAGGCCTCACTCTGGCCAGGAAAAACCTTTCAAAGCACCAATCAATGTCCATGGCTACGTCCATGTACTGTGCGCGTCCATACCCCCCAACTAATCCGTACCGATGTTCTATCGCCAACTCGGCTGGAGCGCGCAGGATGCCGGCGGCCTCATCGGCGTGATGACGATCTTCCAGGTGATCGGGGCGTTCGGGGCGCCGTTGCTCGCGCGGCGGCAACCGGATCGCCGCCCGTGGCTGGCGGCCATGTTGCTGGCGCAGTTGATGGGCATGACCGGTCTGCTGCTCGCTCCGCAAAGCGGGACGCTGCTCTGGGTCGCGCTGATCGGCTGCGGCCTGGGCTCCATGTTCTCGCTGTGCCTGACGCTTACGCTGGACCATCTGTCCGATGCACGCGCCGCAGGCTATCTGGCGGCATTCGTGCAGGGCATTGGTTTCATCATCACAGGGATCATTCCTTACGCAGTGGGCTTGCTGCGCGAAGCGACCGGCGGATTCCAGGTGCCATGGCTGATGCTGATCGCTATCGTGATCGTCTCCGTGGCCACGACGCTACGCTTTGCGCCAGCCGGCTACGCGCAGGCTATCGGGCGCCTCTAGCCCGTTTTTCAGCCCATCCTTCCCAAGGGTTTTCGGCGACTTTCAAAAAAGTCCTTGTAATGCGAATCATTCGCATTTATAGTTTGTCCATCGACAGCGCTGCAGCCGATGGACAAGCCACCAAGCGCAACCTGTCGAACCGAATTCCGCTGTGCGTGTGCCGGCCGTTGAATGCCGGCGCCCCAGCAACCGATCTTTTGTGGGGACCGCTCTGACACACAGAGCGTTTGGCAGTAGCAAGCCGCCCGACAGTCGGGAAAGCACTCAGACCCCGCTTTCCCGACTGCGACTTTCCCGGGCCGCCAGCCATGCCGTCTTTTTTCGGAACCCCCGTCTGCACGATTGCGACGCCGCTTCCGGCCCTGCTGCGCTGTCTACGCTGACCTCCTAGCCTTACGCCCCCGAACGCCATGCCAAACTCGACCGACCTGCGCCGTGCTGGGCTCAAAGCCACGTCACCGCGCGTCAAGATTCTGGAAATCCTTGCTGCCGGCACGGACCACGGCCGTCACCTGAGTGCGGAAGACGTCTATCGTCAGCTACTGACGTCGGACCTCGACGTCGGCATCTCGACGGTCTACCGCGTGCTCAACCAACTGGTGGATGCCAGTGTGCTGCTGCGTCATACGTTCGAGGCCGGCCATGCGGTGTATGAGATCAACGAGGGTGCACACCACGATCACCTGATCTGCATGTCGTGCGGCCGGGTGGAAGAGTTTCACGACGATGCCATCGAGGCCCGTCAGGAGCGTGTGGCAAGTGAGCGCGGCTTTGTGCTGCGCGATCACGCGCTGGCGCTGTATGGCGTGTGCCCTGCATGCCAGGCCAAAGCAGGTGCGCCGTTGGCTTCGGAGCGCGCTTCACATTGATGTGATCCCGTAACGCCTGGAAACATCATCGGCGGGATCGTGGCGAAACTCATCCGCTGCCGTGGGTTCCAACACATCGTGTTACCCAGGAGATGCCGATGCAACGCCGTCTGAAGTCCGAAGATGAACTCAAGACCCTGCTGGCCCGCTGTGTTCAGCAGCATCCGGAATGCGCCAATTGCGAACTGCGCACCATGTGCATTCACCGGCCCGATCACACCGGCTGCAACTGGAGCGCCGAATTCGATTTCCCAAGCGATGACGACGCGGCCGCCATTCGCGGCCTCTCGGTCGCCAAGCGTCTGCTGACGCGGGCGCGCACCCAGTACAACGTCGCGTCGTAACGCTCAGGTGTGGGCGTCGTCAGCCCTTCGCCTGTCGGGCGATGCGCTCGAGCAGTGCGCGGGCGCTTTCGCCGTGGCCCTGCTGCGCCAGCAGGCGCGCATTCAGCACGAGATTTTCCAGCACCAGTTTAGCAATGCTCGCCGTAAGCGAGACGATCACCTCGTCCTGGCTGAAGTGGGCATCTTCCATTTGCGTGAGTTGGCGCGAGACCAGCTTGCAGACCAGGTCGCGCAGCATCTGCTCGTCAAAGGGCAGGTTGGCGAAATCCACCGGGTCTTCCTTCTCGACTTCCGCAATCAACTGGACCAGCAGTTCTTCGGTCATGACGCGTCCCCCGTTCAGGTATAGGGCCTGTCATCCAATAAAACGTGCGCGCGCAAGGGGAATTTGGGTCGTAGGGCTAGGCGCGGACGGCGCTGCTTAGCCAGCTAAGCAAGCCGGCCGCAACAACGCCATGCGGCCCAAATCCCCCTTGCCCTTTGGGTTGACCCTGCATTTTCCAAAATTCGGGGGCCATCTACTTTGTCGGGCGCCTTGCAAAGGGAATGACCCTTTGCGGCGACGCCCTTCGCGTATCTGGCCCCGGCTCGGGTCAACGCGCGCACGTTTTATTGGATGACAGGCCCTAAACCAGTCTACGCCTGCATCCCGCAAAAATAAAACGGGCCCGCATGATGCGAGCCCGTTGGTGTTGTGACGTTGCGTCGGCGGTTATTTGCGGCGCATGAAGTGGATGGGTTGCTCAACCGCAGCAGCGGATGACGATTCGCTCGATGCACAGCCGCTGCAACCACTGCCGCATGCGCTGCCCGAGAGCGGATCGGAGTGGCATGACGGCGATGCTCCCGGCGTAAGCAAGCGTTGCCCGAAAGCACGCATCCAGTCCGGTCGCGAGGGCCGATCACACCAGCCGGCCACGCGCGCCACTGTGCGGGCACGCATGGTCGGTGCATAGCGACCGGTAATCGACAGCGCGCTCATCGCCACGACTGTGGCGACGACGCCGGTTTCGACAACGTGGTACAGGCTCATGTCAGCACCCGTGCGATCTGGTAGGTGGCGAAGGCGGCCAGGTAGGCCAGCGCGAAGAGGTAAGCGGCCGTACCAGCCATCACCTTCCACGAGTTGGTCTCGCGGCGGATGGTGGCCAGCGTCGAGATGCATTGCGGCGCGTACACGTACCACGCCAGGAAGGCCAGTGCCGTGGCCAGCGACCATTGCTGGGCGATGATCGGCGCCAGCTGCGCAGCCGCATCCTCATGCGTGGCCGACAGCGAGTACACCGTTGCCAGCGCACCCACGGCCACTTCGCGCGCGGCCATGCCAGGAATCAGCGCAACACACATCTGCCACGTGAAGCCGATCGGCGCGAACACAACTTCCAGCGCGCGGCCGATCATGCCGGCAAAGCTGTAATCGATGGCCGGCAGGGTGGCGTTGGCGGGCGGCGACGGGAACGTCGACAAGAACCACAGCACCACCATCATCTTCAGGATGACCGTGCCGATGCGGCGCAGGAAGATACGCGCGCGCTCGACCAGGCCAACGATGAGGTTACGCACGCTGGGCAGTCGATACGATGGCAGCTCGAGAATGAGCGGGTGCTCGTTGCGATCGCGCTTGAGGTACTTGAGCACGTAGGCCACGACCAGCGCCGACACGATGCCGGCCATGTACAGCCCGAACAGCACCAGCCCCTGCAGGTTGAACACGCCCCACACCTGCCGCACCGGAATGAACGCGCCAATCAGCAGCGCATACACCGGCAGCCGTGCCGAACACGTCATCAGCGGTGCCACAAGAATCGTCACCAGCCGGTCGCGCGGGTCCTGAATCGTGCGCGTGGCCATCACGCCGGGAATCGCGCAGGCAAAGCTGGAGAGCAGTGGGATGAACGAGCGCCCCGACAATCCGGCGCCCGCCATCAGCCGGTCAAGCAGGAAGGCCGCGCGCGGCAGGTAACCGGATTCTTCCAGCGAGAGGATGAAGAGGAAGAGGATCAGGATCTGCGGCAGGAACACCAGCACGCTGCCCGTGCCCGCGATGATGCCGTTGACCAGCAGACTCTTGAGCATGCCGTCGGGCATGACCGTGCCGACCCACACGCCCACGGCTTCCACGGCGCCCTGGATACCGTCCATGAGTGGCTGCGCCCAGGAGAACACGGCCTGGAACATGAAGAACATCAGCACGGCCAGCAGCAGCAGGCCCAGCACCGGATGCAGCACGATGCGGTCGAGCCGGTCATCCAGCTCGGCGGTGCTGCGCGGCATGGTGACGGCAGCGTCGAGCAGGCGTTTGACCTCTGTATGCGGGTCGGCGTCGGCAGGCAGGCCCACCGGCACGGCCGGCAGTTGCTCGTGATCGATATGGGCGACAAGGTCGGCCGCGCCATTGCGCTTGATGGCCACGGTCTGCACCACGGGCATGCCCAGTGCGGCTTCCAGCTTGGCGCGGTCGATGCGGATGCCGCGCCGTTCGGCAGCATCCACCATGTTCAATGCCAGCACCATCGGCAGGCCCAGTCGCTGCAGTTCGAGCACGAAGCGCAGGTGCAGGCGCAGGTTGGTGGCGTCCACCACGCAGATGAGCATGTCGGGGCGCGGTTCGCCACGGAACGTGCCCAGGCAGATATCGCGCGTGATGGCTTCGTCGGGGCTGGTGGCGACCAGGCTGTAGGCGCCGGGCAAGTCCAGGATCTGCACGTGCCGGCCTGACGGTGCGGTGAAGCGGCCTTCCTTGCGCTCGACCGTCACACCCGCATAGTTGGCCACCTTCTGGCGGCTGCCGGTCAGCAGGTTGAACAACGCGGTTTTGCCGCAATTGGGGTTGCCGACCAGGGCAACGCGCAATGCTGGCGAGGAAGAGGAGGCGGGAGAGGCGTGCATCTGCATGAAGACCGGATAAGCGGGGCCGGAAAGTGTCGGCAGCGGGCGACGGGCTACGCCGCCTCGCGTACCTGCGCGGGCGGGGCCGCCTCGGTGGCGGCAATCGCCTCAGCGGCGGGTTGCTTGGCCGCTTCAGCGCGCAGGCGAACGCGGGCAGCCTCCTGACGGCGCAGCGCAAAGCGCGTGAAACCAACCTGCACGACCAGCGGATCACCGCCGAACGGGCCTACGGCCACCACGCGCACCACTTCGCCCGTGACGAACCCGAGTTCGCGCAGGCGTTGGCTGATGGGATCGGCGGGCTCACGGTCTTCAACGTGATCCACCACCGCCGTCGCCCGGCGGGAAAGCTCGGAAAGCCGCATCGTGCCTAGTCGCTCACTTGCTGAGTGCGTTGATTACTACGTAAATGCGAATCGTTTTCATTATATCGCAACATCAAGCGTGAGGGGCTGCGGCACCGGGTCGCCGCGATGGTTATTTTGGACGAGGGATTCACGCGGGGGAGGGGCGTTGCGCCGAAGGCACAAAAAGGCAGGGTGCGCGTAAAACCGCTACTGGTGCTGGGTTTTTGCCAAATTACCCTATCCTGGGTATTGGCCGGGCGGGGGTCATTGCCTATCCTTCAAGTGCGCTGAACTTCCCCGTTCAAAGCGTATTCTTGAAGCCACCGGATACCGCTATCCGGTGGTTTTTTCTTTGGTGCCTGCCGAGTGTAGGGTATTCAGTCGCTGGCGATCGCGCCGCGGCCTTCGTTCTTGGCGCGGTAGCAAGCGGCGTCCGCACGTGCCAGGAAGGCGCTGACGTCGGCATCGTCTGCATGCAATTCAACCACCCCCTGTGAGAGCGCAATCTCTGCCCGTGCACCGGCGGCCAGCAGTGGCTGACGGGCCAGCGTCGCGCGGATGCGGTCGGCAAACGTAACGGCAGCCTGCATGTCGCAGTTGGGCAGGATGACCGCGAACTCGTCGCCGCCCAGGCGGGCCACGTAGTCTTGCGTGCGGGTGTTCTGCACGACCAGCTCGGCCACGCCGCGCAGCACGTCGTCGCCGGCGGCATGGCCATAGCGGTCGTTGATGGTCTTGAAGCCATCCAGGTCGATCATGATGAGGGCCAGCGGCGCACGCGTGACTGGGTTGCCGCCACGATGCGCTTCGACCTGCGCGCGCAAGGTCGCATCAAAGCCGCGGCGGTTCAGCAGCCCGGTCAGCACGTCGTGCGTGGCATCCCAGGCGATACGTTGCACGGTTTCTCGCGTGGCCGACACATCGCGCAGCACCAGGACACCGCTGCCCGATGTGCCTGGCAGCGGGCCCCATGACAACTCCACATCGTGCCGGCGCCCGTCGGCGCGTTCCAGCCGCAGGTTGCCCGAGAGCGTGCCGCCCGAGCGCAGCAGCTGCGTGGGGATGACACGCCTGCCGCTGTCGTGCTCCATCAGGTGCAGCAGGCGGTTGATCGATTGGCCGACCGCGCGCGCGGGGTGTGTGCCAACGAGCGTTTCAATGGCGCGGCTGGCGTGGGTGACGATGCCATCGCCGTCGATCGTGAGCAGCGGCTCCTGAATGGCATCGAGCACCAGCAGCGCGGCGCGGACCTCCTGTTCGAGCGCCTCCTTCGCGCGTTGCTCGCGCGTGCTGTCGACCACGGCGACGATCCACCCGGCCAGCGGCGCACCGGCGCCACCGATGGGCCGCGCCGTCAGCAGCACCGCGCCAATAGCGGCACCTTGCCCGGTGGCAATCACCACCGGCTGATCCGCCAGTGCCAGCGGTGCACGCGGCAGATGGGCAAGCGCGGTGGCCACGGCCCGCGCGGCAGGTGGAACCGGGTCGCCCTCCTTGGCCTGCAATGCCAGGCTGATGGCCTGCGCACTCGCGCCCAGCAGCCGTTCGAAACGCACGTTGGCAAACGGCACCGCCAGCGCGCGATCCAGAAACGCCAGCCCGACCGGGGCCTGCTCGGCTAGCGCACGGAAGAAGGCGACGTCCTGCTCGCTGATCTCCAGCGCCTGTTCCCAATACTTGGCAAGGTGGCCGACACGCACAGCCAGCGCACCTACCTCGGTGGTCGGGTCAAACGTGGAGACCTGCGGGTCTGCCAGCTCGCCCAGGCGCGTGAGCGGGCCGGGCGGGTGGGCATCGTGCAAGGGTGGGCGGCCGGAAGTGGGCGCGACCGGGTGGATCGGCAGGCCGCCTTCCACCTCGTGGCGCAGGCGCTCCAGCGGGCTGACCGCGCGCTCGATCCAGAACCAGGCAAACAGCAGGCAGACGGCGCCGAAGGCAATGCCGGCCGCGATGAGCGTGCGCGCCGTACGTGCCGCGCCCGCGTAGGCTTCCTGCACCGGCCACCAGACGCCCACGCTCCAGGGCACGGCGTTCAGCCGGCGATAGCCGACGATGACGGGAGCCTGCCCCGGCGGGGTGAATTCAGCGCCCTGGCTCCAGCCCTGCGCGAGCGCGCGCGCCGAAGTGGGCAGGGCGGCCAGATCCGGTGCTTGCTGCAACAGGCGCGAGCGATCCGGTGCGACGATGTATTTGCCCCCTTCCGACACCACCACCAGACGTCCGGTGCGCCCCATCCGGACGGCTTCCAGATCGGCGAGCATTGGATTGCGCGATAGCTCGATCGATCCGATCACCAGCCCCGCAAAGCTGCCGTCATTGCTGTGCAGCGGTGCCGCAAACGAGGCCACCGGGCGCTTGCCCGCCGGCGCCAGGAACGGCTCCGGTATGTAGAGCCGACGCGTGTCGCGCACGGTCTGGAAGATGGGGTGGTCGGCCATGTTGTCGCCGCGCCGTTCAGGCAGCGCCGGTGCGTCGGCCAGGAGGGTGCCGTCGGCACCGACCACCAGTACGTTGTCGAAAGCGCCGCGCAAGTCGGCATGCGTGTCGAGCCAGGTTTGGCCGTCGGCAGGCTTGTGCAGGTTGCTGGCGCCCTCGGTGGCGGCGGAGAGGCGGTCGATGATGCTGGCCAGCCGCGCGTCGATCGGGCGGGCCGCCTGCGATATTGCCTGGTCCAGGCGGCTGTCGATCTCCTGCCGGGTGTCGTCGTATACCGTGGAGACGGCCACCGCAATCAACCCCGCAAACGGTACCAGCGCGGCAAACACCACGCCCGGCAGTAGGCGGAACAACAGGCGGCGTGGGGCGGTGCCTACGGGGCGAAATTCGGGCGTATTTGGCATGTGGCCGGATTTTAGAGCGAGTCGGCCCCGTGGAAACCCCGAAACGTCAACAAAGCTACCTAGATTGCAACAGTTGCGTACACAGTTTCCACAAGTTGCGTGCGATAGGAATTGCAAGCAAAATGCTTGCGCACTGCGTCAGCCGTCAGCCGGCACGATGCCGCAACTGCATCGTGTGCCTTGGCGTACGGCCTCTGAGCCGCATGTCGTGCCGTCACTGAGGTGCAGCCGCAGAGTGCATCCGCTCTCCACACCAAGGCTCTACCGGTCATTCAAGTGCCGAAGCACGCTTTTTTTCCCACCACGCTGCGCGGCCGTTTGCTTGCACTGGCTGCGGTGGCCGCCTTGCCGGCCATTGTTGTGGCGATTGCCGGCGTGGCGCTCTACCGTGACCGGCTCAACGATCATCTTGCCCAGCGCCTGACCCACGAGACCGAGTCCGCCGCCGCGCGCGTCGGGATGGTGCTGTCCAATGCCAACGAGCTGCTCTCCGTGCTGGTGGCCGACGATTCGGCACTGCGCATGGACCAGCAGGAATGCAGCCGCTTCGTCAACCGCGTCTTCCACAACCAGAACGAGCTTTCCAACCTCGGCGTGATTGACGCGCACGGCAAGCTGGTGTGCACGCCCGATCCGGCCAGTCTCGGTATCGACGTGTCGGATCGTGAATATGTGCACGAGGTCCTGGCGACCGGTCAGCCGGCACTGTCGACCTTCGTCATTGGGAGGGCGTCCAACCAGGCCGTGATCGTTTCTGCGCGGCCGGTGGTGGCCGTCGACGGCGCCATCCGGGGCGTGGCCTATGCGGCCGTGCGGCAGAGTGCCCTGATTGCGGCAGCCTCCGGTGGTATGCCGGGTGCGCCGGTCTACCTGATCGACGCGTCCGGCAACGTGCTGTCGATCAACGCCACGATGACGCCCGGGCAGGCACCCACGATTGCAAAGGGAACGCTCGTGGCGATGGCTGGCCAGCAGCCGGGCGACCCCATATTGGTGGACGACACCGATGGCGTGAGGCGTGCCTATGCCGCCATGGTGGTGCCGCATGCTGCCGCCGGGCGCCTGCGCATCGTGCGAGGGGTGGACGCGACCGACATCATTCGCCAGCAGCGCGACATCGCGCTGGCCGGCGGCGGTGCCATCCTGTTGATGATCGTGCTGTTGCTGGCGCTGATTCAGATAGCGATGCGGCGGCTGGTGCTGCCGCGCGTCGATGCGCTGGTGGATGCGGCGCGCCACTACGCTGCGGGTGATTTCTCCGCGCGCGTGGTCGAGCAGGGCACCACGCGTGATGAGCTGTCGTTGCTCGAACGCACGTTCAACGAGATGCGCGCGGCTATCCAGCGGCACGACGCCACTGTCCATCGCCTGACCGAGCGTTTCCAACGTGTGGCACGTGCCACCAACGACTGGATTTTCGACTGGGATATCGCCACCGGAGAATCCTGGGCCAATGCCAGCCTGCACCGGCTGCTGGGCAGCGACGCGCTGCTGGGCCCCGGCGAGGACTACGGCATGGGTGGCGGCACCTCGCGCACGCTGACTTTCCACCAGTTCGTGCATCCCGACGATGTCGATGCGTTCGGCCAGCAGCTGCGTGCGGTGCTGCATTCAGACCGGGGTAGCTGGCACAGCGTGTGCCGTGTCATCGACGCCAACCGCGCCACGCGCACGGTAGAGATCCGCGCCAGCATCTATCGCGGCAATGATGGCCGGGCCGTGCGCATGGTCGGTGGCGTGAGCGATATCTCGCAGCGCTCGGCCATGGAGCAGGAACTCCGCGCGAGCGAAGCCAACCTGCGCGTGGCCGAACAGATTGCGCAACTCGGCAGCTGGCGCTGGGACGTGTTGCGAGACTCCACCACGTGGTCTTCTGGCATGTACGTGCTGACCGGTGTGCCGGCGGGGGCGCCGCCCACGTTTGCGCAGCAATCGCAGTTCTTCACGGCCGACAGCTTCAACCGCCTGCGCGAAGCCGCCAGCCATGCCGTGACCGAAGGCGAACCCTATTCGCTGGAACTGGAGATGATCCGACGCGACGGCGAGCATCGGTGGGTGCTCTCGCGCGGCAACATTGAACGCAACGAGCGTGACGAGGTCGTGGCGCTCTTCGGCACCATGCAGGACATCACCGAGCGCCGTGAATCCGACGAACAGTTGCGCCTGCTGCGCCGTGTGGTGGAGTCCGTGCCATCGGGCATTGCCGTGGCCGATGCGCAGCAGCCCGACATGCCGCTGGTCTACGTGAACCCCGGCTTCGAGCGCATGACCGGCTACCGCGCCGATGAGGTGCTGGGCCGCAACTGCCGCTTCCTGCATTCCTCCGAGCCGGGGCAGCCGGCGCTGAACGAAGTGCGTACCGCCCTGCGGGACGCCAGTGAGATTCGCGTACTGCTGCGCAATTTCCGCAAGGATGGCCACCCGTTCCTGAACAACTTCTTGCTTTCGCCCGTACGCGATGCCAAGGGCGCGGTCACGCACTACGTCGGCATCCAGGACGATGTGACCGAGCAGGAGATGACGCGCGCGCGCCTGGCGCAGCACGCCACGGTCGACCCGCTCACCGGTCTGCCCAATCGCACGCTGCTGGCCGACCGTGTGCAGCAGTCGGTGGAGATGGCCGCGCGCCAGCGCAGCCGCTTCTATGTGGCGCTGGTCAATATCGACCGCTTCAAGGTCATCAACGACAGCCTGGGGCATCTGCTGGGCGACGAGGTGCTGCGCCGTGTGGCCGAGCGCCTGCGTGACGCGGCCGACACGGTGGATACCGTGGCGCGCTTTGGCGGCGACGTGTTTGCGCTGGTGATCTCCCATGCGGGCTCGCACGGCGTCGATTTCGGCTTCGACCTCTTTGCCGAGGCCATCCGCGTGGAAGGACATGAAGTGTTCGTGACGGCGAGCATTGGCGTGGCGGAGTACCCCACACACGGCTCGGATGCCGACACCCTCATCCGTCATGCCGAGATGGCGATGTACTACGCCAAGCAGAACGGCCGCAACCGGCTGGAGTTCTTCGCGCCCGAGATGGATATCGGCGTGTCGTACCGGTTGAACCTGGAACACCAGATCCGGGCCGCGCTGGAGCAGGGCCAGTTCCGCCTGCTGTATCAACCGCAGATCGACACCCAGACCGGCCGCGTGTGCGGGCTGGAAGCACTGATCCGCTGGATTCACCCGACGCGCGGGCTGTTGCCGCCGGCAGCGTTCATTCCGGTGGCCGAAGAGAGTGGGCTGATTGTCGATATCGGCAACTGGGTGCTGGCCGAGGCTGCGCAGCAGCGCGCGGATTGGCATGCGCGCGGCTTGGCCGACGACCTGACGATTGCCGTGAACGTGTCGCCGCTGCAGTTCAAGCGCGGCACCGTGCTGCCGACGCTGCTCAAACTGCAGCGCCAATACGGCCTCGGCTCGGGCTTCCTGGAGCTGGAAGTGACCGAGTCGATGCTGATGGAAGGTACCGAGCGCACCATCGAAGACCTGACCGCCATCCGTCAGCTTGGCGTGCGTATCGCCATTGATGATTTCGGTACGGGGTATTCGAGCCTGGCGTATCTGAAGCGCCTGCCGATCGACCTCATCAAGATCGACCGCGCCTTCGTCAAGGACATTGACCGCGACTCCAATGACGCGGCCATCTGCACCACGGTGGTGGTGCTGGCCCACAACCTGGGCGTGAAGGTCTGCGCGGAAGGGGTGGAAGACGCCGCGCAGGCCGTATTCCTCACATCGCACCAGTGCGACGTGCTGCAGGGTTACTACTTCAGCGAGCCACTGCTGCCCGATGCCGTGGCCGCGCTGCTGGAACGCGACGGGCGCTTTACCATCTAGGGCCTGGGACAGGTGCACGCAAGGTGCGCCTGCCCTGCTGTCACGCGCGGAACACCGCCACCGCGTGCTTCAGATCTTCCGACTGCCGCGCCAGCACCGAGGCGGCTGCTGCGGCTTCTTCCACCAGCGTGGCGTTCTGCTGCGTCACCCCATCGAGCTGTGAGACCGAGGCGTTGATCTGCGCAATGCCGCTGCTTTGCTCGCGCGAGCTGGCCGAGATTTCCGACATGAGCTGCGTGACGGTCTGCACGGACTGCACGATCTGCGTCATGGTGGCGCCGGCCTGGTGCACCAGCGCCACGCCATCGCGCACGGATTGATCCGACGCGCGAATGATCTCCTTGCTCTGGGCAGCAGCCTGCGCGCTGCGTTGTGCGAGGCTGCGCACCTCACCGGCCACGACGGCAAAGCCGCGGCCTTCCTCGCCGGCACGGGCGGCTTCCACCGCGGCGTTGAGCGCGAGGATGTTGGTCTGGAAGGCGATGCTTTCGATGGTGGCGATGATCTCGGTCACGCGCTGGCTGTCGGCGCGGATGGCGTCCATGGTCTGCACGACGCGCTGCACGACTTGCCCGCCGTCGGCTGCGATGTGGGATGCCTGTTCGGCCAGTGTGCTGGCTTCGCGCGCGTGATCGGCATTCTGCGCAACCATGGACGTGAGCTCTTCCATGCTTGACGCAGTTTCTTCCAGCGCGGCGGCCTGCTGCTCGGTGCGGGCCGACAGGTCATGGTTGCCGGCGGAAATCTGCAGCGTGCTGTGCGCGACGTTGGTGGCGCCATCCTGGATGTCGCGCACGATGGACGACAGGCTCGCGCGCATGGTGCCCATGGCGCGCATCACTTCGCCCAGCTCATCGTTGGAGCGGACTTCCACGGCCGTGGTCAGGTCACCCGCGGCCAGGCGCGTGGCCAGCGTGGCCGCTTCTTCCAGCGGGCGGATCAGCGTGCGCGCCAGCAGCACGCCAGACATCGTCGCCAACCCCGCGCAGCCCACACCAGTGAGCCACAGCCAGTCTCGGCTGAGTACCAGCCACGTTTTGTCGTGCAGGTCCGCTGCTTCCAATGCGATGTGCGCCCACACCGTGCCGATCAGGATGGCCACGGCAATCAGGCTTTGCAGCCCGATGACCTTGACGCGCAGGCTGTCGTGCTGGAACAGATTGACGGCGCGCCGCCAGCCCGTGCGCAGGATGCGTCCCGCGCGCACGGTGTACGACGTGTCGCCTTCGTTGATGGCGGCGTAGGCGCGTTGCGCGCGTGCAATCTGCGAGGGCGTGGCCATCGAGCGCACGGACGTATAGCCGACGACGTTGCTGCCCTGGAACACGGGCGTGACGTTGGCGAGCACCCAGTAGAAGCCGCCGTCCTTGCGGCGGTTCTTGACGAAGCCGCGCCACGGCTTGCCGGCTTGCAGCGTGGCCCACAAGTCCGCAAAGGCGGCCTCGGGCATGTCGGGGTGGCGTACGAGGTTGTGCGGCGCGCCCATCAGCTCTTCGTGCGAGTAGCCGCTCACGCGCACGAATGCCGGGTTGGCGAAGACGATGCGGCCTTTGAGATCGGTGCGGGAGATGAGGTAATCGGTGGGGGCGAGTGCGGTTTCGGCTTGGGTGACCGGGAGGTTCGTGCGCATGATGTGCCGCGCCTTATGGGCGCGCAGGTAAGCGGAAATCAGCAGGAATGGGCGGGAGTCCTCCTTTGCAACGGCACGCCTGGCGCGGTGCTAAAGGCCGAAGAAGGCTGAAATGTGACGCGACTTGATCCAGATCAAATCGGCGAGTGGTTCCTCCAGCCGCCCAGAACGGGCATGCGTGGGCATAGCAATTGCTAAATCAAAGGCAACGGGCGCATTTGCCGGAGAGGGAGGAACACGGTGGTCAAGATCTGTGGAGACGTGGAGATCGTCCCTCGCGTGATCCCGGTGGGCGAGCGTGGCTGGGAGGCCCGTATCGACGTGGTTTTCCGTAGCGCGGAGGGGCAGTCGCTGAGGGGCTCGCAGCCCGTGCTGCCGAGTTGCACGTTCGGCTCACCGCGTGAAGCGATGGATGCCGCGCTGCTGTATGGGCAGCGCGTACTGAGTGACTGGGTGCGCGGCGCGGCGTGAACGCACCGGCCCCCGAAACGTCAGGTGGGTTTAGCGGCGCTCTTGCGCCTTGCGTTGCTCGCGCGTGAGTCCGGCTGTCCAGTAGCCTTTGGCATCGATGGCGTCACGCGGTACCGCCCAGGTGTCTTCGAGCAGCGTGCGCACCTGTTTGAGCAGTGAAGCTTCGCCCGCCAGAAAGACTTGCGGTGTGCCTGTCGGCGGCGTCTGCGCGCTCAGCGCACCCACCACCATGGCGCCTGCGTGTGCCGTGTCCGCTTCGATCCAGTGGATGTCGTGGCTGCGCGGGTGGCCTGCAAATGCACCTTCGAGTGGCAGTCGCGCACGGGCATCGCTGATGGCGATAAAGGCATGCACGGGCGTGCGCTCCGGCAGGCTCTCCAGAATGGCAAAGATGGCCGGCAGCGCGGTTTCATCCCCCACCAGCAACGTCCACGGTGCAGCGGGATCCGCCTGGAAGCCGCGTTTGGGGCCGGCGAATTCCACTTCGTCGCCCGGGGCGGCGTGCTCCAGCCAACGCGCGGCGGGGCCGTGTTGCGCGGCGGGTGTCTCGTCGTGCACGACAAAGTCAACCTCCAGCTCGGCACGCTCGGCGTGGTAGCGGCGGATGGTGTAGGCGCGGCCTAGTGTGCGATCGGCGGCGCCGTTTGCCTTGAGTGGGAACATCAGTTTGATTGCGGCGCCCGGCGACATGTCGGCCAGATCGGCAAGGTCGGTCGGCGAGACTCCGGTAAAAACCACACGGCGCATACGCGGCGACAGCGTGTGGATGGCGTGCACGCGCACACGGCGCGTGGCGGGTTTGAGAGGGCTAAGCAGCTGCGACATGAGACCTTGTGTGCGGTAGAAGGCGAACATAGTTGGGCTGCGGAAAGGCAGGGAGACATGGCTGCGCAGGTGTCATCCAGGTGGCAGTAGGCCACCCGGATCAAGGCTGCACGGTTCAACGTTCCCCGGTGATTTCCTTGAGGGCGCGCAGCAGGATGTCTGCCACGCGTTGTTGCTCTTCGCGCGAAGCGAAGCGTTTTTCCATGATGGCGAACTTCAGGCGCCAGCGTGCGGTGCGCAGCGGGTCGTTGCCGGTGTCGGCCCATTCAGCCGAGCCGTCGGTTTCGCGGTCGAAGGCCATGGCTTCGTTCATGCGTTTGACGCGTTCACCCATGGCGCGCAGTTGCGCGAGGATGGCGTCTGCGCTGTGCTGGCGTTCGGCCAGCCAAGCCTCGCCTTCGGGCGTGATGCCGTAGCGCTTTTTGTTGCCCTCGGCCGTGACGGAGGCGAAGCCGTGATCTTCCAGATACGACAGCGCCGGATAGACCATGCCGGGGCTCGGTGTGTAGAAACCCAGCGAGTGTTCTTCTACGGCCTTGATGAGCTCATAGCCGTGACGCGGGCTGCCTTTGAGCAGCGCAAGCAGCACGAGCTGCAGGTCGGCCGAGCTGAGTCGCCGGCCGCGCCAGGGGCTGCCGCCGTCGTCATCGCCCTCGCCGTAGCCGCCCGGGCCGCCAAAACCACCCACACCGCCCATCCCACGGCCAAAACCACCGCGGCCGTGGCCGTGCCGGCCCATCATCATGAAATGCTTTTCCATCCACATTTTGTGGTGGCGTCCAAACCATCCGTGCATCGTCACGCTCCTGCTGAACATCATTCGATATATCTTAAGATACATCGAATGATAGTGACGACCGTCCTGAAGTCAAGGACGAGGGCGAAAAAAGTTTGAGGAGCAGGGCGTTAGGTTGCCGCTTTGTCGCTGCCCACCATGGCCGCGTGCACCAGCCAGCGCCGCACGACCTGTTCTTCTTCGGGCGTGAAACCTTCGAGCAGTTCCTGTTCAATGCCGCCGGATCGCTTCCGGCAGGCGGCCAGCAGGGCTGCGCCTTCTGGCGTCACGTCGATGTGCTGGATGCGGCCGTGCACGGCATGCGGCCGGCGCGTGATGGCGCCGCTGCGCTCCAGGTTGGCGACGATCACGCTCACGGTTTGCGGAGTCAGCATGGCCAAGCGGGCGAGGTCGGCGTTCGAGACGCCGGGGTAGGCGCGGATCATGGTCAGCACCAGGAACTGCGGCAACGTGACACCCACGTCGGTCATGGCGCGTTCCATGCGCAGGCGGTGTGCCGCGCTGGCCTGGCGCAGCAGGTAGCCAAGATAGCCCTCTTCACCGCGTTTGCCCTGACCGGGCTCGGGAATGAAGGGTGTGTCCAACGTGTTGCCCGCGTTGGTGGTAGGGGCGCGCTTGCTCATAATGTAAGAGTTCGAATATGATGTTCGTGCACTGATATTACCACTTCGACAACTTCGTCACAGACAGTGCACAAAACAGGAGCCATACATGCACGATCTCTCGCCCCGCATGGACTACACAGAATTCGTCGCCACCGCCGTTGGTGTGCCGGCTGCATTGCAAGCATTGAGCAAGGCGGTGGACGCCTCCGGGCTGGAAAAGCCGCTGACCGAGCTCATCAAGGTGCGCGCTTCGCAAATCAACGGCTGCGCGTTCTGTGTGCAGTTCCACCTGAACCTGTCGCGCAAGCTTGGGGTGGCATCTTCCAAGCTGGACTTGGTGGCCGTGTGGCGCGACACGCCGGCGGTGTTCACCCCGCGCGAGCGCGCTGCGCTGGCCTGGACGGAAGCGTTGACGGCTTTGGCGCGCCCGGTCGATCACGGCGTGGAGGACCACGCGTACGATGCCGTGCGCGAGCATTTCTCCAAGACCGAAGTGGCATTCCTGACGGCCGCCATCGCCAATATCCAGGCGTGGAACCGCATTGCCGTGTCGTTGCGCTTTGCGCCGCCGGTGCCCGCAACTACCCCGGTTGCATCGCAGGAGGCATGACCATGGACACCATCCGCCCCGTTGAAGACGAAGCCGCGCTGCGTGCGTGCTTTCCCGTCATGCATCAGCTGCGGCCGCATCTGGCCGACGCCGATGAGCTGGTCGCGCGCTGGCGCCGGCAAGTCGAGGACGGCTATCGCCTCATCGCCGTCTGGCGTGACGGCACGCCTGTTGCCCTGGCGGGTTATCGCTTGCAGGAGAACCTCGTCTACGGCCCCTTCCTGTACGTCGACGATCTGGTGACCGACGCCAACCTGCGCAGCAGCGGTTTGGGCAACGTGTTGATGGATCATCTGAAGGACACGGCACAGCGCCTGGGATGCGCGCGGCTGGTGCTCGACACGCCCTTGTCCAACGTGCTTGGTCACCGCTTCTACTACCGCAATGGCCTGCTGGCTGGTGCACTGCGTTTTGGGTTCAACACGCCAGCAAGAGGCGCCGCATGACGACGTTGCTGCATGTGGCCGTGAGCCCGCGAGAGAGCCGATCGCACAGCCGGCGTGCTGCGCAGCTGGTGCTCGGTCAACTGGCGGAGGCCAACGCTGGCTTGCGCATCATCGAGCGCGATCTTGCGGCAACGCCGCTGCCGCATCCCGATGCCGCCTTCGTCGAGGCCAGCCTGATGCCCGACGCCGATCGCACCCATGCACACCATGCAGAACTGGCGCTGTCCGAGACGTTGATCGGTGAACTGGAGGCGGCGGATGCCGTGTTGATCTCCACGCCTGTGCACAACTACACCGTACCGTCGACACTGAAGGCGTGGATCGACCTGGTGGTGCGGCCCGAGCGCACGTTTCGCCGGACGCCGACAGGCAAGGTGGGCGTGCTGGCGGATCGCTCGGTGCAGGTGGTGTCGGCATCGGGCGGCAATTTTGACGGTGCCCACGCGCAGACGGATTTCCTGATGCCGTATTTGCGCTATGTGTTTGCTACCGTGGGCATCCAGCAGGTGGAGGGCATCCGCTTGCAGAACACGGCGCGCGGTGCGGATTCGGTGGTGCAGGCGTTTGAGGCTTTCCGCCAGGAGTTGGCGACACGCAGGTTGCTGATGCCGCTGGTGGCGTAAGTCGCCCGCGGCCAAAAAAATAGGCCAGCGCTTGGCTGGCCTGTCTTGACTACATCAGCACCTGCGGCCGGGAGGGCAGCCGTGGATGCGGTTCTTGGGGTGACCGTGGTTGCGGTCCCAGCCACCTTGACGCATTTCCCAGCCATGGCGACCGTGCACCCAATGTGGGGCCCGCCAATGTTGGCCGGGGCGCCCGCGCATCTGATGGCCAGGGCGCCAGACGTAACGGTTGCCGTGCAATTGCCAGTAGCCAGGTGCCCACACGTAGCCCGGTGGCAGTCTCGGAATCCGCTCGTGGCGTGGCGGCGGTGGTGGACCGATCCGTACGTGTACCGACACCTGCGCCTGTGCAGGTAACGTGTTAGAACCAAGCGCGCTTGCAACCGCCAGGCAGATGCCGAGCATCCATGCATTCTTCTTCATGTGAGGATCCTCGCGAAATGAAGTGTCGCCTGGATCGTAGCATCGGGCAGCACGTCCGCCCTAGTGCACCGCACCACCGCTCACCTTGAGATCGGTACGCGTGGCGAGCGCAACGCTAATCGCCGTGCGTATCCCCTTGACCTGCGTATCGAGCGACAGGCTTGGCCGGCCTGCATGCCGCGCCGCCAGTTCGGGCGTGGTCGGCACGTGGATGAAGCCACCGCGCACCTGCGGCGCGCGCGTGGCGATGTGGTGCATCAGGCCGTAGAACAGGTGGTTGCAGTTGTACGTGCCGGCACTTTGCGACACCGCCGCGGGCACGCCCGCCTCGCGCAGCGTCTGCACGATCGCCTTGATCGGCAGCGTGGAGAAGTACGCCGTCGGCCCGTCTGACACCACCGGCGTATCGACCGGCTGGTTGCCTGCGTTATCGGGAATGCGCGCGTCGATAACGTTGATTGCCACGCGTTCCACCGATATCTCTGCGCGCCCGCTCGCCAGCCCGAGCGCGAACACCAGCGTGGGCGACGTCTCTTCAATTGCCGCCACCAACTGTTCATTGGCCACGCCGAACACGCAGGGCAACTGCCGCGCCACAATGGTCGCGCCGTCGACTTGCGTGCCATCGAGCGCCTGCGCGATATCCCAGGAGGGGTTGGTCGGGTCGGATTCAAATGGCTCGATGCCGGTGACGAGGACTGTGGTCATGCATGGCTCCTTGCAAAATGCGTAGGTATGCAACTAAATGGTGATAAAAAAGGCGGCAGATGCCGCTTTGGCTTTTTGCTACGTGTTTAGCGCGCTGCGCACGTCACGGAGGGCCTGGACCGTGTCGTCAAATACGTTCGTGCCTACGTGTTCGCGCAAGCGCCGCGCCACCTTGGCGCTGGCCGCCTGCAACGCAGCTTCCATCGCACGTGCGGCATCGGTGGGGAACAGGTTCCACTCGCGGCCGTCTTCCGCTGAGGGCTGGCGTTCCACCAATCCTTTGGCGACCAGACCATCAACGAGCCGCGTGGCGGTCGGCCGCGCAATGCCCAGTACCTCGGCCAGCTCGCGGTTGAGCACGCCGGGCCGCTTGAGCACCAAACGCAGCACGAACCCCTGCGGCGGCGTCAGGCTGAACGGCGCGTATGCGGCGGTCCATTCGCGCTCGACGGTGCGGGCGAGGGCAGTCGTGTTGAAGTACAGGCAGTGATCGAACATGCGCGGCAGTCTAGCGACAGATCGTTAGGGATGCAACGAATATTTCCGCCGATCCATGGTCGACAGGTTCAGGGTGCAGCCTCGGTTGCCTGCGCAAGTTGCTTGAGTGCTTGCACGAAGTAGGCGCGGTCATGCGGCGCGAGGTCTTGTGTGGTTTCCGACAGCCGCTCCATGGCAGTACGGGTGGTGGCGTGATCGCCGTCGGCCTTGGCAAACCACGCCAACTCGAGCAGCAGGCCGCTGACTTGCACGTGGCCGTATCGATGGCGGCCGCTGTCGTGCTCACGCAGGCGCAGTGCCGCCACATCGGCCCAGCGTTGCGGCCAGTAGCGCGCATCGAAGGCTTCGGCAAACGGGCCAGCCTGAGCCCGGAGGTCTGCTAGCGTGAGCGAAGCGTGCGGCGCATCGGCACGCGCAATGCGCATCAGGGCGATGGCGTTCCAGGCCGACTGCAGCGGCCCGCCGTTACGCAGCGCTTGCCACTCGCTCATGGCCAGCCAGCGCACGGCATCGGTGGTGCCGTCGGCGGTTGCCGAGTTGCCCAGCGCATCCCGCAGCAGCCAGCACGTCATGCCGAGGTTGGCGGCAACCTGCTGCACGGCATCGGAGGCCTGGCTTTCCAGCGCGGCGGCCAGCGCGGTTTCGAACTGGGCGACGATGCGCTGCGCCGTTTGTCCGCGCACTTCCGGGGCAACGTCAGCCGTGTCGGCGTAGAGCAGCCGTGCGCGTTCGATCAGGGCGCTGAGGTTGTTCCACTCAAACCGGATCTGCGGGTGATAGCGCAGCAGGCTGCGGCCGGGTTCGGCGTCGGCCATGCGTGCGAGCAGGCCGGCGGCGAGGTCGAGATCGCGCCGGTCATACGCGCACCAGGCGGTGACGACACGCTCCATGGCGGCGAGGTAGTCATTGCCCAGCACGTGCCGCTGACGGCGATGTGCCCGCAGTTGCGAGAGCAGGGCACTGGCACGCGTAGAGTCCCCCAGCCGGCGGGCCGCCATCGCCTCGCCCAGGGTGACGAGGGCGCGCTGGAAATCGTTGTCGGCAGCATCCCCCGCGTGGCGCAGGGCGAGCAAGGCACCACCGCGCTCGGCATCAGACGCGCCACCGGTGTGGGTGCCGGCCCCCAGCGCGTGCAGCAGGCGTCCTTCGCGCATGGCATGGCGTGCCGTTAGGAAGGCATGCCAGAACGCGGGGTTGGGTGTACCGGGTGCGGGGCCGGACAGCGCGCTGGCGGTGGCCTCTGCAGCGTTGTCCGTCGGGCATTCTGTGGTGGCGATGCCGAGGAAGGCGCGTACGTCCGTATCGTCGGCAATGCGCCCTTCGACCAGGCAGACGACACGCGCGGCGTCTTCGGGTGTGAGCCAGAACGGGCCCTGGCTGCGTTTGTCAGCGTTGAGAAAGCGCGGCTCGCGGTCGCGCTGTTCGCCCCAGCCGGCTTGCACGCCCCAGTTTTGCCAATCGCGAAACGCGCGGCTGATCATCATGCGCTGTGTGCTGGCATCCGATACGGCCCCACGCAGATCGGCCAATCGTACAAAGGGCTGCTCGGGCGACAGGCGATGTGCATAGGCCAGCCGCACCAACAGCCACAGGCTCTGGAACGGCGCGCGTCGGCCATCGACGGTTTGCGGCGTGGTCAGTTCCAGGTGAAGGGCGGGCAAGGCGGGTGGCTGCATACGGAAACTGCGGCGGAGGCTGTAAGGCAAAAAGCGTTGCCGCCATTGTGCGCCAAGCCGTTTGTTACAGGCGTTACGCGTGTGACGTGCGGCATGCCTTGCGCGCTGGAAAGGGCACAGCGCGCTCCCTACGATGCGCAGCGCCGGTGCTTGCCGGCAGCTAACGACAACCTTCAAGGAGTTCCTATGTTCCCTCGCTGGTCAAAGACCTTTGCGCTGGCCCTCACAGCCTGTGCTTTCGTGATGGGCGCCAGTCAAGCGCACGCCGAGCTGGTCGTGCGCGACGACCTCAAGCGCGTGTTCGACGAAGCCGGTGTTGCCGGCACCTTCGTGCTGATGGACATCAGTGGCGATCGCACCTACGTGGTGGACCCGGCACGCGCCGCGCGGCGCATCCACCCTGCATCAACCTTCAAGATTCCCAACAGCCTGATCGCCTTCGATACGGGTGCCGTGCGTGACGATCACGAGGTGATCCCATACGGTGGCAAGCCACAGCCCTTCAAACAGTGGGAGAAGGACATGGCATTGCCCGAGGCGATCCGTGTATCCAACGTGCCGATCTACCAGGAGGTTGCGCGCCGTATCGGCCCCGCGCGCATGCAGGCCTATGTGGATGCCTTTGACTACGGCAACCGCCAGATCGGCAGCGTGATTGACCAGTTTTGGCTGCGCGGTCCGCTGGAAATTTCCGCATTTGAAGAAGCGCGCTTCACCAGCCGCCTCGCGCTCAAGCAACTGCCGGTGAAGCCACGCACGTGGGATCTGGTTCACCGCATGCTGCTGATCGAAAAACAGGGCGATGCCGCGCTGTACGCCAAGACGGGGGTCGCAACTGAGTATCAGCCCGAGATCGGCTGGTGGGTGGGCTGGGTCGAGCGTGAGGGGAAGGTGTACGCGTTCGCCCTGAACATCGACATGCCGCTTGAGGCCGACATGGCCAAGCGCATTCCGTTAGGAAAACGGCTGATGCAGGCATTGGAAGTGTGGCCAACACCCTAGATCTTGAATAACGCGGTATTTCCGATTCTGATGATCAATCGGGAATACCCGTGGTTAAGAATAAGAATCGGATTGTGAGACGATTTTGTATGTAAAAAATTGTTGAATCAGGCTGTTACAAAATGGCGGTTAAAAACATGTCAGGTCTGGTCGTCCGTAAACGACTGGATAAAGAACATCGCCCGAGGGTCGGGTACTGGGGGTTGTTATGCACAAGCGTTATACGAGAGGGGCCGTGGCACTGATGGCGGCGATTGGTTGGATGGGGGCGACCGGAGCACTGGCCGCTGGCGGTCAAAGCGGCGGCACGATCCGTTTCACGGGGGCGGTTGTTGCAACCGGGTACAGCGTGCAGGCTGGGCCGCGTGCTGCCGGCACGGCCGATGGGCTGCAGGCCCGTACGGCCGCAACCAGCAATCAAGTGGTGGTGGACTTCAACACACCCGCGGTCAAGCCAGTGCCAGCCGAGGTGTCGGTTATGGCGCGCGGCAAGTCGTCGGGGGTGTGGCACAGGGTTGGTGAAGTCGTGAGCGGGGCACTGATGCGTGCTCGGTATGACGGCTTCAAATCCAACGTGCTGGCGGGCAACCGCGGAAAACTCACGCTCTCACATTCACCTGGCGCCGAACCAGCACTGGCCATCGTGACGGTCGCATACAAGTAAGGCGGGAATTCTCCCGCCTTTTTTATTGATTGCGCCAACCCTTACGACGCCACCGGCCCCACTGGTGATTGAAACGGGTGGTATTGATACAGCCATGTTTCCGACAGCGGCTTGCCATCCACGCGCAGGAACAGGCGCATGTCCACCGGCTCCTTGCCGTCGACCGTCAGGTCGAACTGCGCGCGCCAGTGGCCCGGCACGCCGTTCGGCACCGCTTCGGTAAACACATACGAGAACGTGCCGCGCGAGGTGCTCAGCACGGCTTCGGGCTTCACACCAAACGGCAGCTTCTCCAGCGGCCCCCCCTTGAACTCCACCATGAACTTGCGCACACCGTGCGGACGCGGTTGGCCCGGCTGGCCGCCGTTGCCCAAGCGCGTGGCCACGCAGCGCGCCAGCGGCGTCGGATACGGCTCATCGGCCAGCCAGTGCAGGCGGTAGCGCAGGCGGTACTGGCTGCCGGCGCGCGCCGGTGCCTTCGGCACCCACATGGCGACGATGTTGTCGTGAATCTCGTCGTCGGTCGGGATCTCGATGAGTTGCACCGCGCCTTCGCCCCAACCCTCCAGCGGCTCGACCCACAGGCTCGGGCGGCGCTCGTAGTGCACGCCGTCCTGGTAGTTGTTGAAATCGCGATCGCGCTGCAGCAGGCCGAAGCCGCGTGGGTTGTTGTCGCCAAAGGCGGACGCCATCGTGCGCGGCGGATCGTTCAGCGGACGCCAGATGCGCTCGCCGCTGCCCGTCCACAGGGCCAGGCCATCGGAGTCGTGCACTTCGGGGCGCCAGTCGGTGGCGGTGCCCTTGGCGGTTTCCGAGAACCAGTACATCGACGTAGCGGGCGCGATGCCGAAGCGGTCGATGTCCTTACGCAGGAAGATGGCCGTGTCGATGTCCATCACCACGCCCTTCGTGCGATGCATGACGAAGCGGTAAGCGCCTGTGATGCTCGGGCCGTCGAGCAGCGTGTAGATCGTCACCGAATCGGCGCGGTTGTCTGCCGGCGTGTCGAACCACACGTGCGTGAAGTTGGGGAATTCTTCCGGCTTGCCAGCCTGTGCCACGTCCAGCGCAATGCCGCGTGCCGACAGGCCGTACTGATACAGCTCGCCGATGGCGCGGAAGTACGACGCACCGAGGAAGGCGACCCAGTCGTTCTTCTTCCAGTCGAGTTTCTTCTGGTCGCCCAGGCGGCTTTCCTGGAAGCGGAAGCCAGCGAAGCCGCTGCCGGGTTTGGTCCCATCGGGCAGCTTGCGTGCGGGGCTGTCGGCGGGCATGTCGAAGTACGACGCGTCGTAGATGACCTCGCGCGCGGCGCCTTTTTCCACGACGTGCATGCGCACGGGCGCACGGAAGAACGTGCCCAGGTGGAAGAACGTCACCGGAAACTGCCCCGGGCCATCGGCAAACAGCGCGTGTGCCGTGTCGAACTTGATCTTGCCGTGGGCTTCGTAGTCGATCTTGGCGAGGATGTCGGCCGGCGCCGTGGCGGGCGGCGTGTACGGCTGGCCGGCCATCGTGCGGGCGCGCTCGATCAGCGCATCGAAAGAAAACGGCGTGGCATCGCCCAGTTTGACGCCGAGTTTGACGCCATTTGCGGCCAGTGCTTCGGGCGTGATGCCGAGCGCCGCCAGCGTGGCGGTCACGGAGGCGGAGGCAAGAAGGGTTCGACGTGTGACCATAGGTGCCTGTAACGTAACTTGAGAATCAGAACAGTCCGACATGGTAACGCGGGCAGGGGTTCCGGACGGGGACTTGGCGTCGCACTTGGTGAGGCCGGTTGGCATGCGACTTATACTTCGCCCATTGTGTTTTCAGAACAAGAACAATATGCCGGTTGATTGGAAAGCCCGCCCCGCGCGCGGTCGTTTTGTCCTCGGCTGCATCGCCCTCGTCGTGATCGGGGCGGGCAGCAGCTATCTCGGTTACCGGGATGGTGAACATCTGACAGCCGCGTGGTCGCGCCTGAGCGTCGGCGCAGCCGTTGCGGCCATTGGCCTGCTCGGCGTTCTGCTGCTTGCCTTCGGTACCGCAGCACGCCGTGAACGCATGCTGTTTTCGAGCGTGGCGGTGCGTTCGCGCCGCATGCGACTCTCCGGCTGGGTGGCCTCGCTGGTGATCGGGGCGTTCGTCTTTGCTTACGTCTACGCATCAACGGGCGTGTAACCGTCAGACCACTTCCGCTGATATTCACGCCGCTGGATCCACCGTTCGTCGCACGCCGCTTGGTTGACGCCAAACGGTTGGTGATACTGCCTGCCACGGATCCAATGTGGGGGCTTCATGGCGCAACGACATCGCAGTCTTGGCTGGTTAGCCCATGCGGGTGTCGCGCTCGGCCTCGCCGTGTGCACGCATGCGGCGATCGCTGCGCCACCGTGCGATGCGCCTGCCCAGTTGAACGACGGCTGGCAGATTGACGCGAGCCCTGCCGCCGCCGGCTTCGATACCGACCGCCTCTGCACCGTCCTGCACAACTTTGCAGACGGCGATATCAACTTCCACAGCCTGCTCGTCGTACGCAACGGCCATCTAGTCGCCGAGGTCTATCGGCCCGGCAAGGACGAGCGCATCAAAGACCTGTTCCGCACCACGCGAACATTCGGCCCAACGACCGTGCACGACGTCCGGTCGATCAGCAAATCGGTGACGAGCCTGCTATGGGGGATTGCGCAGGCGCAAGGCAAGATGCCGGCGCTGGATATGCCCGCGTTGTCACTGTTTCCCGAACTGGCTGCCTTGAGCCGTGATGGCCGCGAGGCGATTACGTTGTCGCAGATGTTCTCCATGTCCAGCGGGCTGGCCTGGAACGAATGGCACGCCACGAGCCCGTTCAATAACGACGAATTCGGGCTGTTCTGGCATACCTCACAAACGCGCTACGTGTTCAACCGGCCAATGGCTGTGCCGGCCGGCACGCAGTTCAACTACAGCGGCGGCAATACTGCGGTGCTGGCCCAATTGCTGGCCGATCGCGTTGGCATGTCATTGCCCGAGTACGCACGCCAACAGCTTTTCGAGCCGCTGGGCATCACCGACTGGGAATGGGTGGACGATTACCGTGGTCGCCCGCTGGCATTTGCGGGGGTGCGCTTGCGCCCGCGGGACTTGGCGCGCATCGGGCAGCTTGTCTTGCAGCACGGCCAATGGAACGGCCGGCAAGTGGTGCCTACTGCATGGATTGCCGAATCGACCCGCCCGCACATCGATACGGGTATCGAGCCGGATTTGCGGTACGGCTACCAATGGTGGCTGGGCAAGGTGGAGGCGGGCGGTGCGCAGCAGGATTGGATGGGTGGCATCGGCAACGGTGGCCAGCGCCTGTGGATCATCCCCGCGCTCGATATGGTGGTCGTGACAACGGCAGGCGATTACAACCAGCGCGGGAGCTGGAAGCGGACGGCAACCCTGTTCAGCGAGGTGATGGCAACAGTGCAACCGGTACCGCCAGCCCTGAGGTAACCACTGCGCGGTTCAGAGGAATCGATCGAGGATCTTCCGGCTGGGTTTGTCCAGCGCAACGTGATCGCGAATCAGGTAGTGGATGCCGTGGCTGTCCGAGATCAGCAGCGTGCTGCCGGTCAGGCGGCGAATGTCTTCTTCGCCGCGCAGCACGAGATCGGTCTGGCCGCGATCGGTCTGCACCGTCCACTTGCTGGGCGTGGCATAGGTCGATACGCCGATGATCTTGCGGATCTCGGGCATGAACTCGCGTGTGGCCAGTTCATCGGCGATCAGCACGCGCGTGGGCTCGGGCAGTGCATCCAGCCGCGTGATCCAGGCCAGCTCGCGGCCGTCGGTGCTCATCAGGCTGAAGCCATCGGCCGCTGCGGAAATCGGAAACGCGCGCACGGGCACCACGCCTTCGTGCGAGGTGCCGTCGGCCAGGGTCATGACCAGCTTGCCGAGGCGGTTGCGGCTCAGGGTGAAATCGGGCGTTTGCATTGCCGTGCTCTTCCAGAAACGTGATGGCTGCGCTTATTGCGCGTAAGCCGGTTCGGCAGCGTCCACGCGCTCGCCGTCGCTCGTCATGTCGGTGTCTGCGTCGACATTGCGGGCCTGTGCCTGATAGAGCTTGTAGTACGCCCCTTCGCGTGCCAGCAGTTCATCGTGGTTGCCCACCTCGACGATCTGGCCGCGGTCCATGACGACCAGGCGATCGGCCTTGCGCAGCGTCGACAGGCGGTGCGCGATGGCGATGGTCGTCCGGCCCTGCACGAGGTTGTCGAGCGCCTTCTGGATTTCCTTCTCGGTGGTCGTATCCACGGACGACGTGGCCTCGTCCATGATCAGGATGCGCGGGTTGATGAGCAGCGCGCGCGCAATCGAAATGCGCTGGCGCTCACCGCCCGACAGCGCCTGGCCGCGCTCACCCACCAGCGAGTCGTAGCCGTGCGGTAGACGCAGGATGAACTCGTGTGCGTGCGCGGCACGTGCGGCGGCAACGATTTCCTCGCGCGTGGCGTCGGGTTTGCCGTAGGCGATGTTGTCGGCAATCGTGCCGAAGAACAGGAACGGCTCCTGTAGCACCAGGCCGATGTTGCGGCGGAATTCCGAAATGGGCAGCGAGCGGATGTCGACGCCATCCAAGCGGATCGCCCCTTCCGACACATCGTAGAAGCGGCAGATCAGGTTCACGAGCGTGCTTTTGCCCGAGCCGCTATGCCCCACCAGGCCGATCATCTCGCCCGGCTGGATCGACAGGTTCAGGCCGCGGATCACCGCCCGGTTGCCATAGCGGAAGCCCAGGTCGCGCAGTTCGATCGCACCTTCAACGTTGTCGAGGTGCACCGGCTTTTGCGGCTCCGGCACGCTCGACACGTGGTCGAGGATGTCGAAGATCCGCTTGGCGCCAGCGGCCGCCTTCTGCGTGACGGACACGATGCGGCTCATCGAATCCAGGCGCGTGTAGAAGCGGCTGATGTAGGTCAGGAACGCCACGAGCACGCCTACGCTGATGGCGTCGTGGCTGATCTGCCAGATCCCGAAAATCCAGACCACCAGCAAGCCCACCTCGGTGAGCAGCGTCACGGTGGGCGTGAACAGCGACCACACCGCGTTGACGCGGTCGTTGATGGCCAGGTTGTGCTTGTTGGCCTCGGCAAAGCGCGTGACTTCGCGCTTTTCCTGGGCGAAGGCCTTGACCACGCGGATACCCGGGATCGTGTCGGCCAGCACGTTGGTGATTTCCGACCAGATCCGGTCGATCTTCTCGAAGCCGTGCCGCAGGCGGTCGCGCACCAGGTGGATCATCCACGCAATGAACGGCAGCGGCACCAGTGTGACCAGTGCCAGCCACGGGTTGATCGAGATCAGGATCACCGCCGTCATCACGATCATCAGCACGTCGGTGGCGAAATCAAGCAGGTGCAGCGACAGGAACACGCTGATCCGGTCGCTTTCCGAACCGATCCGGGCCATCAGGTCACCCGTGCGCTTGCCGCCGAAATACTCCAGCGACAGCTTGAGCAGGTGCTCGTAGGTGGTGGTGCGCAGGTCGGCGCTGATGCGCTCGGACACGCGCGCCAGCAGGTAGGTGCGCGCCCACCCCAGCGACCATGCCACCAGCGCGGCGCCAAAGAGGCCGGACAGGTAGAGGGTGACCAGACTGTAGTCGATCGGGGTGCCGTTCTGGTACGGGATCAGCACCTTGTCCATCAAGGGCATCGTCAGGTACGGCGGCACCAGGGTGGCGGCCGTGCCCAGCAGCAGCAGGGCGAACCCGGCCAGCAATTGCCAGCGATACGGCCGGGCAAAGCGCCACAGGCGCAGCAGCGCCCAGGTGGAGGGCGGTTGCTCCAGCTCGCGGCTGCACTGGGGGCAGGTGTCTTCATCGGGCGGAAGCGGCGCCTTGCAGGTCGGGCAGACGTCTGTGTCGGCTGGTGCGGGCTCGGCGCCTGCCGTGAGTGCGTTGCGGCGCGCGTCGAACACGTCGGTCAGCCGCAGGGCGTCGGCGTTGTGGCCCAGCGTGTACCGCCAGCTCGCCAGGCGGCGCTGGCCGTCGGACAGCTCCAGCGTGCCTACGCCGGCGTGGTCGGTGTGCGAAAGCGTCATGCCGGGCGCGATGTCCCAGCTTTGCAAGTCCTTTCCGCCGGGGGGCCGCCCGATCAGGCGGCGATGCGTAACAACCAGCCACCCTTGGGTAAAATGCAGCCTTGGGTCCAAATCCAGCTGCAGTCCGGCCAGGACGGTTTCCTCTGGAGCGAGGCTTGAGCCGAGCTCGACACTCCAGGGGTCCTGAGTGCCGGCAAGGTTGGGGGCGGATGTTGGGGAGGACTGGGTCATGAGCGGCGCAAAGAATTCAAAAAGCGCGTCCCAATGGCCCAAAAAACAGCCCAAAACGGGTAAAGGACGAACATAAATCGGAGCAATGGTGCGGCCATCGCGCGCGTTGAGCGTCCGGTGGCCGGCAAATTTTGCTCGCAAGTATACATAGGGGAGCGAGCCAGGAAATTGGTGCGATGCACAACGCACTCCTGGTTCAAGCGGTCAACGCCAAAGCCGTTGTAACGTTATTGAAAGGTAACGCTTCATTTTCTCGGGCATTTCGCCCACTGCTTTCCAAGCTAATTCGATGAAGAAGAAGGACATTGAGATTCTCGATGTCATGTCGCTGCGCGGCCCGAATATGTGGACATATCGGCCAGTGCTGGAGGCATGGGTCGACATTGGTGAATTGGAGGATTTCCCCTCCAACACGATTCCGGGGTTCTATGAGCGCCTGTCGACGTGGCTGCCAACGCTGATCGAGCACCGCTGCAGCCCCGGCGTGCGCGGCGGCTTCCTGATGCGCTTGAAGGAAGGCACCTGGCCGGGTCACATCCTGGAGCACGTCACGCTCGAGCTGCAGAATCTGGCCGGCATGCCGGGCGGCTTTGGCAAGGCCCGCGAGACCCCGATCCGCGGCGTCTACAAGGTGATCGTGCGTGCCTGGCACGAAGACGTGACCCGCGCAGCACTGTTTGCGGCGCGGGACCTCGTCATGGCCGCCATTGAAGATCGTCCGTTCGACGTGGATGCGGCGGTCGAAACGCTGCGCGATATGGTGGATGACCAATGCCTTGGTCCGAGCACGGCCTGCATTGTGGATGCCGCTGACGACCGGGGCATTCCGTCGATCCGCCTGTCGGACGGCAACCTCGTGCAACTGGGCTACGGTGCACGCCAGCGCCGCATCTGGACGGCCGAGACAGACCGCACCAGCGCCATTGCCGAATCGATCTCGCGCGACAAGGACCTTACGAAAAGCTTATTGCAGTCGTGCGGCGTGCCCGTGCCGGAAGGCCGCATGGTCGACAGCGCCGAAGACGCCTGGGAGGCCGCCGAAGACATCGGCGTGCCGGTGGTGGTCAAGCCATACGACGGCAACCACGGCCGCGGCGTGTTCACCAACCTGATGACGCGCGAAGAGGTGGAAACCGCCTACGCGGTGGCCATCGAAGAGGGCAACGGCGTGATCGTCGAGCGCTTCGTCTCCGGCAACGAACACCGCCTGCTGGTGGTGGGCGGCCGTGTGGCGGCGGCGGCCATGGGCGAGACCGCATCGGTTGTCGGCGATGGCACCTCCACCATCGAGGAGTTGATCGAATCGCAGATCAACGCCGACCCGCGCCGTGGCCCGACCGAAGAGCACCCGCTGAACCCCGTGCGACTGGATTCCGCCGCGCGCCTGGAGCTCAAGCGCCAGGGCTATGCCGATGGCACCGCTGTGCCGCCCGCAGGCCGCACCGTGCTGATCCAGCGCAACGGCAACGTCGCATTTGATGTGACCGACCGTGTACACCCGAGCGTGGCGGCCCACGTGTCGCTGGCGGCACGGGTGGTCGGGCTGGACATTGCCGGCGTGGATCTGGTGGCCGAAGACATTTCGCGCCCGCTGGACGAACAGCGCGGCGCCGTTGTTGAGGTGAACGCCGGGCCGGGTTTGCTGATGCATATCCGCCCCGCCCAGGGTGAACCGCGCCCGGTGGGCCGTGCGATTGTCGACCACCTGTTCTCTGGCAAGGACGGCGTGCAGGACGACGGCCGCATTCCCATCGTGGGCATCACGGGCACCAACGGCAAAACTGTCGTCGCCAAGCTGGTGGCGCAATTGCTGCAGCTGTCGGGCAAGCATACGGGCCTGGGCTGCAGCGACGGCCTGTACCTGGACCACCGCCAAGTGGAAGGCACGGCCCGCAGCGACCGCGCTGCCTGGGACGCGTGCCATCGCATCCTGATGAACCGCGCGGTGGAAGCCGCCGTGTTCGAGAACGACAGCGGCATGATCTTGTCGCAAGGGCTGCCGTATGACCGCTGCCAGGTCGGCGTGGTCACCAACTTCGACAAGCCCGATCACCTGGGCGACTTCTACGTCGAAGACGAAGACCGCATGTACAGCGTCCTGCGCACGCAGATTGACGTGGTGTTGAAGACCGGCGTGGGCGTGCTCAATGCCGCCGACGCACGCCTGGTCGAGATGGCCGAGTTGTGTGATGGCGAGGTGATCTTCTTTGCCCTCTCGGGCGACCTGCCGGCCATTGCCGCGCACCGTGCTGCGGGCAAGCGGGCGGTGTTTGTGCGTGACGGCAAGGTGGTGCTTGCTACCGGCCAAACGGAAGTGGCACTGGCCGATGTGTCGGCCATTCCGCTCGCTTACGCGGGCCGGGTGCCGTTCCAGATCGAGAACGTGCTGGCCGCCGTGGCGACCGGCTGGGCGCTGGGCATCTCGCATGAACTGATCCGTGCTGGCATCGTCACGTTTGACGTTGGCCAGGTGGATGTACCGGGGCGCTTTACGCTGTTCCAGCACAACGGCGCCACCATCGTGGTGGATGACGCGCACAACGCGTCAGCGCTGCAAGCGCTGGCCGGTGCGCTGGACAACTTCCCGGCAGAACGCCGGACATTGGTGTTTGGCGCTGGTCTGCAACGTCGCGACGAAGACCTCGTGGCACAGGGCACGGTGATCGGTCAAACGTTCGACCGCGTGCTGCTGTGCGAAGACGCCAGCGTCAAGCGCGCCGATGCCCAGTTCGAGCCCCAGGCGCGTGCGCTGCTCAAGCAGGGGATGCAGCAAGGCGGCCGTGTGGCCGAGGTCGTCGTCGACGGGGGCAAACGCCAGGATGCTGTGGAAGCGGCACTGTCACAGCTCGCACCTGGCGATCTGCTGGTCCTGCAATGCGACGAATGCGCGATCGATGCCACTGTCGAGCAAGTCCATCAGTGGATGGGCCGCACGGAACACCGGGCCTGACCAAAAGCAGCCCACAGCACAACGGAAAGCCGACTGTATGGAAGTCTCTCGTATCCGGGCCCTGCGTGGTCCGAATCTCTGGTGTCGTCACACGGCCATCGAGGCCATCGTGGCCTGCTCGGACCAATCGCTCCTGTTGACCGAGCTGCCGGGTTTTGAAGACCGCCTGCGTGCGCGTTTTCCGGCCATCGGCCCGCTGCGGCCGGATGACGAAGCCGATGCGCCGTCGATGGCGCACGCGCTGGAAGCTGCCGCGCTGGGCCTGCAGGCTGCTGCGGGCTGCCCGGTCACGTTCAGCCACACCGAGCCGACGCTCGAACCCGGTACGTACCAGGTCGTTGTCGAATACACCGAAGAGGAAGTGGGCCGACTGGCGTTCGAGCTGGCTGGCCAACTTTGCCTGGCGGCGCGTGATGACCAGCCGTTCGATCTGGACGACGCGCTGCACCGCCTGCGCGACCTGGATGAAGACGTGCGCCTGGGACCGAGCACCGGGTCCATCGTCTACGCCGCCGTGGCGCGCGGCATTCCGTACCGCCGCCTCACGCAAGGCTCGATGGTCCAGTTTGGCTGGGGCAGCAAGCAGCGCCGCATCCAGGCGGCCGAGACCGACATGACCAGCGCCGTGGCCGAATCCATTGCGCAGGACAAGGACCTGACGAAGACGTTGCTGCATGCCGCCGGTGTGCCGGTGCCGCTTGGCCGTTCGGTGCGCAGCGCCGAAGAGGCTTGGGAAGCCGCGCAGGAAATCAACGGCCCGGTGGTGGTCAAGCCGCGTGATGGCAACCAGGGCAAGGGCGTGGCCGTGCGCATCCGCACGCAGGAAGAAGTGAAGACGGCCTACGAAGTGGCGGCCGACATCTCGTCGGACGTGATCGTCGAGCGCTACATCCCCGGCCACGATTTCCGTCTGCTGGTGGTGGGCAAGCACTTGGTGGCGGCCGCGCGCCGCGACCCGCCGCAAGTCATTGGCGACGGCAAGCACACGGTGCGCGAGCTGGTCGACGAGGTGAACCGCGACCCGCGCCGTGGTGAAGGGCATGCCACGTCGCTCACGAAGATCCGCTTTGACGACATTGCACTGGCCACGCTTGCCAAGCAGGGCCTGAGCGCCGACGCCGTGCCGCCCAAGGGCACGCGCGTGGTGTTGCGCAACAACGCGAACCTCTCCACGGGTGGCGCGGCAACCGACGTGACCGACGACGTCCATCCGGCCATCGCGGCGCGTGCCGTGGCTGCTGCGCAGATGGTTGGGCTCGACATCTGCGGTGTGGATGCCGTTTGCGAAACGATGCTCAAGCCGTTTGAAGACCAAGCCGGCGGCATTGTAGAAGTCAACGCCGCACCGGGTTTGCGCATGCACTTGCAGCCCTCATACGGCAAGGGCCGCGCGGTGGGCGAAGCCATCATCTCGACGATGTTTGCCGATGGCGACGATGGCCGTATCCCTCTGGTGGCTGTCTCCGGCACCAACGGCAAGACGACGACCGTGCGCCTGATCACCCACCTGCTGGCCTCCAGCGGCCTGCGCATGGGCATGACCGGCACCGATGGCGTGTACATCCAGGGCCAGCGTATCGACACCGGTGACTGCAGCGGCCCGCGCAGCGCCCGCAACGTGCTGCTGCACCCCGACGTGGATGCCGCCGTGTTCGAAACCGCGCGCGGCGGCCTGTTGCGCGAAGGCCTGGCCTTCGACCGCTGCGATGTCGCCGTGGTGACCAACGTGGGTGAAGGCGACCACCTGGGCCTGAATTACATCAGCACGGTAGAAGACCTGGCTGTGCTCAAGAGCGTGATCGTGCAGAACGTGGCGCCCAAGGGCATGGCTGTGCTCAACGCCGCCGACCCGATGGTCGCGCGCATGGCCGATGCCTGCCCAGGTTCGATCACGTTCTTTGCGCAGGACATTGGCCTGCCGACCATGGCACTGCATCGTGCGCAGGGCAAGCGCGTGGTGTTTGTCGATGGCGCAGAGATTGTGGCCACCGAAGGCGCCAAGGAAACGCGCATCGCGCTGGCCGACATTCCACTCACGCGCAACGGCACGATTGGCTTCCAGGTTGAGAACGCCATGTCGTCGATTGCTGCCGCTTGGGCGCTTGGCATCGACTGGGCGGTCATCCGCCGCGGGCTAGCCACATTTGTGAACGACGCCGCCACGGCGCCGGGGCGCTTCAACCTGTTCGATTACAAGGGCGCTACGCTCATTGCTGACTACGGCCACAACCCGGATGCCATTCAGGCGCTGTGCAACGCCGTGGCAACGATGCCGGCCAAGCGGCGCTCGGTGGTGATCAGCGGTGCGGGTGACCGTCGTGATGAAGACATCCGCAAGCAGACGCAGATTCTTGGTGGCGTGTTTGATGATGTGCTGCTG